>JALZIF010000035.1 GCA_030860435.1 Gemmatimonadota bacterium | reverse complement strand
GGACTTCCGACTTCCGTGAGGTCGAACCTTGCTCTGATTCTCGAGCACGCGGGCCTCAGAGTCTCTTGCTAAGTCCATATAACGTCAAGACGAGGCCAAGGCTGACACCCACCGTGCGAAGGGTCTGGGTCCAGTCCTTGGACGACGGCGAACCGCCGACGACGATAGCGTCGCCCGAGCGGACGCCTAAACCTTCGAGCGATTCGTTCTCCATCAATGCCTTCTGAAATTCGCGCTCCTCTACGACTTTCCGCTTGCCGCGTTGCACGTAAGACTTGCTCAGGTCCGCGCCTTGGCCGGGGCCGCCCGCGAACATCAGCGCGTCGCTCAGCAGCATGTCGTAGGGCAGGGTGAAGAAGCCCGAATTGCCGACTCCGCCAAGTATTGCGACCCGCATCAGCGGGGTCGCGGTAATATTCGGGTTCCTGAGATAGCGGGCATACTGTGCCGTCATGTACTCCTGCAGCTCGGCGCGAAGGACTCCATGGAGGGAGACTGGCGGCCCCTCGCGCGGCTCGATCATGCGCCCTTCCTTCACTGTGAAGGTGTCGGTCGCCGACATGCTCGCCGAGTCGACTCGGACGTTAATGCGATCACCCACGTCGAAGTCGCCGTCGCGCAGCCGCCCCTCGGCGACCGCGAGGTCGGCCTGTTTCGCGGCCCGCGTGTCTTTCTTGGAAGTCGTCGCGATCTCCTGCTGGAGACGGACGACTAGCTGCCCGAGCTCGGCGCGCGTCGCGAACGCGCGTCTCGCCGCGACGTCAGTCCCGTTCTGCGCCTGGAGCGATGCGAGTGGCGCGCTCCCGGCGAGCGCCCCGAGCGCAACCGCGAGCATCCAGGAAGCCCGAACCGCGCGCCGCATCCAGCGGGGAGATATGATCTGCATGGTGCCTGCCCCTATGCACCGCTTGTGCTACCGATCAGGGCACTAGCGGTATGATATAAGATATTCACGGACAATCACTTGCGTTTTTTGGCCGGAGTACGCACCGAGTGCCGAGTGTGGCGGGCGCCCCACAGAATTTCCGGGTCGCCACTACACCGGGACCAGCCAGCTCACGCGCAAACGGCCCCCTTGGTACACCCACAGCCGGGTAAGTGCCACGCCCAAACACTTCCGAGTGTAGCACCGACGTATCATGTTTACATCGTTCTGTGGCATTAGCGCGTCATGACTGCCCTCTCGACCACTACGGCGCAAGGCAGTTAACTACAATGATATAAAGATGTTACGCTTGCGCCATCGCTCTGCATGATCCGTGCAGATACGGCAGACGTTTCGAAGATCCCCCCTTATCGACCGATTCGGCCGACCGCCGACACCGCCCAGGCCCGTATGCACGAGAACGATAGGCCATCACGTCCGCCATTGGTGCTCGTCGCCAATGAGCAGGAATGGTCGGCGCGTTCGCTCGAGAGTATCCTAGGCCCCAACGGATACGCCGTGCTGCGGGCCTACACGGGGCGCCAGGCGATCGAGCTCGCGCGCACCGCGCTACCCGACGTGATCATCGTGGATGTCCGAATGCCCGACATCGACGGGCTCGAGGTGTGTGCGACGCTCCGAAACGATCCTCGATTTACCTACGCGACACCCATCATCGTCACCGCGTCCGCGCCGTCGGCGCGCGCTCAACGCCTCGCGGCCCTGCGCGCCGGTGCCTGGGACTACTTCAACCAGCCCCTGGACGGCGAAGTCCTCCTCCTGAAGCTGCATAGCTACGTCCAGGCCAAGCAGGCGGTGGATCGCGTTCGCGACGACAGCCTGCTGGATCCGCTCACCGGACTGTACAATCTGCGCGGTCTGGCGCGGCGAGCCCGGGAGATCGGCGCGGAAGCGTCGCGCCACCGGCAGGCGTTGGCGTGTGTCGCGTTCGCCCCCGACGTGGAGAGCGGTCCAGTTGGCAACGGGTTGGGGTCGGAGACAACGGCGACGCGGATCGCCGAATACGTGGGACAGGTTTGCCGGCATACGGGACGCGCCTCCGACGCGATCGGCCGTCTCGGGCTCGCCGAATTCGCGATTATTGCCCCCGGCGCGGAGGCGAGCGGGGCGGTGCGCCTCGTCGAGCGCCTGCGCGCATCCGCGGACGCCCTCCCCTTGGAGCTCGACGGGCTCGAGCGACACGTCGACATCCGCGCCGGGTACTGTGCCGTGCCGGATTTCGCCGAAGCCTCCGTGGACGCGGTCGAGCTCCTGTTCCGCGCGACGACAGCCCTCCGACACGTGCGCGACGAGCGCGCCGGGTTCCGTATCCGCTCGTTCGAGGACGTCCCAGCGGTGTCGCTGACGTAAGCTGTTGGCTGTTGGCCACTGGAAGTGGCCGATAGCGGTTGAGCAATGAGAAACGGGGCCGTCCTCTGTCACCAGAGCCGGCCCCGCGGTGCGATCAGCCAACAGCCTCAGGCCGCGTCGGCCCCCGTTCGACCTCAGTCCCCCGTGCCCGTCTTCGCGACGAGGCGGCCGTGCGTCTGCGGCTCGTCGTCGTCCACTGAGTAACCGTACAGGTAGGAGTAATACCGGTACGCGCCCTCGGCTTCAATGTCGTTGAGCACCGCGCCCAAGACGCGGATCGGCAGTCGGTGGGCGAGGGCGAGGCGCGACTGCGCGAGTTTGCGGTCGGTTTCCCCGGTCCGGAGCACGAGGAGCAGGTGCCCCGTGGCGGCTCCGAGGACGAACGGATCGATCCCCGCGGCGAGCGGCGGCGTGTCGATGATTACCGCATCGAAGCGCGTGCGCATCGAGTCCACGAAGCTGTTCAATGCCTGCGACTGGAGCAGCTCCGGCCCGCGGTGGCGGCGAGTCCCGCAGGGGACGAGCGTCAGATTCTCGATGTCTGTCTCCCGGAAGACGCTCTCGACCGGTACCGTGCCGACGAGGTGGTCCATCAGCCCCGGTCGCCTGACGATCGGATTCTCGAATGCGGCATGCAGCTCACCGCGGCGGATGTCCCCATCAATGAGCAGGGTGCGGTATCCCGCCTCGGCGAAGGAGAGCGCGAGGTTGAGGGCCACGAGCGACTTGCCGTCCCCTGGGCCTGGGCTCGAAATCGCCATCGCGATGGAGCCAGCGCCGTCGAAGGCGTAGCGCAGGTTCATGCGGATCGTGCGGAACGCCTCGATGATCTGCGATGCCTCGTCCGGATCCCGGGAGCCGTTCTTCTCCTTGCGGAAAGTGGGGACGGCGCCGACGATGGGGAGACCAAGCTCGCCCGTAGCCTGCTCCGGGTAGCGGAACCGAGGATCGATGCGGTCGAGGACAACCGCGCTCGCCAACCCAAGGCCGAGTCCCGCTCCGCACGCGATCAGGATGATGATCAGCGCCTGGGTCTCTTCCGGGCGGCCCGTGCCTACGGCGGAGTCGAGCACCGTGATCGCGCGCTGGTTCCCTAGCGCTTGCACGCGCGTCTGCTGGTAGCTCTGCATCAGCGTTTGGTACACGCTCTGCCGCATCGCGACCTCGCGCTGCAGCCGCTGCTCTTCGATCGTGCGCGTCGGAATGGTGCGGATCCGTCGCTCCGCAGCGCCGATGTCCGCCGTCGCCAGCGCCTCGCGCTTCCTCAGCTCGGCGATGAGCTGCTGCGTAAGCAGTGGGATCTGCTCCCCGCGGAGCACCTGAAGATCCCGCTGTACGTTCCGAACGGCCGGGTGCTCATCCGTGTATGTGATTCGTGCGGTTCGGAGCTGCGCCTCCTTCACGGAGAGATCCTTTAGCGCCTCCTGCAGTTCGGGAGAGGAATTCACTGAGCCGACCGCGCTGAACGCTGTTGTCGACACGTCGCCCGCACGGATATCGCGCAGAATCCCCTCGAGCCGCTGGCGCTCGCTCTTCAGGTTGTTGTGAGCGAGAGTCTTGTTGAAGTAATCCTGCATGACCGGCGACATGAGCGACGTCCCCGTGCCGGGGGTCATCGGAACGGCATCGGTCGGCTCGGTGATGGTCGTGATCTTGAAGGTCTCGAGCATCGACTCAGCGGCCCGTAGCTCGCGACCGACGGAGTCCGCTTGCCGCCCGAGCCGGTCCGCCGCCTGCCAGATGTTGCGGTTCTGCACCTCGGCGGCCGAGGCGACCAGCTCATTGACGAGCGTGTTGACGACCGGCACCACCTCTGCGCGGTCGGGGCTGGTGTACGTGATCTCGAGTATACTGGTGCGCGGAACCGCGCGGGTCCGTAGCCGCGATTTGACCAGATTGGCGGTCATGCTTGGGCGCATCAATGTGAACCGGACCGTGTCGGACGGCTCTAGGCCGGCCGGCTGCCACCTGAGCCCAATGGCGCGTCCGACTGAGTCGCCGATGGCGCCGCTCTGAATCACCCGCTCCGGGCCGCCCTCCTTCCGCGGCAGAGCGACGAGAGTGAGCCGCCCGGTCGCGCCGTTTGTGCGAAGCTCGTAGGTCCCGGGTACGACCGCCTCGTCATCGGCGTCAAGCCCCGCGAACGCCGTCGAATCCGCCTGCTGCGTCGGCTTCACGAACAACTTTCGGCTGGCCACGATGGCGCCGAGCGAGGACCGGCTCATGAGGACGCCCATCCAGTTCGGGCCCGCCACTATCGGGTCTCCTGGGACCGGACCGCCTGCGGTGGCCGATCCGCGTCCGCCGACGCCCATAATGACCGTCGCGCTAGCGGTATACTGAGGGGTCAGGAACCGCGTGAATCCGTACCCGGACGCCACGCCAACCACCGTCAGCCCGACGATCAACCATTTGTATCGGCCGATAGCGGCGAAGATGCGGCCCACCTGAAAGCCGGCGGGCTGCTCCGGCGCGGGTTGCTCCTGCTGCCACCCGTTCGGCGCGTAGCCCGTAGGGAGGTAGCCCGCGGAATCCGGGGGGTACGATGGGACGATTTCGCTGGACATGAAATCAGGAGCTCACAGTTGAGGCAGCGCGGGCCAACATCGGCTCACGCTGCATACGATCAGCATTGTGCAATCGTCACTCGGCGGATGCAATAACGGGCCCACGGTTCAGCCGGGTAAGTCATTGATTTTCCGCACGTGACCGGCCCCTCTGTGGGTCGTCTTCTACAACGATGTTGCCGTCGTGAGACAGTCATGTGTTGTGCCGGCACTACGGTTCTGGTTGCCAGACGCGCGATCGAGCAATAGCTTATCACCGTTGCCTCATGAAACAGGCGTCCAGGCAGTAGGTTCCTCCCGCACCGGAATTGACGGAAGAGGACGCTGCGGCAGCTTCTTCCCCTGGTTGCCTCGAGCCGTTTCAGCAGGAGACCGTAGGATGTCCGCCACGTCCGCCCAGAACGTCGAACTGCCCGAGGGCGCCACCGCCGCGGTTCGCGATCCGCTCTCGATCCCGCCCGATGTGAAGGCCAGCCTTCGCATCCTGGTAGTTGACGACGATCGCACGCTCCGCGAGGGATGCGCCAGCGTTCTCCAGCTCGACGGGTACAACGTCAGTTTTATCGGCCGAGGCGACGAAGCGCTGGATGCGGTGAAGCGCCGCAAGTACGACATCCTTCTCGTAGACCTGTACATGACACCGGTCCCGGGAATGGAGATCCTTCGCGCGGCGCTGGAAGCTCACCGGGACACGATCGTCGTCGTAATGACCGGGAACCCGTCCGTTGGCACGAGCATCGAGGCCCTGCGTGCCGGCGCGTGGGATTACCTCCCGAAGCCGTTCTCGGCTACACACCTGCAGGTGCTGATCGGACGCGCTGCGCATGCCGTTGTTGTCGCGCGCGAGACACGCGACCTCAGACTCCAGCTCCTCAAGCAGAGCGGCAACTCCGACAAGATCACCCTCCTCGGGATCGCACCTGCGTTTCGTAAGGCGGTCGAGCTCGCGCGGAAGGTGTCCTCGACCGACGCGTCGGTGATGATCAGCGGCGAGAGCGGTACCGGGAAAGAGGTCATCGCGCAATTCATCCATCGCCATAGCCGCCGCGCCAGCCGCCGGCTCGTGCCGATCAACTGCGCCGCGCTCCCGGAGCCGCTCCTGGAGAGCGAGATGTTCGGACATCGCAAGGGGGCTTTCACCGGGGCGGACCGGGACAAGCCTGGCCTACTCGAGATGGCGAACGGCGGGACGCTCTTCCTCGACGAGCTGACCGAGATGCCGCTGCCGCTCCAGGCCAAGCTGCTGCGCGTGCTGCAGGACGGGGTCGTGCGCCGCGTCGGCAGCGAGCAGCAAGATGCCGTCGTCGATGTTCGCTTCATCTCGGCGACGAATCGCGACCCGCAGGAGGCAGTCGGCGGCGGCCTCCTCCGCGAAGATCTTTACTACCGCCTTCGGGTCGTGCCGATCAAGCTCCCGCCCCTGCGCAAGCGGCAAGAGGACATCGCCCTCCTCGCGAACCACTTCCTGTCGCACTACTGGGAGCGCCATCGCGCACCCGGGGATCTCGCTCCCCGGCTGACCGACGCCGCGATCGACTTCCTCCGCTCGCGCTCCTGGCGCGGGAACGTGCGCGAGCTGCAGAATGTAATCGAGCACGTCGCCGTCCTCGTCGAGCCGTCGCAGCCGATCCAGCCGGACGACATACCCATGTACGACGACGCGCCGGGCAGGCCGATGGAAGGAAACATGCTCGCCGGCATCATGGACGAGCCGTACCATCCCGCGAAGGAGCGGCTCATTGCGCAGTTCGAGCAGGAGTATCTTTCGCGGCTGGTGTCCCGGGCAGGTGGCAACATGTCCAAGGCCGCGCGGCTCGCGAACATCGATCGCACCACCCTGTATCGCCTCATGGAGAAGCACCAGGTCCGGCGTGAGGAGCTCACCGGCGTGAGCGAGTAGATGCCCAGCTCTGTGCCGGACAATCCGTCGAGCGACCCGCCCCCGGGAGGGCGCGACCGCGCCGGACGCCGCGTGGCGCCGGTCCTCAGACTGCCGTTAGCTCGGCAGCGTCCCGAAGCGCCGCCGGCCGACCTCCGGGAGGCGCTAGAGCGCGCCGCGAGTCGCGTGTGCGACGAGTGGGAGCGCGAGGTGGGCGACGGCCTGGCGGGCGGCGAGGTCGCGCCGCACGTCGCAGTGCTCTGCGACATGATCCTCCGCTGCGCCGCCGCGGGGAAGTTCGACGATCCCGCCCCCGCGTTCCCGACAACGGTCTCGATGCGGCGCATGCTCGACCGCGTCAGGCAAACGCTCCTGGACGACGTAGCCGCCCTCGGCAGCGCGGTCGACACCGTGGAGCTGGTTACCCTGCTGCGCGCGGTCGAGCACACGCAGAGCATGATCGAGCGCGACGCGGCCCAGCGGTTCGCTAACCGGCTCGCCGGCCCGGATGGCTTAGAGCTGCTGGTTGACGTCGCGCACGATATACGCTCTCCACTCACGTCGATCCTCTTCCTCGCCGAGACCCTTCACGGCAAGCGGAGCGGCACGATCAACGCGGTGCAGGAGCGGCAGCTCGGTCTGATCTACAGTGCCGCGTTCGCGCTCAGCTCGATAACCAACGATGTCATCGAGCTTGCGCGCGGCGGCGACCGGCTCCTCGACAAGAATCCGGTCCCGTTCTCGGTCGCCGACATCATGCAATCGGCGCGCGACTCCGTGCTCCCGGTGGCGGAGGAGAAAGGACTCGAGATACGCCTCCATGTGCCGGAGGCGGACTCACGCGTTGGTCAACCGACGGCGCTGAACCGAGTCCTCCTCAACCTCACGACGAACGCGCTCAAGTTCACGGATGCGGGTTACGTAGAGATGGCGGCGACGCCACTGTCGCGAACCCGGCTCGAGTTCTCGGTTCGCGACACTGGGCGCGGGCTCGCACCCGAGGTGCTCGCGGCTCTGTTCGAGCCGTTTCGGCGCCGGTACCGTCCCGGCGAGTACACTTTCTCCAGCTCGGGCTTAGGGCTCTCGATTTGCCGCAAGCTGGTGGCGGGGATGGGCGGCGAGCTGCGCTTCGACAGCGTAGCGGAGCAGGGGACGCGTTTCTATTTTGCGCTCGACCTGCCCTCGGCGGCGACGCTCTAACGGCGGAACATCGACTGGGGCTTGGGCTACTAACTCGTAGCCAATGAGACCCAGCCATCCTTTCCTCGCCAACCTCATCTCGTCCGCACTGCGGCTCACGCTCGCGGTAACGGTCGCGATCGTCCTCGCCGCGTGCCCGGGGCTCGATCCCTTACTGGACAGGGTGCAAGCGAGTACGCCGCACGAGAGATACGCGCGCGCCTTGCAGGAGGCAGGCCTCGAGGAGGCGGCGCTCTCCACCGACTGGATCGCCGCGAGCGAGCGGGCGCTCCGCGAAGCGGTGGTGGCCACGCTGCCGTTTCGCGAGACGGGGTACTTCGCCGCCGCCGAGGTTGGCGCTGTGGGGTATCGCCTATCGCTGCGTCGCGGCCAGCGGCTGGTGGTCGCTCTGACAATCGAGGCGGAGAGGCCGCTTCGGATCTTCCTCGACCTGTTCGAGGTTCCCGCCGACACCAGCGAGGAGACGGACCACGTCGCGAGTGCCGGAGATGCCGAGGGGCGCCTGGACTTCGAGGTGGAGCGCGACGGGGATTACCTGCTTCGCCTTCAGCCGGAGCTCCTGCGCGCCGGCCGCTACACCGTCACGATCGAAGGGACCGCGTCGCTCGCCTTTCCGGTCGTGGGAAAGGATAGCCGCGCTGTCGCGAGCTTCTTCGGTGCCGATCGCGATGCGGGGCAGCGACAGCACCAAGGGATCGACATCTTCGCGCCGCGCGGCACGCCGGCTGTCGCCGCCGCGTCCGGAATCGCCTGGGTGGGGACCAATCAGCTCGGTGGAAACGTGGTCTTCCTGCGAGACGCGGCGCGCGGCGCCAGCCTCTACTACGCGCACCTCGACACCCAGCTAGTGCAAAGCGGCGACCTGGTCCGCTCAGGGGACACGCTCGGTCTGGTCGGTAACACGGGAAACGCGAGAACGACCGCGCCGCATCTGCACTTCGGCATCTACCGTCGCGGCGAAGGCGCGCTCGACCCGTTTCCCTTCGTGCACACCCCCCGTGAAGCGCCGTCCGTCATCGCCGCCGACACGGCGTTACTCGGCGATTGGGCGCGCGTAGCGCGCGGCTCAGCGGAGCTTCGCCTTGCCCCGGGGGAACGAGCGACTCGCGTAACGACGGTCGGGCGACACACCCCGCTGCGCGTCCATGCAGCGAGCGGGCGTTGGTACCGGGTGACCCTTCCCGACGGGGCCAGCGGATACGTGGTGGCCGCGGCTACTGAGCCGGCCGGGACACCGACCCACACCGAGCGCCACCCCAGCGCCGCGGCGCTGCGCGAGCGCCCGTCGCCGGCGGCCACGGTGATGGACAGCATAGACGCGGGAGAGAGGGTGCCGGTCTACGGGCGGTTCAACGGCTTTCTGTACGTCCGCGCTCCGAGTGGGCGCGCCGGCTGGGTGGAAGACTGACGCCCCCTCGCCGTCAGGCGGTCGCGCCCTCGCGCTCAGCCAGACTGACCCGCCGCTCGGGCGTCACCCCATGGGCCGCGGCGATCGCATGCACCTCGTCGGCCAGCAGCACCTCCCGCTCGATCAGCGCGTCCGCGAGTGCTTCGACCGCCGCGCGGTGCTCACGCACTATCGCCTCGGCGCGCGCCGCCTGCGTGTTGATGAGCGCCCGGACCGCGTCGTCGATCTTCGATTGCAGCCCGCCGCTGGGCGCTCCCCCCTGGGCCGCAGCGTCGGCGCTCACGAGGCCGACTTCCGTGCTCATCCCGAACTCGCCGACCATCCGGCGCGCGACGCTCGTCGCTTGCACCAGGTCGCTCCCGGCACCGCTCGTGACTGCGTCGGCTCCCAGAAACTCCGTCTCGGCCGCGCGGCCGCCGAGCGCCTTCGCGATGATCCCTTCGAGGTAGTAGCGCGGATATAGGTGGCGGTCCGCCTCTGGTGCGAAATGCGCCGCGCCCAGCGAGCGGCCGCGGGGCTCGATCGTCACCTTGTGCAGCTTGTCCTCTGGGCAGGCGATGAGGCCGACAACGGCGTGACCAGCCTCGTGTAACGCTATCAGGCGGCGCTCCTCCGGCGTCACGACGACGCCACTGCGGACCCGGCCAAGTAGGATCTTGTCCCGCGCCTGCTCGACGTGCGAGTTCGTGATCACCTCGCTGTCCACCTGGACCGCGATGATCGCCGCCTCGTTCAGCAGGTTCGCCAGCTCCGCGCCGGAGTGACCGACGGTGAGCGCGGCCAAACGGTCGAGATCCACGTCCGGGCCGAGCCGGCTCTTGCCGGCGTGGATGCGTAGGATCTCGAGTCGGTCTTGCGCCGTCGGAAGTGCCACCTCGACGACGCGGTCGAAGCGACCGGGGCGTCGGACCGCCGGGTCGAGCATGTCCTCCCGGTTGGTCGCCGCCATCCAGACGATCCCCTTGTTCCCGCCGAGTCCATCCATCTCGACGAGAAGCTGGTTGAGCGTCACCTCTTCCTCGCCAGAGCGATTGGGACGTCCGCGACGCCCACCGAGCGAGTCGAACTCGTCAATAAAGACGATACAGGGTGCAGCGTCGCGCGCCTGCTTGGCGAGCTGCCGGACGCGCCGGGCGCCGATGCCGACGTACATCTCGTTGAAGTCGGAGCCAGCCGCGGTTATGACGGGGCGTCCAGCTTCCCCGGCGACGGCGCGGGCAAGGAGGGTTTTGCCGGTACCGGGCGGGCCTATCAGGAGGATCCCTTTGGGGCACTTCGCGCCCATCGCGTCGAAGCGTGCGGGGTCCCTGAGGAACGCGATCACGTCGCGCAAGTCCGCCTGCGCCTCGCGCGCTCCACCGACGTCGGCGAGGGTGAGTTGCCGGTCTGGTGGGGTAGGCGCAAACTTGCTCCTCCCTAGCCCACCGCGCGACTGCCGAATGAAAAGCACGGCGGCGATGCCAAGGATCGCTGCCAGGCCGAATAGCTGGATCAGGCGGTCCGCGCTAGGACCGCTCTCCATTTCACGGACGCGGACGGCGATCCCGGCGCCGCTCCACCGCTCCAGGTCCGCTAGCCCCACGACGCGAGGCGGGACCAGCGCTGCCACCGTCGTCACGTCGCGCCCACCGACCCGTACGGGCTCGCGCAGCGTCGCGACGAGTCGCGTGCCGGCCCGCTCAACGACCAATTCCGTGACCGTTTGCGCGGACAGGGCACTCGCCACCTCCGAGTACGGCACCAGCGGGGCGGAGATTTCCGCCGGGCGCGTGACGCGCCATGTCATCGCGGCGATTCCGGCGCCGGCCACGACGATCGCGACCGCCCCATAGCGATGCGGACCAGGACGGCGCGAGAGCGCGAAGAGAGTGCGGAGCTTCCAATTCCGGCGCTCGCGCTGGAAAGGGCGGGGCCCGCTGTTTAGACCGGTGTCAGGAGATGTCACGAGCGGTTTCAAGCGAAGGACGCGGACGACCTGCCGCGCGGCGGTGCGGCGGTGGCGAGCGCGCCGGGTAGATCGAGGTGGAGCAGAGACGCTTCGAAGATACGGCTGAAGGGCGCTTGCCAGATTGACGGCGATGCGGGGCAGAAGTCACGCATCCATCGCGATCGCGTCGGGGGAGTCCGTGTGAGCGATGCCGCCAGCTAGAAACCTCCCGTCTGGCTCTCTACACCCGGGCGGTGCCGTAGGTTGCACCGCGGCTGATGCTGCTGTAGAGCTCGGTAACACCCAAGCGCCACCACAACCTACCACCGCCGGTCTAGCTCACCTTCCTGGTCTTCCGTCGGAGGAAATCCATCAGGATGAACTGGCCCAAGGTCATCGTGTTGGTGAAGTACGCTTTCCCGCGGCTGATTGCCGAGACCCGTTTCACGAACTCGACGAGGGCGCGGTCCCGGGCGAGCATGAATGTATTGATCATGATACCGCTGCGCCGGCAGTCGGCGACCTCGCGCAGGGTATGCGCGATGACGGTCGCGTCGAGTCCCATCGAGTTCTTGTAGATGCGTCCGTCTGGCATCGTCAGGGCGCTGGGCTTGCCGTCGGTGATCATC
The DNA here is from genome assembly GCA_030860435.1 of Gemmatimonadota bacterium. Taxonomy (GTDB): domain Bacteria; phylum Gemmatimonadota; class Gemmatimonadetes; order Gemmatimonadales; family Gemmatimonadaceae. Next base: position 958 of record JALZIF010000035.1, on the reverse strand, counting down.
ACGATCTGGCGCATGTCCTTCTTCTGCGCCACCAAGATGCGCCGCGCGAGCTTGAGTCCTTCGGCGGTGTTCGTGTGGTATGGGCCGACCTGGGCGTGGGCAAGCGCGGCGAGGGGGATCTCCTCGGCCGAGTCGTGGAATAGTAGGAGCCGGATCGAGTCGCCGGGGAATTGCGTCCGGATCAGGTGGGTCAGCGCGAGCGCGACTTTCTTCGCAGGGGTGAAGCGGTCCTCGCCGTAGAGGATCATGGAGTGCGAGCAGTCGAGCATTAGGACGGTTGCGCAACTGGAGCGGTACTCGGCCTGACGCACCATGAGGTCAGGGTAGTCGAGGTCGAGCGGGACGTCGAGCGACCCGGTGCGGATCAGGGCGTTTTGGAGCGTGGCGTTCACGTCGAGATTCATCGTGTCGCCAAACTCGTACGGCTTGCTCCAGCCGTCCGCCTCGATGCCCGTGGCGAGGTACGGCGTGTCGTGGCTCCCGAAAGAGCTCTTGCCTAACGACCCGAGCAGGTGGCGCAGCGTCTTGAATCCGAGAAAATCGATTCCCTTTTCGGTCAGCTTGAACTGGACATCGCGCGAGGCGGCACGGGCGAGCCCGCCCGGTCCGGTAACCGACTGATGGCTGTCCGGCATCTGCGGCGGCGCTTCTACATTCAGATACCCCTCGGTGGTGAGCCGCTGGACGAGCTGGTCGAGAAGGGCGGCAAGCTGCGATTCCGACTGATCGTCGCCGTCGCCACGCAGCGCCGCGAGCATCTCGGGGGTGAACTGGCCGCTTTCCATGAGCGCGTTGAGGATCGCCTCGCGGAGGGCGTCGAGCGATCGGTCGGAATCTCCGCCGAACTCTCCCCAGTAAGGATGGAACATCTGCCCGCCAGCGAACCCGGACTGGAGGAGAAAATCCGCGAGCTTGTCGAGCAGCGCCTGGAGATCGACGGCATCGCCGAGCTCGGGAC
>JALZIF010000022.1 GCA_030860435.1 Gemmatimonadota bacterium | reverse complement strand
CTCGGGGTGCGGGTGCGTCTCCATGAAGACGCCGTCGGCGCCCGCGCCAACCGCCGCTTGGGCGAGCGCCGGAATCAGCTCGCGTTCACCCCCGCTCGCTCCGCCTTCACCCCGCCCCGGCTGCTGTACGCTATGCGTCGCGTCGAAGATGACCGCGGCGCCAGTCGCAGCGCGCATCCGGCCGAAGGAGCGCATGTCCACGACCAGATCCCCATAGCCGAAGAACGTGCCGCGCTCGGTGACGGCGACCGGAGGCAGGGGCGAGTCGGACCCGCCCTGGGTGATTCCGCTCGCGACTGACAGCTCGAGGCTTCCAACGGCGGCGAGCGTATTCGCTCGCGCTGCCTCCCTTACCTTCTCGACCGCGCCACGCATTCCCTCGGGGTGCATCCACTGCCCCTTCTTTATGTTCACCGGCCGTCCCGTTGCCCCTGCTGCCTCGAGCAAGTCGGTCTGGCGGCAAAGGAAGGCGGGAATCTGGAGCACGTCCACCATCGCGGCGACGGTGGCGCACTGCTCCGGCAGGTGGACATCGGTGAGCACTGGGAGTCCCGTCGCCGCCCGCACGCGTTCGAGTGCGAGAAGCCCCTCGTCGAATCCGGGCCCGCGCGGCGCTCCGGCATTCGATCGGTTCGCCTTGTCGAAGCTCGCCTTGAAGATGATCCCGCCCGGGACTCGCTCTGCGAGGCGCGCGAGGTGCTCGCCTACTCGCAACGTTATCTCGTCTCGCTCGATCACACATGGGCCGGCGACGAGGAAGAGCGCATCCCTCGGGAAAAGGGTAGCCACTCTCAGCCCACAACCTCGGCCGGGCGCAGGACATCCTCGCCGGCGCGTGCGCGGCGCGCTTTCACGGCCGCAGCGATGAAGCCCGCGAAGAGTGGGTGCGGTCGAGTGGGGCGCGACTTGAGCTCGGGGTGGAACTGGCACCCGACGTACCATGGATGGTCGGGCAGCTCGATGATCTCCACCAGCGAGCCGTCAGGCGAGAGCCCGGAAAGCCGCATGCCGGCGGCGGTGAACTGATCGCGGTACGCGTTCGAGAACTCGTAGCGGTGGCGGTGCCGTTCACTCACCTCGGGTACGCCGTACATTTCGGCCGCGAGCGAGCCGGGGCGCAGGCGGCACGGGTAGGCGCCAAGCCGCATCGTCCCTCCCATGTCGGTAACGTGCTGTTGCGACTCCATGAGCGAGATCACCGGATGCCCGCATTCTGGGGCGAACTCGCTCGAGTGACTGTCATCGAGCGCAATCCGATTGCGTGCGAATTCGATCACTGCTGTTTGCATCCCGAGGCAGATGCCGAAGAACGGGAGCCCGGTCTCGCGTGCATAGCGGATCCCCTCCATCATCCCGTCGACGCCACGGACTCCAAAGCCGCCTGGCACCAGTAGACCGTCGTAGGTGCCGAGGGCCTCGGCCGTGCGCTCCCGGGAGGTGAAGAGGTCGCTGGACAGCCAGTCGATGTCCACGCCGGTGTTGTTGCCGATGCCGCCGTGGATGAGCGCTTCCTGCACGCTCTTATAGCTGTCAACGAGCGCCGTATATTTTCCGACCACCGCGATGCGAACGCGTCCAGCTGGCTGCGTGACGCGCTGAACGATCTGGCGCCAGCTCGCGAGGTCGGGCGCGCGACCGCCGACCTGAAGTCGCTGCGCCACGCGCTCGTCCAGCCCCTGATCGAAGAATGACAGCGGGATCTGGTAAATAGTGGGGACATCACGGCTCTCGATCACGGAGCCGAACTCGACGTTGCAGAAGAGTGCGATCTTGCGCTTCACGTCGTCAGGCAGCGGTCGCTCCGTGCGGCAGATCAGGATGTCGGGCTGGATACCGATTTCCATCAGCTCGCGCACCGAGTGTTGCGTCGGCTTCGTCTTGACCTCGCCGGTGGCGGCGATGAACGGGATGAGCGTCAGGTGCACGAACAGCGCATGCTCTCGCCCTACCTCATGGCGGAACTGGCGGATGGCCTCGAGGAACGGAAGCGACTCGATGTCGCCGACCGTCCCGCCGACCTCGACGATCACCACGTCGTTCTCGACGGCGAGGCGTTTCATCGCCGCCTTGATCTCGTCGGTGATGTGCGGGATGACCTGGACCGTCGAACCCAGGTATTCGCCGCGGCGCTCCTTGGTGATGACGTTGAGGTAGATGCGGCCGGTCGTGATGTTGTTCGCCTGCGAGAGGGGGCGATCGAGGAATCGCTCGTAATGGCCGAGGTCGAGATCGGTCTCCGCACCGTCATCGGTGACGAACACTTCGCCGTGTTGGAACGGCGACATCGTCCCGGGATCCACGTTGATGTACGGATCGAACTTGAGCATCGTGACGCGAAGCCCGCGCTCGACCAGGAGCCGGCCCAGCGACGCCGCGGCGATCCCCTTTCCTAGCGATGAGACGACGCCGCCGGTGACGAAGATGTACTTCGTGGTCTCGTTGCTCGGGTTCTGTCCCATCATTCCCTCGAGGTGAAGTCGGGCCAGTGCGCGTTCGCGCGCGCCAAGTCATCCTCGGTGTCGATTCCCCCCGCTACCGCCCCTGCACCCACCCCCCAATCCCATGCCGCGGCCGCTCTGGCGATCGGCGCGATGCCGATAGGGATCCCTGCCGCCAGCGGGCGGAGCTGCTCCAGCCGCTCAATTCGCTCGAGCGGGTGAGGTGGCAGGGCGACCCAACGGCCGAGCGCCTCACGAGTGTAGGCATAGACCCCGATGTGTTGCCATACGTGGCCCTCGATGAGCCCGGCGTCCTCCCGTTCGCGCAAGTATGGGATCGCCGCTCGCGAAAAATACAGTGCGCGCCCGTCGTCGGCACTCACGACTTTCACGATGTCGGGGAGATCGAGCGCCGCGGCTGGGGCAGCGACGGCGGCCGTCGCCACCGGAAACGCGCCCGTCGAGACGAGGCGAGTGGCAGCGACGACCGCCTCCGGTGGAATGAAGGGCTCATCCCCCTGAACGTTGAGCACCACTTCGTAGCCGGCGAACTCCGGCGTGCGCACTACCTCAGCAACCCGGTCGGTTCCCGAGGCGTGATCGTCGCGTGTCAGTATGCACTCAGCGCCAGCGCGCTGCAGCACGTCGCGCACTTCACCGCTGTCGGTTGCGACGACACAGCGGGCGGCAACGCCAAGCGCCGAGATGCGGCGCCACACCTTGAGAATGAGCGGCTCGCCGCCGAGCAGGCGGAGCGGCTTTCGTGGAAGCCGGGTCGCCCCGAGGCGCGCGGGGATCACGGCGAGGACGGTCACCCGGCGAGAAGGCGGCGGCTGCATGCAAGATTCACGCCATGCAATATACCGCCTCGCGCCCCGCAATGCAAACCCCGCTGCTTGGCCGTGATCTAGCGGGAGAACGCTGCGCCGAACGAAAGGTTGGTGTCGCTGGTGGCAGGATCCAGCGCGATCTCAGCGCGCAACGGGCTGAGGGCGACGCGGAGCGCGATGTTCTGAACGAAGTCGGGAAGGGTGCCGACGCCCGCGCTCCCGAGCACGTGTCGCAGCGTTACTATCGGAGGACCCAGGAGCGGCACACGCAGCCGCTCGATAGGAACCGAATAGCGGCTGTCGACGAAAACCAGGCGGTCACCGCCAAGCTCGAGCAGATCGAGAGTCGGAATGGTCCCGGAGCCGCCGAGGTAAGCGAAGCGCTGACGTGGCGTGGCGTCCCCGACTGTCGCGACGGCGTGCGACTCGAAGCTGAAGGTGTGGTTCCCGAACGTCGGAAACCCGACTGCTACGTCGAGCGTGAGCTGGGTGAAGGAGCCAGGCGTCGGCGTGTCGAGCCCGCGCTCTCCTGTGGCGACTGCGCTCATTCGGACATCCTGGCCCTGCCAGCTTCCGCGCGCGCCAGCGAGCGCGGACGTGATGCGGCCGCGATCGATCGGAGGATTGGGGCGCGTCATCCCGTCCACGAGATCGTCCCGCCCGAGGACGCTCCACGGACCACCTGCGTGGACGGACCACGCTCGCTCGGTTCTGGCGCCAACCCAGACGCTGCCTTCGATGGAAGCGGTCTCGACGCGCCGCCCGAGCTGCGACTCGAGCCGGTCCGCCCGATAATAGTTCCTGGTATCCTTCCCGACGAAGAACGTCGAAGCGGAGTTGATCAGATCCGCGAGGATCCATCGGTCGTTCGAGAACGTCGCGCGCTCCGCGCGGACCTCGCCCCAGAAGCGGCCGAAGAGCGCCCGGCCGGAGAGCGATGGATCGAGGGAGCCTAGATCGGAGCGGAAGGTGGCCACCGCGTCCAGTGTGATGCGCGCCGAGTCGAGGTCGAGGCGAGGCCCCCACGCGAGCGCTAGGGCGTCGACACGGTTGTATTCCGGGAGTCGGAACCCGTATGCGAGGGGGAGCGAGACTGCCGGCACCTCACGGACGGCCAGGCTCAGGTAATCGAGAGCGTAGCCCGTCCCCACCGGACTCAAGACATAAGTCGCGTCGCGAAGGCAGGTCAGCTCTCCGCGTATTTCGGCGAGTGCCGAGGGGTAGACGCATCCGCCGATCGCGATAGCGCTCCCCTCGACGACCGCCCCGGGGTGAAGATAGAGGTCGCCATCGATGACGACCACGTCGCCGCGGACCGTCGCCGCGATTTTCGCGTCACCGCCGACAATGACAAGCGTCCGGGGGGACACCGAGCCGCGCCCAACCTCGACGGAGCTGTCGACCGCGATGAGAACGTCGTGTGGTCCGGCGAGCGCGCGCCTGACGAGCCGGGCGGGCTCATCGGGACCCGCTGCGCGCAGTGTGACCGCCTGGCCCTGCACCGCGGCGACCGCGACGAGAACGAGCGACGGCGCGAGCCCGGCTAGGCGTCTCAGCATCCGGCGAGAGTCAGGAAATTGGCGAGCATCCGCTTTCCGCCCGTAGTGAGAACGCTCTCCGGGTGGAATTGAACCCCCCATACCGGGTGCGACACATGCCGGATAGCGTGGATCTCGCTCTGGTCGCCGCTGGCCACCGCGGCCACCGCGAGCTCTGCGGGGAGAGTAGAGCGCTCCACGATGAGCGAGTGGTACCGCATAACCTCGAGCGGCGAGGGGAGCCCCTCGAACAGACCGTCCCCCGCATGATCGATGCGCGACGTCTTGCCGTGCATGACCCGCTCTGCACGAACCACCCGCCCGCCGTACGCCTGCGCGATTGCTTGATGCCCAAGACACACGCCAAGAATCGGGATCTCGGCGCCCCAACGTCGCACGACCGGGATTGTAATCCCAGCCTCGGTGGGCGTGCGCGGGCCCGGAGAGAGTACGATCGCCCGCGGCCGCAGCGCACCGACCTCCTCGACGCTGATCGCGTCGTTCCGGCGTACCAACGGCTCCGCTCCCAGCTCCCCGAAGTATTGCACGAGGTTGTAGGTAAAGGAATCGTAGTTGTCGATGACGAGGAGCATGAGGGAAGGATATCTGGCACAGGCAAGCGACCGGCGACCAATGCGTCAGCTCCGCGGATGAAACTGCCGGTGAACGCTCCGTAGGTACTCGCGATCGACGTGCGTATAGATCTGAGTCGTCGATATGTCGGCATGTCCAAGCATTTCCTGGACCGCGCGAAGGTCGGCTCCCCCCTCGAGAAGGTGCGTGGCGAAGGTGTGGCGGAGGGTGTGTGGGGAGACGCGCTTACCGATCCCGGCCCGGGTGACGTATTTCCGCAGGATCTTCCAGGCACCCATCCGAGTGAGGGGCGATCCCCGGGCGTTCAAGAAGAGAGCTCCCCTGCCCGCACCGCGCTCGAGTCGTGGGCGCAGCTCTCGAATGTAGATCGCGGTGGCCCCGATCGCGCTCCGTCCGATCGGGACGAGGCGCTCCTTCCCTCCCTTGCCGAAGACACGCACAAGCCCCTCGTCGAGCAGCGCATCGCGTACGCCGAGCGAGATCCACTCGGAAACGCGCAGCCCAGCGCCGTACGCCAGCTCGAGGAGTGCGCGGTCGCGGAAGGCTAGCGGATCATCGAGCGTCGGTGCCACGAGCAGACTCGTCACCTCCTCGACGGTGAGAACGTCGGGTAGGGTGAGCCAACGCTTCGGGGTCTCGAGTCGGTCGCTCGGATCGATTACGATGTGTCCTTCGCCGACGAGGAAGCGGAAGTATGTCCGGATCGCCGAGACGTTTCGCCGGATCGAGGCTGGGGCAAGGCCGAGGTCCTTCAGATGGTAGACGTACTCGCGTAGCAGCCGCGGGGTCGCGTACCGTGGGGTCGCGGCCCCCTTCGTGCGCGCGTAGGTGGCGAAGCGCGCGACGTCGCGGCCGTACCCATCCCGGGTGCGGTCGGAGGCGCCACGCTCGAGGGCTAGAAAGTCGGCGAACCGCTCGAGCAGGAAGGCTCGCGCGAGGTCGTCCGGGATCACGAGGCCCTGCGCGTCATCCGCCGCCACAAGAGCCAGACGGTGATTACGATCGCGAGGATCGCTGCCGCTGCGAGCCCGGCGCCGCGAGTCAATGACCCTAGCCGCTCCTGGAGTGTTTCCCAGTTCGCGCCAACTCGATACGCGACCACACTCACCGTACCGTACCAGAGCGCGGACGCGACGGAGATGGCCAGAAAGGCGCGTGGCGCGGGGATGCGCAACGCGCCGGCGAACGGGGGGACGATCGCCCTGACGCCCGGGAGGAACCGGCTGAGGAAGAGCGCGAGCAACCCGTAACGGCGGTAAAGGGCCTCGAGCCTGTGCTCGCGCCGGGCGCCGCCGAATCGTTCCAGTCGCGCGTGCAGCCAGTCGGAGCCGAAATGGCGTGCGACGGCGTAGACGAGCATGGCGCCGGCCACGTTTCCGATCCAAGTGGCGAGGAAGGCGCCGAAGAGCGTCGCGTTCCCCCGCGCGGCGAGGAAGCTGCCGAAGGCCACGACGCTATCCGCGGGAAGCGGCGGGAAGATGTTCTCCACAGCCGCGGTGAGAGCGAGTGCCACGTAGAGGGCGAGCGGCGGGAGCGAAGTGAGCCAGTCGTAAATCTCCTGCACGCGCGGCCTACTTTGGATCGCGCACGAGGGTTGCCGTCGCGATGCAGGCGAGTCCTTCACCCCGTCCGATCCAGCCCATGCCCTCGTTGGTCTTTCCCTTAATGCTCACATCCTGCGCGGCGATGCCCAGCGATTCGCCGATGGCGACCCGCATCGCGTCGCGGTGTGGCGCGAGGCGGGGCCGCTCCGCAACCACGGCGACGTCAACGTGGCATACGCGCCAGCCGAGCGCGTTCACCCGCTCGACGGCGCGCCGGAGCATGTCGAGCGAGTCGCGCCCGCGGTTCGCCGGATCGGTATCGGAGAACATCTCACCAATGTCCCCGGCGGCGGCTGCCCCGAGGACGGCATCGGTGAGGGCGTGGGCGATCGCGTCACCGTCGGAGTGACCGAGAAGGGTGTAGTCCACCGGGATCGCGACGCCCCCCAGGCGCATCGGCCCGCCAGGGCCGAAGCGATGAGAGTCGTACCCGATGCCAGTTCGGTACGTCACGCCTCGTTCGCCGCTCCTAAGCCGCGGCGGTGGCGGGAGAGGCGGCCGGGATGATCGAGTAGTCCTGCCGCCGCCTGGCCGGAGTGAAGCCGGCATCGACGATGAGACGTTCCATCTCCTCGGCCGTCGTCCGGTGCGTAGTGTTGGCGGCGGAGACGACGTTTTCCTCCATCATCAGCGACCCGAAGTCGTTGCAGCCGAAGCGGAGCGCGATCTGCCCGATCTTCATCCCCATCGTCACCCAGCTCGCCTGGAGGTTGGGGACGTTGTCGAGGACGATGCGCGCAATGGCGATCGTGCGCAGGTAGGCAGCCGCGTCTGTCTTGGGCTGGTCGCGCATGAGCGGCGTGTTCTCCGGCTGTAGCGGCCAGCAGATGAACGCGGTGAAGCCGCCGGTTCGTGCCTGCACGTCCCTTACACGCTGGAGGTGCTCGATACGCTCGCCAAGCGTCTCGCCGATGCCGTACATCATCGTTACGGAGGTCTTCATCCCCTCATCGTGTGCGATCTCCATGATCTCGAGCCAGCGGTCGGCGCCCGCCTTTTTCTTAGCGACGAGGTCGCGCACCCGCTGAACGAGGATCTCAGCGCCGCCACCAGGGATCGAGTCTAGCCCCGCCTTCATGAGCTCGCGGACGACGTCACGGGCATCCATCCGGAAGACGTTGGCGAAGAAGTCCACCTCGCTGGGGCTGAAGCCGTGGATGTGGATGGGGTGGTAAGACTTGATGTACCGCAGCATCTCGAGATACCAGTCGAACGGGATATATGGGTTGTGCCCGCCCTGGATCAGGATCTGGACCGCGCCTAGCTGCTTGGCCTCGTCGATCTTTGCGCCGATCTGCTCGAACGACAGCGTGTATCCCTCGCCGTGCTTCGGGCGGCGGTAGAACGCGCAGAATCCGCAGTCGGCGACGCAGACGTTCGTATAGTTGATGTTCCGGTCGACGATATAGGTGACGATGCCGTGCGGGTGCTTCTCGCGCCGGACTCGGTCGGCCTCCGCCCCGAGCTCGAGAAGCGGGGCGTTGGAGTAGAGGTCGAGGAGATCGCGCATCGACGGCTCGGGATTCACTGTTTCGCGGATCAGGTTGGTCACGCCGCCGGCAGAAAGGCGAGCGTGCCGTTCGGAACGCGGCCGGCGTGGACGAGGCGACGGTAGAAATCGGTCAACCCGGCCAGGTGAGGGTAGGAGAGTCCGTAGTCGAGCCCCGACAGGTACTGCGCGCAGAGCGGTTGGGCGATTCGCGTCACGCGGGCGGCCTGGTCGGCGAGCGGCGTCAGGTGTTCGAGGCCCCAATCGCGTGAGGCGATCAAGCCGGCGTGGACGGAGAGCGCCGCGGCCACCGGGACGGTCCGCTGCGCCACCCAGACCGCGAACACGAATGGCAACCCCGTCCACCGCTTCCATTCCTGGCCGAGGTCGTAGACATAGGGATACAAGAGCGGCGCGTCGTCGAGAGGGTGGTCCCGGCCACCGTGCGCGCGCGCGCTCAGGAGCAGGGCCGCGTCGCCGATCACCAGCCGCGCCTCGTGTTCTTCGTCGCCAAAGCGGGCAACGTCGGAGAGCTCTGCATCACCGGGGACGAAAACCGGCCCACACCTCCAGACGTGCTCGAAGAGGAGCGCCAGCAGCGCGACGCTCGTCGTCGAGCTACTGCTAACGAGCAGCCGGCGCCCACCCAGCTCCGCGGCCGGGACGCGGGAGAAGAGCAGCACGCTGCGCACCGGGCCATCGCACGAGATCGCTAGATCCGGGAGGAGCAGATAGCGCTCGGAGAAGCGCGCGTACTCGATGGCCGAGACGACGCTCACGTCGAGCGTGCCTGCTGCCATGCACTGGTTGAGCTGCGTGGGTGTTCCGTCGACGAGCGCTGCCTGCAGCCGAACGATGCCGCGGTCGATCGCCCCGTATACTGGGTAGCAATTGATGTACGGGATTCGACCGACGCGCATCGTCAGGCAGCTCCCCGCACAGGCGCATGGTCCCGCGCCGGGTCGTCGAAGACGCGAAGCGTGTTGTACAACGAGTCGCGCTCCACCGGAATCTTGCGCGCCCCGCGGATGAGCGCGAGGAGCGACCCGAGCGACATCGCCTGGTCCGTCGTCGCACCCGCCTCGTGGTAGATCTTCTCACGCACGACCGTACCCTCGAGGTCGTTCACGCCGAACGACAGCGCGACCTGCGAGATGAAGGGGGTGACCATGATCCAGTGCGTCTTTACATGGTCGAAGTTGTCGAGGAAGAGGCGCCCTACCGCAAGGTTCCGCAGATCGTCGAAGCCGCTAGTGGCCGTGCCCGTGCGCCCCAGACGCTCCCCGAGCTCGTTATGGTCGGGGTGGTAGGCGAGCGGGATGTACGTCAGAAACCCCCCGGTCTCGTCCTGGAGCGCGCGCAGCATCCCGAGGTGCTCGACGCGATCCTCGATCGTCTCCACGTGCCCGTAGAGCATCGTGCAGTTGGAGCGAATGCCAAGCCCGTGCGCGGTCCGATGTACCGCGATCCACTCCTCGGCCGCGAGCTTCCGGTCCGCGATCGTCGCGCGCACGGCGCGGCCGAATACCTCCGCGCCCCCGCCTGGCATCGTATCGAGCCCCGCCTCACGAAGCGCGACCAGCACGTCCTCGACGGACATTCTCTCGATGCGGGCGATGTACGCAATCTCGACCGCGGTGAGTGCCTTGATGTGGACATCGGGACGCCGAGCCTTGAGACCTCGAAACATCTCGGAGTAGTACGCGAGGCCCGCTTTCATGTCCAACCCGCCGACGATGTGGAACTCGCGGACGTAAGGGTTCGCGTCGGCCTCGGCATACACCTGCTCCATCGTATACCGGTATGCCCCCTCTTCTTTCGGCAGCCGCGCATAGGAGCAGAACACGCACGTCCTCCGCAGGACGCAAACGTTCGTAGGGTTGATGTGTTGGTTGGCGGCGAAGAAGACGCGGTCGCCATGCCTGGCGCGGTTCGCCGCGTCGGCCATTGCCCCCACCCCGAGAAGGTCCGGGGAGCGGAAGAGTGCCGCGCCGTCAGCCGGCGTGAGCCGCTCCCCGGCGGTGACCTTTTCGGCGATGGGAATGAGCGCCCGGTCGGAGACCAGCCCCGCGTCGATGGACGGCACTGCGTTGGGCACGGCGCTACTCCGCGAACCGCTTGACGGCTAGTGAGACGTTGTGCCCGCCGAAGCCGAAGCTGTTGCTGAGCGCCGCGGTCACATCCCGCTCGATCGATTCGTTCGGCGTGTAGTTCAGGTCGCACTCGGGGTCGGGCGTCGAGTAGTTGATCGTTGGCGCGATCTTGCCCTCGAACACTGTGAGCGCGGTCACCACGAACTCGACCGCGCCGGCGGCGCCGAGCATGTGCCCGGTGGCGGATTTCGTCGAGCTGACGTTGATGGCGCGCGCATGCTCGCCGAACACCGCCTTGATAGCCTTCGTCTCGTTCAAGTCATTTGCGGGGGTCGATGTTCCGTGCGCGTTGATGTATTGCACGTCCTTGGCGGCGAGCCCGGCGTCCTCGAGCACGCGGCGCATTGCGCGCTGCGCTCCCTCGCCCTCGGGCGCAGGGGCCGTGAGGTGGTACGCGTCGCCGGTCATCCCGTAGCCCGAGATCTCAGCGTAGACCTTCGCTCCGCGTTGCCGCGCGTGACCCAGTTCCTCCAGGATCACTATACCGGCTCCCTCGCCCATCACAAACCCGTCGCGGGTGGCATCGAAGGGGCGCGACGCGGTCTCGGGGGAGTCGTTCCGCTCGGAGAGCGCGCGCATGTTCGCGAAGCCGCCGATCGCCATCGGCGTCACGGTCGCTTCGGCGCCGCCGGTTATCATTACGTCAGCATCGCCGTACTGGATGGCGCGAAAGGCGTCGCCGATGGCGTGGGCGCCAGTCGCGCACGCGGAGACGGTTGCATAGTTCGGCCCTTTGGCGTTGTAGCGCATCGAGACGATGCCTGCGGCGATGTCAGCGATGAACATCGGAATGAAGAACGGGGAGATGACCTTCGGACCGCGGGCGCGATACAGGTCGTGCTGCTCCTCGAACGTCTTCAGTCCGCCGATCCCACTCCCAACGATCACCCCGGTGCGCTCGGGATCGTAGCCGATGCCGTCGTGCAGCCCCGCGTCCTGCATCGCCTGAGCGGAAGCCGCGATCGCGTACTGCGTGTACGGGTCGGAACGCTTGGCCTCCTTCCGGTCCATGTATGCGGCTGGATCGAACGCCTTCACCTCGGCCGCGAACTTCACGGCGTGGTTGGACGTGTCGAACTTCGTGATTGGCGCGGCCCCTGATCTCCCGTCGAGCAAGGACCGCCAGGTCGTCGCCACGTCATTGCCGACAGGCGTGAGCGCGCCGAGCCCGGTGACGACGACCCGCCGACGTGTCACGCCTTCACCTTCTCCCGAAGGTAGTTCAGTGCGTCGCCCACCGTGCGCATCTTTTCGGCGTCCTCGTCCGGGATATCGATGTTGAACTCCTTCTCGAACTCCATGACCAGCTCGACGGTGTCGAGGCTGTCCGCCCCGAGGTCCTCCATGAAGCTCGCGTCGTCCGTGAGCTTCTCCATCTCGACGCCCAGCTCCTTGGCGATGATGTTCTTGACCTTTTCCTCGAGTTCAGCGGCCATGGAAGTTGTTCCTCGGTTGTTGTTGTATGTGCCGTCTGCTCCGACGGCCCGGCGCGCGCCCTGAAAGTTACATCACCATGCCGCCGTCCACCACGAACACCTGACCCGTGATATAGGCCGCGTGATCGGAGGCGAGAAACGCCACGACGCCCGCGACGTCGCTGGGGGTGCCGAGGCGTTCGAGCGGAATGTGCCCGGCAAGCCTCGTGCGCACCTCCTGGGACAGCCCCGCTGTCATGTCGGTTTCGATGAAACCGGGGGCGACGGCGTTCGCGAGGACGTTGCGTGACGCTAACTCCTTCGCGACCGACTTCGTCAGCCCGATCAGCCCCGCCTTGCTCGCGGCATAGTTGGCCTGTCCCTTGTTGCCCGTGATGCCCGCGACGCTCGCGATGTTGATGATTCTTCCCCACCTACGCTTCATCATCCCGCGAGCGGCGGCTCGGATTGCTACGAAAGCTCCCCGCAAGTTGGCGTCGAGCACGGTGTCCCAGTC
>JALZIF010000018.1 GCA_030860435.1 Gemmatimonadota bacterium | reverse complement strand
CGCCTCACGTCGCAAACGCCACGAGGATAGTGAGGGTCGCTCCCGCGCCGTCTTCTCAGACGCGAGCTCTCGGGCGCTCACCCGCGCTCGCGGATCGCGCGTGCTGGGCGCTCCGCCTCGCGCTTGGTGGTGGTAGTGACTTCGGTGGCGTCGCGGACTGGGCGGGCCTTTTGAACTTCGCGGTCCACGAACGGTGCGCCGCCCTGGCGTGGCTGCGCAGCGGCGACCTGATTCGCGCGCACGCGCCAGCCGCCGTCGCGGACCGATGGCGCGCCGTCTTTCTCAGCGTCTCCACGCGCGGCCACGCGCAGATTGCGATTTCCGCGTCGCTCGCCGGCCGGCTCGCCGCTGCCGGGATCGGAGCGATCACGCTCAAGGGTGCTCCCCTGGCGGCGCGGCTTTATGGCGATCCGACAGCTCGTGCTTCGACCGACATCGATTGGTACATTCCCGCCGCCGACCGCATTGCCGCCGGTGAGGTGTTGGTCGCCAGCGGCTGGTCGCACGCCGAAGGCGCCTCGCCCGGCGACGAGACCTACGTGACCTCGACGCCACACGGCCTCATGTACCTCGAGGTGCACTCCTCGCTCCTGCATCCTCGGTTCGCATACCTCCGGCTTCCCGAGCCGGCAAGCGAGCGGGTGGATATCTGCGGTACAGTTTTGTCCGCGCACTCCGGAGATCTCGTACCCGCTTACTTCGCCGCTCACCTGGCAACGCACACTCTGCCGCCACTTCTGTGGGACGTCGATTTCCTCACACTTTGGAACTCGCTCGACGAGCCAGCCAGAGCGTCGGCCATGCGCGCTGCGGATCGCGCCGGGCTCGGGCGCTACCTTCGGTGGGCCTTTCGCCGCACGCTCTTGGTCCGTCGCGGCGCCGGGGGCGACCTCGCGGCGCTCAGCGCACTCGGCTTCGCCGGCGAGCGGCGGACGGACGCCCACCCGATGTGGCGGCACATCTGGCTTGCCCCTAGCGCGCGCCAGGCGTGGAACGCCCTCGGGGGATGGCTCTTCCCACCCTGGGTCGCTAGCGAGCACGGCGGGCTCGTGCGCGGGACGGCGCGCCGCGTCGCGCGCCACTGGCGCGCCGCGCTCGGAGTGAAGTCGGCTCCGCCGCTCACCGCTCGCCCAGTCCCTCTGGATCAACCCGCTGCGCTGGTCCCCGTCGCGCGGCTCGACGCCCCGGTGTTGCTCGAGGTTGCGAAGGAGGTAATCGCGGCGGGGGGGGAGATCTGGATTGAGGTCACCGGGCACAGCATGCAGCCGACGATCCGACCCGGCGATCGAGTCCTCCTCGGTGCGCCGGGCGTGGTCCGACCGGGTCATGTAGTCCTCGCCGATGCCGGTGGGCGCCCCCTGCTTCACCGCGTCCGCGGCGTGGGCGCTCGATCAGTTGTGTTGCGGGCTGACGCGTCCCGCACCGACGACCCCGAGATCGTCCGAGCCCGCGTGGTCGCGCGGGCGCTCGTCGTGGCCCGTGGCGATGCCATGTGCGCGCTGACAGCGAGCCCGCGGTTCGGCACGCGCGCGCTGGCACGATACGCCGCGTCGCGGGCTCGGCTAGTGAGAGCCCGCGTCGCGCTGCGTAAAGCGGCCGCGGCCCACGCGTGACTCGCGTAATGCACGAGCGCCTCCTGCTCCCCGAGGCGACGCTCCGCTACGCCGGCCACGCATTCCACTTCTGGAGCCCTGACTCGTCCGCCCGATTCGCCATCCGAACCCCACATACCCATTTTCTGGTGCCGCGCGTTACCCACTCGACGGAAAGCTTCGAGGTCGCGTGCCGGATCGGCGACCCGGAGCCTGCCCGGAGCAGGGTGGTGTTCGATTCGGGAGGCATATGGGAGCTGCGAGGCACGCCGGACGGTGGGGACGAGGTGTGTTTCTACACGGCCACCGAGGCCGGCGGCCGCCGGCCGCTGATCCGGGTTCACCTCGACCCAGGATTGCGCGGCGCGGACGTCGTTCACGGGCCGCTCCCCGGGGATGGGCGCACCATCCCGATCGGCTTCCCGCTTGACGAGTATCTAGCGGCGCGCGTGCTCGGCCGCGCGGGCGGGCTCATCGTGCACGGGTGCGCCCTAGAGCTCGACGGGGAGGCGTTGGTCTTCATCGGCCATTCGGGGGCCGGCAAGTCCACGATCGCTGAGTTGGCGGAAGGGATAGGGGCCCGCGTGCTGAGCGACGACCGGACGATCATAACGATTGACGGCTCCGGACCCCGCGCCTGGGGTACTCCATGGCACGGGACATACACTCGTGGGTCGCCGGACTCGGCGCCGCTTTGTGCTCTCTTTCTGCTTGTGAAAGCGCCGCTGGATGACGTGTTGCCGCTGGATAGGGCGTGTGCGTTCAAGGAGCTGCTCGTGCGGCTCGTGCAGCCGACGGTCGACCGTGGAGAGCTCCTCGGCGCGATGGACGGCATCGAGCGCCTCGTGGAGGCGGTTCCCGCGGCAGAGCTTCGGTTTCGCCCTACCGCGACCGCGTATGCGTTGGCGCGGCACTACGCGGCGGGCGCCGTGGCGGCGGCCGGCGGCTGATGGCGCGCTCGTGCAAGCGCCGCCCCCGTAGTCCCGCTTACTTGCACTGGCCAGTGGCTCTATATTTGCTCCCGTGACCCGACGGCCCACCTGGAGATGACGACGGAGTACAGACGAGGAGACCGCCACGTTTATCGCCGGGTGGCTGGAGAGCACCTTTTGATCGCCCTGCACCGGGATTCGGTGGCGCCGCTGTTCGCGTTCACGCCGACCGCAGCTACGTTATGGGGCGATCTGGAGTCGTGGGCGACAAGCGATTCGTTAGTCGAGCGGCTATGCGAGCGCTACGTGGTGCCACGAGAGCAGGTGGCGAACGACGTCGCGGGGTTCCTCGACCAGCTCGATACCATCGGCGCGGTGCAACGGCGGGAGAGTTCGACATGAGTTGTGTTGTACCCAGTCTTCCGATGACGACGCTGCGAGCGCGCATGGGGTCGCGCGCGACAAGCGAGCGCATCCCGCTGTGGGCGTATGTCGAGATAATCGCCACCTGCAACTTCCGCTGCCAGCACTGCTACATCGCCCCGTGTGCCGCGCGCGAGGACGTAATGTCGCTCGAGCAAGCGAACGTGCTGTTCGGCAAGCTCGCGGACGCCGGCACCCTCTCGCTCTTGCTCACCGGTGGCGAGGTGTTCACGCACAAGCAGTTCGCGGACATCTACATGTCGGCGAAGCGACACGGGTTCATGACTTACCTGAACTCGAACGCGTACATGATCGGCGAGCGGTGGGCGGACTTTCTGGCCGAGTGGCCGCCGGTGATCGTGTCGATCAGTCTCTACGGGCTCAGTGACGAGCGGTACGAGCGGGTGACCGGGATCCCGCGCGCCTTCGGCCGGGTCGACCGCGCCCTCGATCTCTTGCTCGAGCGGGGGATTCGGGTCGAGCTCAAGTGCCCCGCGCTGACCCTGACTGTAGACGAACTGCCAGCGATGCAACGGTACGCCGCCGCACGGGGGATACAGTTCCGCTACGATCCGATCATCACGCCGCAGGAGAAGGGCGATGTCCGGCCGATGCAGCTTCAGCTCGCGCCCAAGCAGGTTCTGGAGCTGGACGAGGAGATGGAACCCGGTCTCGAGGGGTTCAAGAAGTTCGCCGAGAACTTCGCCGCGCCTACCGACGGGCGCGTGTATGCCTGCGGGGGCGGCCGGATCGCGATGGCCGTCAACGTGAAGGGCGGGGTCAGCACGTGCACTACGTCTCGCCAGGCGGTCGGGAACATCTTCTCGCAGCCGTTCGCCGAGGTCTGGGCGATGCTCGGGGGAAAGATCGAGAAGCGGTTTGCGGACGGGCACCCGTGCGCGACGTGCGGGTTTCGGACCATCTGTGCGGGCTGCCCGGCCACCGTCGAGGAGGCCACCGGACTGCCCGACGGATACGTTCAGCAGTACTGCAAGATCACGCACCTCCGCGCGCACCGGGTCGGCCTGCACCCGACCGGGGTGCCCCGGACGGTCACCGAGGGGATCCCGGCGCACGTCCGTACCCCGCTATCGGCGGCGGCGCGCGCGCTGCCGGTCCTCGCCTGACGAACGTCACTTCGCCCCCGGAGAAGACACATGTCCAGTAATGAGCCGTATGTGAAGCCCGTCGTAACGCAGCTCCATTACGCCACCGAGCCGGAGGTCGCGATTGCTCAAGCATGCAAGGTGACCGGATCGGCGAGCGGTGCAGTGCTGTCCGGATGCACGACGACCGACGTGCTCATTCCGTGCGTGACCCTCGGTAGCTGATCGACCAATCGCCGATTCGACGCATGGAGCTCAATTGGACGGGTCGAGCGCGGGGCCCGGCGCGAAGTTTGCGCGCCGCAGGGGCCGCGCACGACACGCCCGTCTCCCGCCGCGGCGTGAAGCCCAACGTGCCCCAAACAGGAGATGTCTCGCGTGAATAGGAGCCTTGCGGCGGTGCGTAGCCGCGCCGTCTGCCTCATCGCGGTGGCGGTACTCTTCGTCGCCTGCGATGACGATCCGAGCCGGCCCGACCTGCCGGAGCTGCAGGCCGACCTGAGCGCGGTGCCCGACTCGCTCGAGCCACAGGGCGCGATTCGCGTCTCGTTCAATCGGCCGCTCGTCGGCGCGTCAGCGCAGGACCCCGCGAATTTCGTCGTGACCGATACGTGCACGGGCCTCCGCGTCCCGGGCTCGCTGAGGTTGGAGGACGAGAGCACTATCGTGTTCTCTCCATCGCGCGCGCTACCCTTCCTTTCCGTGCTGGCGGTGCGTGTGCAGAACATCCTTGACCAGGACGGCGGCCAGCTCGCACAGCCGGTCACCTTCGCGCGTACGGTCCTGGGCCCGCCGGTGGGGGATGTGAGTTGGGACCTGCTCAGCTCCCCGACCAGCGAGGAGCTGACCGGGATTAGCTTTGTCGACGACGACATCGGGTACCTGCTGGCCCGCAACGGGACGCTGTACTTCACCCAGGACGGGGGCGGAACTTACGGTGCCATCTACAAGGACATCACCATCACTGACACGTACAACGTGCGGGCGCTGAGCGCCGACTCGCTGTACATGCTGGGGTCCAAGACGATCTCAGGCACGCCCGTCGGCGGGCTCCTCAGGTCTTCCGACGGCGGCCTGACCTTTACGTTCATCGGCGGGAACGCGAGATCGCGATATTCGTCGTTCAGCCTTCGACGCGCCGGCGCCGGCGTCGTGGGTCTCGCGGTGGGATTGGGCAGCGCTCCCGAGGCGCGCCGCTACACGTCCGCCGGTGACGCTTTCACCGCTTCGTCGGGCCTCCCGGGGCTCCTGACGCCAAACTTCCTCGTGCGCATCCCTCTCGGAGTCGACCTCTCTCCGGATACTGCCCGCGCAATCATTGCCGTCAGCCTCTTCGACCCCGCTCAACCAAACCTTCCCACGCGGGGTGGCGAGGCGTACCGCTCCACCGACGGGGGCCGCAACTATACGCCGCTCGCGCTCCCGGCGAACACGCCCGCGCTTCAGGGCGCGAACTTCATCAACAGCACGGAGGCACTGCTTGTCGGCGATTCGTCCGCGGTGCTGCGCGTGAACGTCGCGACCGGGAGCGTTGTGCAGAGCTACGGCGCGGCGAACGGAATCCCGCAGACGTTCCGGGATACGCTCACGAACTCGGTGACGCGCTTCCGGTTCTCCCGTTCGGAGTTCGCCCTGGACGGCCAGGCGGGATGGATCGTCGGGCGGGTAGTCACCACTCTTCCGAACGCACCCGATCTCGTCCGAGGCGTGATTCTGCAGACGACTGACGGTGGGCAGAGCTGGACGCGTCAGGCGGTCCAGGGGGTCCCGGAGAACGGGCTCAACTTCTCTCCCGTAGCTGACATCCACGTGCTTCGGCCGGATTTCGCGGCAGTCGCCGGCAGCGCGGGCTTCGTCGCGGCCCGCCGCGGGGCTGCCGGCGTCCGCGCGGCGGCCTGCGCGTTCTCCAATCCCTAACGACCGATCCTCATGACCGGAACCATGACGCGTACACTCCTCTGGCCGGGCCGCGCCGGAGGAGCCTGTAGCGGGTGGCGCGGCGCCTTACCCGTCCTCGTCGCGGCACTCCTAGCCGTGCCGGCGCCGGGCGGCCGCGCAGCCGCGCAGGCACTCGTCCCGGGCGGCGACTTCGACATCTGCGACAATATGGGCACCCTGGTGGGGAACACCGCGTTCCTCGTCGGGCGGCCAGGGTTCGGCACGACTGTCGGGCAGTTCGTCCTGGTCAACGCGGCCACCTCCGACCAGGACTGCGATCGTGATGGCTACACGCCGAACGTGGATTTCAACTTTCTGCGGGTCACGCAGGTCGCCGACTTCGTGAGCATCGAGGATCCGGCGCGCGTCATCCTCGGCACCAACCTCGTCCTCCAGGATGTGCCGCGCCCACTCAGGAACGGGAACCAGAACACGGTCGGGTTCCTCGTAAACATCCCGGGCGGAACGCAGGCCGGCCGTTACCGCGGCAGCGTCACGCTTCAGGATTCGCTCCTCCAGCCTGGCATCGGGCCCAACGGCGAAGCGCTGCGGGTTGACCGATTCTTCATCGAGGTCGAGGTGTTGCCGACGCGCGACTTCACCCTCGTCCGGGCGGACACCGCGGCGCGCGCCGACTCACTGACGTTGCGCGGCCGTGCCGGTCAAACTGTGAGCGGGGTGGTGCGGCTAGCCAACATCGGTAACGTAGACCTCACGAACGCGCGCCCGGAAGCTACCGATCTCGTTGCCACCTCTGGCACAGGGCTGCAGATCCCGCGATCCGCGATCAGCTTCTCGCCAACGTCGTTCTCGAACGTCGCCTTCGGTGACACGACCCGCCTCGTCGTCTCGGTGCGCATCCCGGGCGGTATTCTGGCTGGGAGCTACGTGGGTGAGCTCATCATCCAGGGCGACGGGGTGAATGAGCGGCGCATTCCGCTGACGGTGATCGTGACGACTCCTGGCGACATCGTCTTCGAGACGAATCCTGTCGTCGGGCGACGCGGGGATCAGGCGGTGATCATCTTCAACGCCGATCCGAACACGACCTATGACCTCGCGATCTTCGACATGATAGGGTTGACGGTGTTCCGGACTCGCGGGACCGTTTTCGGCGGCACAACCTCCGACGGCGTGACGTTCGCGGGGGACGAGGCTATACGCTATAGCTGGAACTTGCAGAACGGTCGCGGCGAGCAGGTGGCTGGCGGGATGTACTACGTCGTCGCCGACGTACAGCAGGACGGCCGCCGCCGCCAGATCCGGAATAAACTCATGGTCATTCGCTGAGGAACGACGCTATGCAAGCAACAGCACGAGTTCTTGGCGTCGTCCTCGCCGTCGTTTTTGCCGCGACGCCTGGCGGCTCCGCGGCGGCGCAGATCCAGGTCTGCAACGGAGGCGGCCCATTCGCCGGCGGAGACTGCGATGGCGGGGTGCACAGCATGACGATCCTCGGCATCCCCATCTCGCCACGCGCGATCGCGCTCGGTGAAGCAATGGGCTCGATCGACCGTGATCCCGCGGCTATCTGGTACAACGCCGCCGGGCTCGCCGGCCTGACGACGAACGCGTTCACCGTGAACGCCGCTCAACGTTTCGCGCAGACGCAGCTCATCGGCGCCGCCGTCGCTTTCCCGACCGAGCTCGCCACGTTCGGCGTTGCTGCCCGCGTCTTCAACGCTGGTACGGTCGAGAACTACCTCAGCGGCGAGCGTATCGGCGGCAACACGCGCGCCTACCAGTGGGCGCTGGAAGGTGGGGGAGCGCTGCAGCTCGCTCGCTGGTGGCGGTGGGGGGGGACGCTAGTCTTCTCGCAGGAATCCCTCGGCGACGAGACGACGGGCTCGGTCGGGATCAACTCGGGAATGCAGTTTCCCGAGATTGCGTTCGACCGCCGCCTATCGCTCTCCGGCGGGATCCGGAACTTCGGAACGAGCGCCAACTTCGACGAGGACTTCGAAGGGTTTTCGCCGCCGCTCGCAGGCTTCGCCGGTGCCTCGTTTGACCTGCTCCGGCAGCGCAACCTGCTCCGGACGCCAATGCTCTTTCGCGGGCAGCCGATCATCTTCGACGCGAAGGCGCTCGCGCAGATCAACCTTCCCGATCGCCACGAGCCGTACGTGGGGTTCGGCGTCGAGGCGACCTTGAACGGCGTCGCGATCGCCCGGGCAGGATACCAGACGGGCGATGACAACCGCGCCGGCCTCTCGCTCGGCGCCGGCGTCAACGTTGGCCAGTTTCGTCTCGAGTACGCCTTCCGGAATTACGAGAACGGCGGAGCCAACCTGTTCGAGAACGACCCGGTGGGCGACGCGCACAACGTGGGCTTCACCTACTTCTGGGGCGGGCCGCGGGAGAACATCCCGGTCGTGCCTGTGGTCGTGACGCAACCGGTGGACACCGCGGCGATCAACGCGTCGGTGCGTCAGGCGATTCAGGAGGAGCTCGGCAAACTCCGCTCTCTGCTCGACAGCCTGCGCGAGTCGCGCGTCGAGATCATCCGAGAGGGCGACATCTCGCGTTACATAGTCCCGGTGTATTTCGGCTTCGATTCGGCCGACATTCGCCCGCAGGATACGACGGTGCTGCGGCAGGTGGCCGAAGTGATCCGCCGTGTGTACCCCGCGGCGCTCGTGGCGATCGAGGGCTTCGCCGATCCCGCTGGCTCAGTGGAGTACAACCTCCGCCTGTCGGAGCGCCGCGCAGAGGCGGTGAAGGCCTACATGATGCAGCTCGGCCTCCCCGAGCGTCAGTTCCGCACGCTGGGTCGCGGCAAGGAACCTGAGCGTCAGGTGACACCGGGTGCGGAACGTGACCAACCGGGCGCTGAGCTAAACCGCCGAGTTACGTTCACGATCGATGTGACGCAGCGGTTCTAGGCGGGGTTGCGGGTTGCGGGTTGCGGGTGTCGGATGGGGGGCGATTAACGCGCCTCCGAGACGAACAACCCGCA
Organism: Gemmatimonadota bacterium; assembly: GCA_030860435.1. GTDB lineage: Bacteria > Gemmatimonadota > Gemmatimonadetes > Gemmatimonadales > Gemmatimonadaceae. Next base: position 15,432 of record JALZIF010000018.1, on the reverse strand, counting down.
GTCCGCAACCCGCAACGTTTCTTTCCAGCCTCGCCGCGACATTGCCCGCCCGGCGTGACCGGGCTAGCTTGCATGACTGCTGCATCCCCCATCCGTTCCATCCCGCTTCAGGAACACGCGTGCGCATTACCATCATTGGCACGGGGTACGTCGGCCTCGTCGTCGGGGCGTGCCTTGCCGAAACCGGAAACGATGTCATCTGCGCCGATGTCGATCATGCCAAGATCGATGGCCTCAAGCAGAACGTCCTGCCGATTTACGAGCCGGGGCTCGACGCCCTGGTCGAGCGAAATCAAGCACAGGAACGCCTTAGCTTCACGACGGACGTCGCGAAGGCTGTCGCGTCGGCGCAGGTGGTGTTCATCGCCGTCGGTACGCCGCCGGACGAGGACGGATCTGCCGACCTGCGGCATGTTCTCGCCGTCGCGGAGCTGATCGGAGCTCACGCGACGCAGGAGCTGGTCGTCGTGACCAAGTCCACGGTTCCGGTCGGAACCGCGGCAAGAGTCGCGACGGTGATCGGGCGGCTCTCGCGGCACCCCTTCCACATGTGCAGCAACCCGGAGTTCCTCAAGGAAGGAGCGGCGGTCGACGACTTCATGAAGCCGGACCGCGTCGTCCTCGGCGTCGAGACCGACCACGCCCGCAGCGTGATGGCCGAGTTGTACGCGCCCTTCGTTCGCACCGGTAAGCCGATCATCTTCATGGACATTCCCTCCGCGGAGATGACCAAGTACGCGGCGAACGCGATGCTCGCGGCCCGCATCTCGTTCATGAACGAAGTCGCGAATCTGTGCGAAAAGGTCGGGGCGAACATCGACCTCGTGCGGAAGGGTATCGGGAGCGACTCGCGAATCGGCCCGTCGTTCCTGTTTCCGGGCCCCGGGTACGGAGGATCGTGCTTCCCCAAGGACGTCAAGGCGCTCGTCCGCATCGCGTGCGAGGTCGGGGCGCCGATGGGGGTGTTGAGCGCCGTCGAGGAAGTGAACAACCGGCAGAAGCGGCGCCTCTTCGAAAAGCTTCAGAGTGTCCTGAACGGGCAGCTAGCGGGCGCTCGTGTCGCGGTTTGGGGGCTCGCGTTCAAGCCTCAGACGGACGACATGCGCGACGCGCCGTCGCTCACTCTCATCGACTCACTCTTGGCCGCCGACGCGACCGTCATCGCACACGATCCGGTCGCGATGCACGAGGCCAAACGTCGCTTCGGCGACCGCATCGAGTACGCTGATTCCAACTACGACGCGCTCGAGGGGGCTGATGCCCTCGTCGTCGTCACCGATTGGAACGAGTACCGGCATCCGAACTTCGAACGAATTCGCGAGGGGCTCAAGCGGCCGATCGTGATCGACGGACGGAATCTTTACGACCCGCAGAAGATGGCGAGCCTCGGCTTCACCTACGTCTCGATCGGGCGGGGTCGCGCGTGAGGGTTCTCATCACCGGCGCGGCCGGATTCCTGGGCTCGCACCTGGTCGATCGATTTCTCGACGACGGGCACACGGTCGTCGGGCTCGACAACTTCATCACGGGACATCCCGACAACATTGCTCACCTGACTGGCGATGACCGCTTCGAGTTCGTCAGGCACAACATCTCCACGTACACGTACGTCCCCGGGCCGCTCGACGGCGTGCTCCATTTCGCCTCGCCAGCAAGTCCGATCGACTACCTCGAGCATCCGATCCCCACGCTCAAGGTAGGCGCGCTCGGCACCCACAACGCCCTCGGCCTTGCGAAGGCGAAGGGTGCCCGCTTCTTCCTAGCCTCCACGTCGGAGGTCTACGGCGATCCGCTCATCCATCCGCAGCCCGAGAGCTACTGGGGGAACGTCAACCCCGTCGGCCCGCGCGGCGTCTACGATGAGGCGAAACGGTTCGCCGAGGCGATGACGATGGCGTACCACACCTACCACGGGCTCGATACGCGCATCGTCCGGATCTTCAACACTTACGGACCGCGCATGCGCCCGTACGACGGGCGCGTCGTGTCGAACTTCATCGTTCAAGCGCTCCAGGGCGAGCCGCTCACCGTCTACGGCGATGGGTCGCAGACGCGCTCGTTCTGTTACGTCGGCGACGAAGTCGAAGGAATTTACCGCCTCTTCATGCGCGGCGACGCCAATCCCACCAACATCGGGAACCCTGTCGAGTATAGCGTCAAGCAACTGGCCGAGATCGTTCTCTCGCTCACCGGGTCGAGCTCGGTAATCGCCTACCGCGAGCTACCGCAGGACGACCCGAAAGTACGGCAGCCGGACATCACGCGGGCCCGCACGATGCTCGGCTGGGAGCCGGGTGTGGGCGTTCGCGACGGCGTCGCCCGAACCATCGAGTACTTTCGCTCGATCCTGGGCAGCGACCGGCTAACCGCCAGTGCCTGAGCGCGTTCTCGTTACCGGCGCGGCCGGCTTCATCGGGTCGCACGCGGTGGAATCGCTCCTCGCGCGTGGATTCGAGGTCGCCGGCCTCGATAACTTCGACAGCTTTTACGACCCGGCCGTGAAGCGGGCCAACGTCGCGCCCGCGCTGCGCGACGAGCGGTTCACTCTGCACGAGGGTGACATCCGCGACGCGGCAGCGATGGACGCGCTCATCGCCGCGTTCCGCCCGGCCGTAATCGTGCACATGGCGGCTCGCGCTGGAGTTCGGCCGTCGATCTCCGATCCGGCGCTCTATGCCGACGTGAACGTCGTCGGGACGACGGTGCTGCTCGAGACCGCCCGCCGGCACGGGGTGAACCGTCTCGTGCTCGCTGGGAGCTCGTCGGTGTATGGGAATGCTGAGCGCATCCCCTTTCGGGAGGACGACCGAACGATCTCACCTTTGAGCCCGTACGCCGCGACCAAGCGGGCGTGTGAGCTCGTATGCGACACTTTCGCCTCGCTGTACCCGCGAATGCGTCTCATCACACTCCGCTTCTTCACGGTTTACGGTCCGCGGCAGCGCCCGGACCTTGCCATCCATAAATTCACCCGGCTCATCGCCGAAGGGGAGCCGATCCCCTTCTTTGGCGACGGATCGTTCTCGCGCGACTATACATACGTCACCGATACGATGCAGGGTGTGCACGGCGCCGTGGACCGAACGGCCACGATGCCGCCCGGCCACGAGGTCTACAATCTCGGGGAATCGGCGACCACGACGCTGACACAGCTCGTGTCGCTGATCGAGCGTGCCGTGGGGCGGGAAGCCATCCTGGACCGACTACCCCCGCAGGCAGGGGACGTCATCCGCACCTATGCCGACATCTCCCGGGCGTGCGCGGCGCTCGGTTACGCGCCATCCGTTCCGATCGAGGCGGGAATTCCTCGCTTCGTCGACTGGTTTCGCCGGACTCATCAAGACGCTGCCTTCGCCGCGCGGCGGTGAACTGCCGCCTACTCTCCGTGTATCATACCGGTCATGCCCGTTTCTCGCTCTCTGCGCTTTATTCTCGTCATAGCGCCGCTCGCCCTCGGCGCTTGCCGGACCGCCTTCGTCCCAACGCGGTTTCAGAGCAACACCGCGCTCTACGAGGCATCGCTGCGTGAGCTGAACGCGCGCCACTGGGGAAACGCCGTCGCCGGCTTCGAGCGCCTGACGATCGAGCTGCCTGCTCGCGACACGCTCTTTCCGCTCGCCCTCTGGCATCTCGGCCGCGCCCATCAGGGTCGGCGCGAGTGGCTGCTCGCCGCGCAGTCGTTCACCCGGCTCGCGGAGACCTTTTCGGCCGACACGCTCGCCGACGAGGCGCTGGTCGAGGCCGGGATGTCATATGGCAGGATGTGGCGCAAGCCGTCGCTCGATTCGGAGTACGGCGAGACCGCGATGGCGACGCTGGAGACGATGCTCACGCTGTTCCCGAATTCGCCTCACGTGCCGCGCGCGCAACGCGAGGTTGACCGTCTCCGCGAGTGGTTTGGCCGCAAGGACCTCGTCAACGCGATGCACTACTTCCGCCGCAAGGCGTATGACTCGGCAATCATCTACTTCAACGATGTCATCCAGGAGTATCCAACGACGGCGGCCGCGCGCGCGGCGATGCTGAGGCTCGCCGAGTCGTATCGGAAGATCAACTACCGTGAGGAGCTCGCGGAGACATGCTCGACGCTGCGCGAGCGATATCCGGCTGACGGTGAGGTCCGGGAACAGTGCGGGACCGTGCCGCGAACGGCGAACTCGGCCGACACGACGCGGACGGACACGGCGCGCACGACTCCCTGAGCCGTGCGTCTGGGGATTCTAGGCGGCACTTTCGACCCTCCGCACGTTGGACATCTTCTCGCGGCGAGCGACGCGTTCGAGGCACTCAGCCTCGACCTGCTACTCTTCGTGCCGGCGGCGACTCAGCCGCTCAAGATTGGCGCGGTGCATGCCACTGCGGACCAGCGCGTGGCGATGCTGGAGCTGCTCATAGCCGGCGATCCGCGACTCGCGGTCGACCGCATCGAAATCGACCGAGGCGGGTTATCTTACACCGTGGACACGCTCGCCGAGCTCCGGCGCACGCGCCCTGACGCCGAGCAGTTCTGGCTGATCGGAGAGGACTTGGTCGCGCAGCTCCCCCGGTGGCGGGATCCCGAGCGCATCGCGCAGCTCGCCACGATCGTGATTCTGCGGCGGGCGGCATCGCCCCGGGAGGAGGGTGACCGTTCTGGCGCGGGGATCCCGCTCACCTGGCTCGAGACGCGCCGCGTGGACATCTCGTCGACCGAGATCCGGGAGCGGGTGCGCGAGGGACTGCCGATTCACGGATTCGTGCCGGATGCCGTGGCCGCCTACATCGCAGCGGCCGGGCTGTACCGATAGAGGACTGCAATGCTGAAGCCCATTCTCACCAAGATCTTCGGCACCCGCCATGAACGCGATCTGAGGCGAATCGAGCCGATCGTCGACGCGGTGGAAGCCGAGTACGAGCGGCTACGGAGCGTTTCGGACGAGGAGTTGCGCGCCCAGACGGAGAAGTTTCGCGGGATCATCCGCGAGCGGACCGCGGCGCTCGAAGCAGGGATCGCGGAGCTCCGTGAGCGGAAGCGCACAACGGCCGAAGCCATGGAGCGCGAGGCGATCGACGCTGAGCTGGAGGGTGCGGACGGACGTGGCGGGCTGGAAGGAGAGTTAAGGGAACTGCTGAACGAGACGCTGGACGAGCTCCTCCCGGAGGCGTTCGCCACCGTACGTGAGGCGTGCCGGCGTTTGCTCGGCACCGATGTGCCGGTCACCGGACGCGAAACGGTGTGGGACATGGTCCCGTACCGCGTCCAGCTCGTCGGCGGCTATCAGCTTCACGAGGGTAAGATCGCGGAGATGGCGACGGGTGAGGGGAAGACGCTCGTCGCGACTCTGCCACTGTACCTCAACGCGCTCGCCGGGCGCGGCGCGCACCTCGTGACGGTGAACTCGTACCTCGCCCGCCGCGATTCGCAGTGGATGGGGCACGTCTTCACCTATCTCGGCCTGACCGTCGGCTGCTTGGACGATACGGAGCCGGGAACTCCGGAGCGGCGCGCGGCATACCTCCGCGACATCACCTATGGAACGAACAACGAGTTCGGTTTCGACTACCTGCGCGACAACATGGTTGCGTCGCTCGACCAGCGCGTGCAACGAAAGCACTGGTACGCGATCGTGGACGAGGTCGACTCCGTCCTCATCGACGAAGCACGCACGCCGCTGATCATCTCGGGGCCGGTCGGCAGCGAGAGCGACGTGCAGTATCGCGAGCATAACACCGGGGTCGCGCGACTGGTCCGCGCCCAGAGCGACCTCGTGAACGCGCTCGTGGCCGACGGGGAGCGTGCGGTCGAGGCGGGGAATGAGGACGACGCCGCCCTTCACCTGTACCAAGCGCGGCTTGGCGGGCCCAAGAACAAGCGTCTCCTGAAGGTCATCCAGGAGCCCGGCGTCAAGCAGCTCGTGCAGAAGATGGAGCTGGCGCACATCGCCGATCGCAAGCTTCCGCCAAGCAAGCAGCAGTATCGCGAGACCGAGGATCGCCTCCTATTCGTGCTCGACGAAAAAGGGCATACCGTCCACCTCACGGACAAGGGGGTCGATTACCTCTCGCCGAGCGACCACGATGCGTTCCTCCTTCCCGACATCTCCGAGGCGGTCCACCGTCTGGATCATGATCATGAGATGTCGCCCCAGGAAAAGCTCGAGGCGCGCGCTCGACTGGAGGCGCACTACGCGGCGACGAGCGAAAAGCTGAACGTCATCCACCAGTTGCTGCGGGCGTACGCCCTGTACGACCGCGACGTGAATTACGTCGTGCAGGAGGGGCAGGTACTCATCGTCGATGAGTTCACGGGTCGCACGATGCCCGGGCGCCGGTGGTCCGAGGGACTTCACCAGGCTGTGGAGGCGAAGGAAGGAGTTCAGGTGAAGGGCGAGACGCAGACGCTCGCCACGATCACGATCCAGAACTACTTCCGTATGTACGAGAAGCTCGCCGGCATGACGGGCACCGCGGAAACGGAGGAGCCGGAGTTCCACCAGATCTACGGTCTCGCCGTCGCCGTCGTACCCACGAACAAACCGGTCGTGCGCGACGACCGTCAGGACATGATCTACAAGACGCGTCGTGAGAAGTACAACGCGATCCTGGAAGAGACCAAGCGACTTCACGAGCTGGGCTTTCCCGTGCTCGTCGGCACAGTGAACGTCGATGTCTCCGAAACGCTGTCGCGCATGTTCCAGCGTGCCGGGATCAAGCACAATGTGCTGAACGCGAAGTATCACCAGCGCGAGGCGGAAATCGTCGCGGGGGCTGGTCAGCCGGGCGCGGTGACGATCGCGACGAACATGGCCGGCCGCGGGACCGACATCAAGCTCGGGCCGGGCGTAACCGAGTCGAAGCCGAGCAACGTTCTCGACGCTGAAGGAAAAGATATGGAGGTCATGGAGGACGGCGGCCTCCACATCATCGGTTCCGAGCGCCACGAGTCCCGTCGCATCGACCGCCAGCTCCGCGGGCGCGCCGGACGCCAGGGGGACCCGGGCGCATCGCAATTCTTCCTCTCGCTCGAAGATGACCTCATGCGTCTCTTCGGCTCTGAGCGGATCGCGAAGCTGATGGACCGGCTCGGCGCCGAGGACGGAGAAGTGCTGACGCATCCGCTCATCACCCGTTCCATCGAGCAGGCTCAGAAGCGCGTCGAGCTGCAGAACTTTCAGGCCCGAAAGCGGCTGCTGGAGTATGACGACGTGATGAACCAGCAGCGTGAGGTCATCTACTCGCTCCGGTCGTTCGCTCTCGAGGGCGGGGAGGAGCTCAAGGGGGAAGCGGTCAAGATGATCGAGCGCGCGCTCATGCGCCGCGTTGAGAAGGACCTCCTCGTTTACGACACTCCCGACGATTGGGACCTGGGCGTGCTGCGGCAGGACCTCCTCATGCACTATCTGCTCCGGGTGCCCGAGCTCGAGGAGGACGGCGACCTTCCACGCACGATTCCCGAGATGCAGGAGGCAGCGCGCGCGGCCGGCCGGGCGGCGTTCGAGGCGAAGATCCAGAGCCTCTCGACGTACAAGGCGCCTACGGGGCAGCCGGCGGGGGAGTTTCTTCTCTCGCAGATCACGCTTGGCGTTATCGATCAGAAGTGGAAGGACCACCTCTACGACCTCGACCAGCTCCGCGGCGCGATTCATTACCGATCGTGGGGCCAGAAGGACCCGCTCATCGAGTACAAGCAGGAAGCGTACACGATGTTCGTGGACCTCATGGGGGATATCTACAATACCTTCGCTGAGAACTACTTGCGCGTTCAGCTCGTGTTCGAGGAGCCGGCGGCGGAAGCAGCGGCCCGCCGGCGGGTGGAAGAGCAACGGACGCGGCGCCCGGCGAAACGGTTCAATGCGCTCGGCATCCTCGAGGACGTTTCCGCCGGGGAGCCGGACGATGTCTCCGGCAACGGAGCGGCCGAGCGCGCCGCCGCCAACGCATCAGCGACCGCGGTCAACGACGCACTAGCGAGTGGAGAGGACGGTGCGGCGGACGGGGAACCGGGACTCGCGATGGATGTGGGACCGGACCAGCCGCCCAAACAGGAGCGACTAGTGAAGGCGGACCCGGTGGTGGTCGGTGCCGGCCGGCCGCGGCCTCTTGGCGCTGCGCCCGGCAAGGCGGCGGTGCCCGTGGAGTGGAACAGCGTCGGACGCAACGAGCCCTGCCCGTGTGGATCCGGGAAGAAGTTCAAGAAGTGCCACGGTGCGCAGACGTAGTTGGCCGCGCCCGGGTGGGTGTATCGCCAAGGGCCGCACTATCGTGATGTCGGGGGCATTGGACTGACGCTGGACTTGGGCCGCGGGACGCGATCGTTGGAATTCATGCTCAGCGACTGCCCCGGAGCCCACCAGTGTCTAGCCAAGTGTCACTTTCACGGTTAAGTATTCGTGAGTTGCCCCGAACCGAGCGACCCCGGGAGCGCCTCAAGTCGCTCGGCCCGCAGTCGCTCAGCGGCGCTGAGCTACTCGCGATTCTGATCGGCTCGGGGACGGGGCGGCAGTCGGCACTCCGCCTGGGTGAAGATGTGCTGGCATCGGTTGCAGGGTCTCTGCGACGACTCTCACTCCAGCCGGTGGCAGCGCTGACGTCAGTCAACGGAATCGGGACGGCCCGGGCGGTGGCCATACACGCGGCGCTCGAGCTGGGGCGACGTCTGGCCGCGGAGGCGCGGGAGGAAGGGGCGCCACTCCGGTCACCGCGGGATGTCTACGATGCGTTCGCGCCGCGGCTACAGGACCTTCCCGTCGAGGAGTTTCATGTCGCCGTGCTCGACGCGCAGCACCGGCTCGAGCGCGACATTACGGTCACCCGGGGGATCCTGAACTCGTCGCTGGTTCATCCGCGGGAGGTATTCCGAGAGGCGATCGCGGAGCGGGCAGCGGCGATCGTGCTGGTTCACAATCACCCGAGCGGGGACCCGACCCCGTCGGTAGACGACCGGATGGTGACGGACCAACTCGTCGCCGCCGGACGCTTGCTCGACATCCCGGTCCACGACCACGTCGTGGTCGGGCGAGGACGCTACGTGAGCTTCGCGGAGGCAGGACTGTTGTGACGGCACCCACGTTGAGCGCGGCCATTCCCGGGTGGGAGCCGCGTAGCGAGGCGCTCGACGAGCGCCTCGACGCGGACCTGCTCGTGCGCGCCTTCCAGTTCAGCAAGCAGGCGCACGAGGGGCAGAAGCGGGCCTCTGGGGAGGATTACGTCACGCACTGTGTCGAGGTCGCGAAGATTCTCGCCGAACTGAACCTCGACTCGGTCACCGTCGCCAGCGGGCTCATTCACGACGTCATCGAGGACACCGACGTCACGGTGGATGACGTGGAGCGCGAGTTCGGTAAGGAGATCGCGCACATCGTCGACGGCGTCACGAAGATCGGGAACATCACGGTCCATTCTCGTCAGGAGCGTCAGGTCGAGAATTACCGCAAGCTCCTGTTGTCGGTCGCGAAGGACGTCCGCGTCATCCTGATCAAGCTCGCGGACCGGCTGCACAACATGCGTACGCTGGACTCGCTCGTTGCGGACAAGCAGCACCGTATTGCGCAAGAGACGATGGACCTCTACGCCCCGATGGCGCACCGATTCGGGATGGCGCGGATGCGGTGGGAGCTGGAGGACCTGTCGTTCAAGTATATCGAGCCTGACGAGTACAAGAAGCTCGCGAAGCTCGTCGCTCAGAAGCGGGGGGAGCGCGAGGCGCTCGTCGCTCAGATGCGGGAGCCGCTCGATACCGGGCTGTCGCGAGGCGGGATGACCACCGCGGACGTGACTGGACGACCGAAGCATCTCTGGTCCATCTACAAGAAGATGAAGCAGCGCGACAAGCCGTACGAGGAGGTTTACGACCTGCTCGCCATCCGCGTGTTGGTGGACACGGTGCCAGAGTGCTATCACGCCCTCGGCGTCATTCACGATGGTTGGACCCCGATCCAGGAGCGGATCAAGGACTACATCGCACAGCCGAAGTCGAACGGATATCAGTCGCTGCACACGACCGTCTTCGGTCCCGGGAAGCAACTGTTCGAGATCCAGATCCGGACGCGCGAGATGCACCGCACCGCCGAGTACGGCATTGCGGCCCACTGGCTCTACAAGGAGAGCGCCAAGAGCGCGGACGAGCTTGACCGCGCGCTCGCGTGGTTCCGCCAGGTGCTCGAGCTACAGCTCGACGCCAAGACGCCTGACGAGTTCCTCGAGTTCCTCAAGCTCGATCTCTACCAGGACGAGATCTTCCTCTTCACACCGGACGGAGACGTCATCCAGCTTCCGAAAGGGGCTACCCCGATCGACTTCGCGTTCGCGGTACACACTGAGGTGGGGCTTCATTGCCGCGGTGCCAAGGTGAACGGCCGCATCGCCCCCCTCTCGAAGCAGCTACGCAATTCGGACACGGTCGAGATCATCACCGCCGCCTCGGCGCGGCCGAGCCGCGACTGGCTCGCGCACGTTCGCACCGGGCGCGCCCGGCACAAGATCCGGCAGTGGATCAAGCAGGAGGAGCAGACTACCTCGGTGAAGCTCGGGCGAGAGATCCTCGAGCGGGAGCTGAAGCGCCGGAACCTGGGGAAGGTGGACGACGCGCAGCTTCTGACCGTGGCGAAGGAGCTCAACCTGAACGACGTTAGGCACCTGATCGCGTCGATCGGCCAGGGCGACGTCCATGTCGCACAGGTCCTGAAGACGCTCTTCCCCGAGCTCGACGCGGGGCCGCCCGAGCCGGCCGCGAAGGCGAGCGCGTTCGAGCGCCTCGTGCGGCGGATGCGCGGTTCGTCAAAGGGCGTGCGCATCCAGGGCGTGGACGGGCTCATGGTCCGCTACTCCCAGTGCTGCCAGCCTGTACCGGGTGACCCGGTGGTGGGGTACGTGACCCGCGGGCGGGGAGTCAGCATCCATCGTGGCGACTGCCCGAACCTACTCCTGCTCAACCACGAGCCGGAGCGCCGCCTGGAAATCGACTGGCAGGAGCAGCAGGGGGAGGTGTTCGTCGTCCGCCTGGTGCTCGAGGGCTCCGACCGTCGCGGACTCTACGCCGACATCGCGGCCGCGATCACCGAGACAGGGACCAACATTCGCAGCATGGAGCTCCAGAGCGGTGGCGGCGGCGGCCTGTCCGGCTCGATCATAGTCGAGGTCGAAAACCTCACGCACCTACAGAAAATCATAAAGGCCACCCGCCGCATCAAAGGGATCACCGAGGTTACGCGGCGAGAGCGGCTGGCGACGGAGCGCTGAGGGGCCTCCCGAACATCCCCCGAAGTCGCTACATTTCGTCCATGTCCACGGCCCCATTCGAGCTTCGGGCTCCCTTCCTGCCGGCCGGCGACCAGCCCCGGGCCATCGAGGAGTTGGCGGCCGGCCTCCGACGCGGCGACCGGTTCCAGACCCTCCTCGGCGTCACCGGCTCCGGTAAGACGATGACGGTCGCGAACGTCGTCCAGGCATTCGGCAAGCCGACGCTCGTCCTCTCGCACAACAAAACGCTGGCGGCGCAGCTTTACGGCGAGCTGAAGGGCTTCTTCCCGCATAACGCCGTCGAGTATTTCATCTCGTACTACGACTACTATCAGCCTGAAGCGTACGTGCCGACCACCGACACGTACATCGAGAAGGACGCGTCGATCAACGAGGATATCGACCGGCTGCGACTTCGCGCCACGTCGAGCCTCATGGAGCGCGACGACGTCATCATCGTCGCCACCGTCTCGGCGATCTACGGGCTCGGCGACCCGGTCACGTACCGCGAGAAAATGGTCGTCATCGAGCGGGGGCAGACCGTTGCCCGCGACGACATCCTGAGGCGCCTGGTCGATGTCCAGTACAGCCGCAACGACGTGAGCTGTGAGCGCGGCACCTTCCGCGTCCGGGGCGACACCGTCGAGATCCTCCCCGCCTACGAGGAGCAGGGGGTGCGGATCGAGATGTGGGGGGACGAGGTCGAGCGGATCTCGAAGATCAACCCGCTAACGGGTGAGACGATCGCCAGTCTCGACCGGGCCGCGATCTATCCCGCGAAGCACTTCGTCACGTCCCGCCCGACGATCGAACGCGCGGTCCGCGAGGTACGAGCGGAGCTGGTGGAGCGGCTCGCCGACCTGCGCGCCCAGAACAAGCTGCTCGAGGCGCAGCGGCTCGAGAGCCGCACGAATTTCGACATCGAGATGATGCTCGAGATCGGAACGTGCGCCGGCATCGAGAACTATTCGCGCCACCTCTCCGGGCGGAACGCGGGCGATCGTCCCTCGTGCCTCTTCGACTATTTCCCGGAGGACTTTCTGGTCGTGGTCGACGAGTCGCACGTCACACTTCCGCAGGTGGGCGGGATGTTCAACGGCGATCGTGCCCGGAAGCTGACGCTGGTGGACTACGGCTTCCGCCTCCCGAGCGCTCTCGACAATCGCCCGCTCATGTTCGACGAGTTTCTGAGCCTCGCCCCGCGCGCGATCTTCGTCTCGGCTACTCCGGGCGAGCTAGAGCTGCAGCTCGCCGAAGGGGTCGTCGTCGAGCAGATAATCCGCCCGACTGGGCTCGTCGATCCGATGATCGAGGTTCGACCGGTGCGCGGACAGGTGGACGACCTGCTCAACGAGATCCGGATCAGGGAGCGGCGCAACGAGCGCGTCCTCGTCACGACGCTCACGAAGCGAATGTCCGAGGACCTCACCGATTATCTACAGCAGATGGGTGTGCGCGTCCGGTACATGCACTCTGACATCGACGCGATCGAGCGCATGGAGATCGTGCGCGGACTTCGACTGGGGGAGTTCGACGTTCTCGTCGGGATCAACCTACTGCGAGAGGGACTCGACCTTCCCGAGGTGTCGCTCGTCGCGATCCTCGACGCGGACCAGGAGGGGTTCCTGCGCAGCGACCGTTCGCTGATTCAGACCGTGGGCCGCGCGGCGCGCAACGTCGAGGGGAAGGCGCTCTTCTACGCCGACAGGGTCACTGGTTCGATGCAGCGTTGCATCGATGAGACGGCGCGCCGCCGCACGCTGCAGACGGAGTTCAACCGCGAGCACGGCATCATTCCGACGACGGTGGTAAAGAGCACCGAGCAGGTGCGGTTCGCCACGCGGGTGGCGGACGCCCGGACCGAACGGGGGGAGGGGAGGGCGGGGAGGCGGGTCTCCGAGCCGGCGGCCTCGTACGCGAGCGAGATGGAGCTCGAAGCGATGATCGCAGAGGTGGAAGGGGGGATGAAGACCGCGGCCGGGTCGCTGGACTTCGAGACGGCGGCCGCGCTCCGCGACCAGCTCTTCGAGTTGCGCGCGCGGCTTGATGGCCAGCGCAAGCGGAAGCCGGGGACTTTCATTGCTGGTGGCGCCGATCGCTAGCGGCGAATGCACCACCACCATATTGTGCCGCCGCTCGTCGCGCGCGGGCGGATCGCTCTGACGGAGCCCGAGCTCACGGCCTGGGGTGAGCAGTTCGGGCACGCTGTGCGGCCGCCGCTCGTCGTAGCCCTTTCAGGAGACCTGGGATCGGGGAAGACCACGCTCGTGAAGGCTATCTGCAGGGGCGCCGGGGTAGGCGCGGAGGTGACGAGCCCGACCTTCGCGCTCGTACATCGGTACGAAGGGTCGCGCGGTGCCGTGTACCATCTGGATCTGTATCGCTTGGGCTCGCCTGACGAGTTGACCAACCTTGGCTGGGATGACATCGTCGGGGAGCACGCGCTGATCCTCGTCGAATGGGCGGAGCGCGCTGGCCGGCGGTTGCCGGCGGATGCGGTCTCGATCGAGCTGGAGCATCTCGATGGCGATCCGGCACGGCGCGTTCTGATGGCGGGATGACCGTGCATCTGACACTTGCGCTGGACGCGTCCACGTACGATGGGAGCGTGGCCGTCATTCACGGTGCGTCCGTGCTAGGCACGGCGACGATCGTGATGCGCGACCCCAACCGCGAGCGCCTGATGCCGGCGGTCGCGGCTGCCCTCGCCGACGCCGGCGTCCACATTGCCGATGTCGACCGGGTTGTGTGCGGCGGAGGGCCTGGGAGCTTCACGAGCATCAGGATCGCCGGGGCGATCGCGAAAGGGATCGCTTCCGGCCGCAACGTTCCGATGTATGCCGTTTCGTCGCTTACGCTCATCGTTGCGGGATCGGTGTGGAGCACCGAGCCGGGACGCTACCTGGCGGTCCTGGGGGCAATGAGAGGGGATGTGTTCGCCGCGGGGTTGGAGGTGGTAGAGGCAGGCAGAATCCACGTGCTGCGCGAGCCAGCGGTGCTACGGGCCGAAGAGACGGCAACAGCGGCGCAACGAATCGGCGCGCGGCTGATCGGGCCGGGTCAGCCGCTGCACGCCGCCCCCCATGCGCGCGGGGTGGCGGTGCTCGGTGGGGACACGGGCGCACTGGTACGGGTAGACGTTGGGTCGTGGGAGCCCGACTACGGCCGGCTGGCAGAGGCTCAGGTGCGTTGGGAGGCAACTCACGGCCGCCCACTCCCGGCGTAGCGGGCTCGCCAGTTATGTCAAACACCTTTTCTGCCCGGTTGAACGCGAACGGAGTTCCCGGGATTCGGCCGGCGACGCTCAAGGACGTCGACCGAATCGCCGGGATCGAAGCGGAGTCCTTCTCCGATGCCTGGCACCGCCGGTCGTTCGTGCAACTTGTGGACGACGGGCGGGTGTTCTTCCGAGTCGCGACGCGCCCAGATGGCGGCGTTATCGGCTACATTGTCGCGTGGTTCGTTGCCGACGAGGGAGAGATCGCGAACGTAGCGGTAGCGCCGGACGCGCGAGGGCGGGGTGTGGGTACCGCGCTCCTGGATGACGCGATGTCGGCCGCCGCCGGCCTCGGCGTCGCGGCTCTGTACCTCGATGTCCGCGAGTCGAACACGGCGGCACGCGCACTGTACGCGTCGCGAGGTTTTGCGGAGGTCGGACGGCGGCGGGGATATTATCGGCGGCCATCGGAGGACGGGCTGATACTGCGCTGTAGCACAGCCGCTAGCCACCTAAGAGTTCCAGTGAGATGACGCAATATAATGGTTTGTTGTGCAGTAATTTGCTGTCGTGACATGAAGTATCGCTTCATATCGTTCGCGGTGAGCAATCGGGCTCTTCGCCAGGAGGAAACGTGAGTCGAAGCTTGAACAAGGTGACGCTGATCGGGAACCTGGGGGCCGACCCCGAGGTGCGCTCCACCGCTGGCGGCGGTCGGGTCGCCAACTTCTCGATCGCCACTGGCCGGGTGTGGACCGGCACCAACGGGGAGAAGCAGGAGAAGACCGAGTGGCACAAATGCGTCGTCTGGAACACCAAGACGTCGCAGCTCGCCGACATCGTCGAGCGCTACCTCAAGAAGGGCGACAAGGCGTACGTCGAGGGACGGATCGAGTACCGGCAGTGGCAGGACAAGGAAGGGCAGACCCGGTACATGACGGAGATCAACGTCCGCGAGCTTCTCATGCTCAGCGGCCGGAGTGGTGGGGACGCGGCCG
>JALZIF010000273.1 GCA_030860435.1 Gemmatimonadota bacterium | reverse complement strand
GTGCTGGGAGCGAGCGCATCGTCAGGTGTCTCACGATCCGCCTTGAAGAAAGGCGAACGTGATCCTTGTCACCAAGCCTTCGGGCCCCCTTCCGCCTCCGGAGGAATCCGGAGGGTGGAGGGACGCCGCCCGGCCTCAGGCGTTGCCTTCAAGGGGCTCAGTCGTGATGCATCAGACCTCCCGCGCGAACCCCCAAGACGCCGATCGTCCATGGAGATCACCCTCCCGAACGCCGACTCGCAGTCTCCCGGGCCGGATCCCTCCCAGCTCCGCCGCGAACGCCTTCGTCTCGCGGACTTCCGCTTCACGCGTACACCCGATGGGCGATGCAGCGCTGAGGTCGCCCTCGAGCTGGATCGCACCGAGGTCCGTGGGACGGCCGTCGGACTGTCCAACAGCATGGTCGATCTCCGAATCGCCTCCGAGGCTACCCTCGTGGCGCTAGACGCCTTCACCGAGCACAGCTATCGTTTCGAGCTCATCGGTGTGAAGGCGGTTCGCGCATTCGACGCGAATGTTATTATCGTGTCCGTTGCCATGAAGCACGGTCTTGGGCCGCAACGGCTCCTCGGTGTGGCCCTGGTCGAAGAAGAGCCCGTGCGTGGCGCTGTGCTCGCCGTCCTGAACGCAACGAACCGCATCCTCGGGAACTTCATCGCCACGCGTTGACAGGCACGTTCGGGACGACGCTCGAGTGACCCCTACCGCAGGATCCAACATGCCGCCCGCTTCCTTCGCCTCCGCCCGCCCGTCATTCGGCACCGCTTGCTTCGCCACGAGGCGGGAGAGTTGAGGAGGCGGCGCCTCTGGCTCGCCGCGCTGGCGGTCGTCGCGGCCGCTTGCAGCAGCGGACGCGGTGTTGCCGCGCGTCCCGGCGGAAAGCCGTCTGTTCCCGCGCCGGCTACTTCGCCCGTTCCACCCCTGGCGACGCCCGTTGCGGAGTCCGCCACCCCCACCGACACCGTTGCCCCGCGGGAGCTTGCCGAGGAGCTCGTCCGGATCTTCGGCGACTCGATTCTCGTAGACTCGGCGGCGGCGCCTGGCGAGCTTAGCTGGGACATAGACGTCCGGTCATACGAGACGCACGCGCGGGTCGAGTTCTTCATCGGTCGATTCATGGGGCCGGCGCGGCACCGGCTGGCGGTCGAGCTTGGGCGGGGTGGGCGCTACGACGCAATGATCCGCGCCAAGCTGCGCGCCGCGAAACTTCCCGAGGATCTGACGTATCTCGCTCTCATCGAAAGCGGCTATGATTCGCACGCGTACTCGCGCGCGGCCGCGGTCGGGATCTGGCAGTTCATGACGGCGACGGCGAAAGGAGTGGGGCTTCGCGTCGACTGGTGGGTGGACGAACGTCGCGATCCCGTCCGCTCGACTGATGGCGCGGTCAAGTTCCTTGGCTGGCTCAAGGAGCAGTTTGGCTCGCTATACCTCGCTGCCGCCGCGTACAATGGCGGGCCGGGCCGCATCTCTCGCGGACTCTCCCGTTACGCCGACGCGCTCGACGGGACTACGGGCGACGACACCTTTTTCGCTCTCGCCGAGCAAGATTACCTGCGGGCCGAGACGAAGGATTACGTCCCCAAGCTCATCGCCGCCGCACTCGTGGCGAAGGCGCCGGAGCGGCGCGGGCTGAGCGTGACCTACCTTCCGCCCATCGTGTTCGACACGGTCCGTGTAGGTCCGGCGACGCCGCTCGCCGCGATCGCGAAGGCGGCCGGCGCGGAACTGCCGGAGGTGATGGAGCTCAACTCCCACCTTCTTCGCGGCGTTACTCCGCTGCGCGATTCGTTCACGGTGCGCGTTCCGGTGGGGAAGGCGGCCGGCTTCCGCGAGGCGTATCTAGCCCTCCCCGCGGCCGAGCGCAACGCCTTCGATCGCGCGACGACGAAGACGGGCGACACTCGTACGTCGCTCGCGCGGAGGGGAAAAATCTCGGTGAAGCAGCTCGAATGGTTCAATCCGGGCTTGCGGGCAACGAAGAGCGGCCGCTTGATCAGTGGACAGACTGTGCTGTTGCCGGCGCCCGGTGTCCTCGCCGCGGCGCTCGATGTCCCCGACCCGGCGATCGAGCGCTACGGGACCTCGCCGTCCAGGGCCGGCGCAGCAGCGACGCACGTCGTCCGCCGTGGCGAGTCGCTGGGGAGCATCGCAAAGAAATACCGCACGACCGTCGCGACGCTCAAGCGGCTCAACCGTCTGAAGAAGACGGTCATCTATCCCGGACAAGTGATCGTCGTTCGCGCGGGCACATCGTCGGCGACAAGGGCCCGGCCAGCAGCGGCGAACGGCACGACGGCGAGCGGGCGGACGCATCTCGTCAGGCGAGGCGAGTCGCTATCATCGATCGCCCGCCGTTACGGCACTTCGGTCGCCGCGCTCAAGGAGCTGAACGGAATGAAGGGCGACGGCATCAAGGCCGGTCAGAGGATTCGAGTGACACGGTAGGCTCGTCGCTGTTGGCTGATGGTAGAGGGGCCGGTATCCGAAAAATGGAGACCGGCCCCTCATTTCGTTACGACCGTTCGACCGCCCGGCTCCAGCTAGTCCACCACCCCCGTCCCGCTGTACCCAGTCATTACCATCCGCTCGTAGCCGTTGGCCGGGTCGAGGCCCGCCCGGCGGGCGGCGTTCACAGCAACGGGGCCGCGGTTATAGGTGAGGAGGGCGAGCTTGAGATCGCCATCTCGCTCCCGGATGAGCGTGCGTAGGTAGCGGAAGCCGATCCGCAAGTTCGTCTTGCGGTCGTAGAGCTGCGTGCGGGTGACGCCCTTCTGGAAGTACTGCGCCGTCGGCAGCATGAGCTGCGTGAGCCCCACCGCGCCTACCGGGCTGACAGCGCGCTCCTGGAACTCACTCTCTGTTTTTACAAGCCGGAAAGCGAGCTCCGGCTCGATCCCTTCGGCCAATGCGATGTCGTAAATGTCCGCGACGATGTGGGCGCCGACGCGGAAACGGGTGGAGTAGTGGATAATGCGGGACGCGCGCTCCAACTCGGCTTTGGCGAGATTCAACTCGCCGGTTGCGGAGTCGAGCGCGTTGCGCAAGCGCTCCTTTTCGCCTGCACTCCCAAATGACGGCGGCGCGGAGGCGCTTGCGTCTCTCTGACGAAGCTGCGTAAACCCGAAGAGGGCGGCCAGGAAGCCGAGGCCGAGCGCCCAACGCCTGTTGCGCTCGCGCCTCCGGATGAGGTCGCCGCGATGCACGTAGTCGACAGTAGACCGTCGCAAGGGGACTCCACCTAGCTGGTTTAGAAGGACTTACGTGAAAGTGGCCCCAGTCAAGCGCCCAGGGCCACCGAGTGAAAGGGCAACGGGCGTGCCGCTATCCCCGCTGCCACCCTCCGCTCTGACCTCCCGACTTCTCCAGTAAACAAATGTCGCCGATGGTCATCCGTCTATCTACTGCTTTCGCCATGTCGTATACGGTGATCAACGTCACGGCTACGGCGGTGATGGCCTCCATCTCGACTCCGGTCTGTGCCATAGTCCGAACCGTCGCCTCGGCACGCAGCCCTGGGAGCGAGTCGTCCGGCTCTAGCGTGATCTGCACGTCCGTGAGCGCCAGCGGATGGCAGAGAGGAATGAGATCGGCGGTGCGCTTGGCGGCCATGATCCCCGCGAGCTTCGCCACGACGAGCACGTCGCCTTTAGCGAGCTCGTTTCGGCGTATAAGCGCAAGCGTGTTGGGAAGCATGCGGATCGCTCCCGTAGCGCGGGCAACGCGGTCGGTTGCTGGCTTCGTTGAGACGTCCACCATCTTAGCCTCGCCGCCGGGGCCAACGTGGCTCAACTCGCTCACAACATCGCCTCGCGTAGGTTGCGGCCGAGCGAGGCGGCAAGGAGCTGTGGGTTGACGTTCCCGGCGGCGCGCCCCTTCGCCTGCTCGATCGCTTCGATGGCGTGCGAGATCGACGCTGCTTGGCGCTCGTCGGCGCTGCCGGCGGCGCTCCGCAGCCGCTCGTGAAGCAGCAGCGTCAGCGCGTCGAGAACCTCCGAAAAGAGGCCTCGCGCCCCAGAGCCACCGAACTTCAGAAGGGCCCGCGCCCACTCGGCGTCTCCCTTCGTTGTGGCGGAGACAAGCTCGCGCGCGACGGCGAGCGCCTTCGCATGCCCGCCTCTGAGTAGACTTCCCGGCGCGCCGGCGGCGCCACGGGCGCGCTCCTCCGCGGACCCCGGCACCTCGAGGCGACCGAGCGCAGCGGCGACTGCGGGGTCGGCCATCCAGGCGCGGACGTCTTCGCTG
>JALZIF010000266.1 GCA_030860435.1 Gemmatimonadota bacterium | reverse complement strand
GTCGTAGCCACCGTGCCCTCCACCGCCCGTTCCATGCGGAAGCCCGCCGTCTTCCACTGCTGCTCCTTGAGGAAGGCGATGCCGGTCTCGGTCTCCTCCTCTGCGGGCGGTGCGTCGGCGGCGCGCGCGTACACCCGCAGCCCAGGCACGGTAATGCTGTCCTTCGCCTGCGGGCTCTCGACAAAGATGGAGAGGTCGTACACGCCGGGTCGCGAGAAGTCCGGCGCGGGTCCGTAAATCCCTGGCGAGCGCGGCGCGTCCTGCGTCACCACCACGGGTGAGCCGCCATCGCGCGGCACGAAGCGGAAGGTCACCCTCCCCGTGCGCAGCGGTTGGAAGTCCGTGACGTCCGTGAAGTGCACAGCGAAGCGGTCCGGCGCGCCGACGATGAGCGCTGGGTGCTCCATGAACAGCTCGGTCGAGTCGGTCCAGAGCGTCACTACGCCACCCTCGCGCGGAGTCGCCGCCGACGCTTCGTCCAGATGCTCGCCGTCGGGGCCATGAGCATGGTCCTCCTCGGCGCCCTGGCCCCCGCAGCCGGGCATGACGAGAGCGAGCAGCAGCAGCATGCGCGCGCCCGGTGCGGCGGTCCAACGCGTACGCTGGTGCGGAGAAAGCGGAAAGGGTGACATGGTCAATCCTCGAAGAGCGGGAAGCCGACGGCGCGCTCGAGCGCTGCGCGTCGGATGAGGGACTCGGCCTGGAGTGCGGCGAAGAGAAATTCCACTTCCTGATACGCGCGGACCGCGTCGAGCCACTCGACGAGAGTGATCTCCCCCTCGGCATAGGCCACGCGCGCGGCGCCGATCGCCGCGTCGGTATCGGCATCGATCCGCGGTCCGAGCGCAGCGAGCTGCGCGTCGACGGCCCGACGCGCGGCCAGTGCTTCGGCCACCTCGCGAGCGATCTGACGACGGAGCGCGTCCAGCTCCGCCTCGACCCTGCGCGTGTCGGCGTCGGCGGCCGCGATGGCGCCGCCGCGCCGGTCCCAGAGCGGAACTGGGAGCGATACGCCGGCGACTAGCCCGCGGAAACCATCAGCGTCCGGGGTGCGCTCGGACTTTATTCCGGCGGTGACGACGGGCACGGGGATCCGCTCCCGCCCGGCCAACCGGACCTCGGCCGCCGCCGCATCGCGTTCCAGCCGGGCGGCGCGCAACTCTGCCCGGGAAGCCAGTGCCAGCGCGTGCAGCGAATCGCCGCCCGCCGCGAGCGCGGGCTCAGCGAGCTTGGCGGTGTCCACGGACGGGGCAACGCCGATGCTGTCGAGGGTTCGGGTGTCGAGCGGGAGCGCCGCCGTCCCAAGCATTGCTCCGGAGAGCACGGCTGCGCTGTCGGCGACGAGGACGGCGAGCGCCAAGCGCGCCGAGTCTCGTGCGAGCGCCGTCTGCGCTGCGAGGACGGCGTAGCGGGCTGCCTCGAGCTGCAGCCGTCGGTTCGCGTAGCCCGAAACGTCGCCGGCTGCGAGCCGGATGCGGCTCACCCGTTGCGCTTCGGTGAAGGCGTCAGCCGCCTGACGCGCGAGCGTGGCACGCCGCTCGGCCGCCACCGCATGAGCAAAGGCTCGTGTGACGTCAAAGTCGAGCCGCGCCTGTGCGGCATCGATGCGGGCGCTCGCCGCCGCGGCGCGCAGCGCTGCTGCGTAGCGTCGCGCAGTCCGCTGGCCCAGCACGTCGAGCGGCTGCTCGAATGTGGCGAGGTGCTGGGCGTTAGTGGCGCCAGCCCGCGAGGTACGCTCGTGGCTGTAAGCGAGCGTGGGGTTCGGGAACGCGCCGGCCTGGCGTGCTCGCGCCTCCGCGGCGGTGGCGGCCTCGCGCGCAGCGCGCAACTCGGGGCTCGCACGGCGTGCAGCGGCCCGAGCCTCGGCGAGCGTGAGGGGCGTGCCTGACTGCTGCCCGCTCGCACGCGTGGGAGCGGCGGCGAGCACGACACTAACAGCGAGGAGCGCGAGCGAGTGGGGGACGCGTGGACGCCTGCATCCGGACCGCCTGCGGAATGTCGAATGTGGGATCGTGTGCAAGGGCTCCGTCCTGCCGAATGCCCGGCGGCGGAGACACCCGGAGTGGGCCGCGCCGCACGGAACAGGGACCGGGATCGCCGGGTGGGCCTGTCACGACGCCCAGAGGGCGGGACAGACGCGATGACATGCCGGCGCGCCGTCGAGCGGCGGCCGACCGGCAGGTTAGCGGAGCGGTGGGGCGCGGGGGCGGGGGAGCGGTTCCGCGCCGGGGTCCGCGCGCGGCAGCGCCTCATGTGGCACCGGCGTAGCTGCGGGAACGCGGAGCTCGGCCGAGAGCAGCACCGTAGCTGCCGCCGTCACGGCGACCGCCAGGGGGAGCTCGGTACGCGGGCGGAACGGGAAGTCAAGCACCGGGTGACCGTGTGAGCCTGGCACCGCGGCCGCGTGCCCGTCGTGGCGTGAGGACAACTCAGGGGCCGACTCGCCGTCCACCCAGGTGGTGTCGGCCCGCATCGTCGGCGTGCGGTGCGCCCCACTCCGCTCGCGGCCCTCGTGCGCTTCGTGATGCTCGTGGGAACTTTGCTGCTCGCGATGGTGCGCCAGGCCATGCGCGAGCGCCGCCCCGGGAGCGGAGAGGCTTGCCAGGAGCGCCAGTATGAAGGCGGTCACGCGCACGACGGCGGAATACTGCACGACTGAAATCTAATGCGGAACACCGAGCCAGGTCTGTTCCACTGCCGCGATCGGCAACCTCAACGTGAACGTCGAGCCAGCGCCGTCCTCGCTCTCGACGGTCAAATCGCCTCCCATGCCGCGCGCGAGATCGCGGCTGATCGAGAGGCCGAGTCCAACGCCTCGATCCGGGCCGGTCAAACCGCGCCTCACCTGGACGAACGGCTCGAAGATGGCTGCGAGCTTGTCCGGCGGAATGCCGATCCCGGTGTCCGCAACGCGCACCAGGAGTGCGTCATCGGTAGCCTCGCAGGCGATGCCGACCCGCCCGCCGGGTGGTGTGAACTTGATGGCGTTGGAGAGAACGTTCAGGAGGATCTGTGTCACCTTCTCCGGATCCGCGCGGGCCACGATTGTCGCGTCGCATGAGATGCGGTCGAAGACGAGCTGCTTCTGCAGAATCAGAGCCTCCACCAGCGCGACGCCCTCCGTGAGCAGTTCGTGTAGGACGACGTCGCGAATGTCGTATTCTGTCCGGCCGCTGCCGACTTGTACGAAGTTCAGGATGTCGGTGATGAGCGCGAGCAGGTGCCGCTGATTGCGTCGGATCCGGGCTAGATCGGCGTGCTGCGCCTCGGTAACCGGCCCGCGCAGTCCCATGTCGATGAGGTCGACGTACCCGCCGATGGCGTTGAGCGGGGTGCGAAGCTCGTGGCTCATCGTGCCCAGGAACGTGCTCTTGGCCTGGCTCGCTGACTCAGCCCGCATCTTGAGGGCGACGGCCTCGCCATGCAATCGGGCGTTGTCGAGCGCCATCGCGCTTCGGACCCCGAGACCTTCGGCCAGCGCCACGTCGTCCGGGGTAAAGGCGTGGTCGCGTGACCCGCCCACGAACGTGATCGCTCCAACGAGTCGCTCGTGGACGAGGAGCGGTACAGTCAACAGCGGGCCGACGTCGAGAGCGAGCAGGATTCGCAGCGTCTCCGGATCGTGGGCGGCGACGGCGAGTGCCGCATCGATGTCGTCGGCGATCAAGGTTGGCTGTGGGCTCCGAAGGGCCACCGGTGCCCCGAAGGGGTCGCCGGGCTCGGGCGACCACCGGCCTTCCAGCTCGCGAAGGATCGCCTGCCTCTCTGGGTCGGGGTGGATGAGGGCAAGGCGCCGCATAGTGCCGTCTTCGTCGACAATGTCCACGATGCACCAAGCGCCGAGCTGTGGAAGCGCCACTCTTGCCATGGCCTGCAGGGTGGTATCCTCGTCGAGCGACTCCGTGAGCCGGCGCCCTTCGTTTGCGAGGAACTGGGCGCGGCGCCGGGACGCTTCCGCGACGTCCGCGACGTCATGCTCGCGTAAGGCGCTCAGGAGCATCCCCTCGGCCAGGTCGCGCTGGAGGGCGAGTGTCAGCTCGGCTTCAGTCGCCGCGCGTAGCTCGATTATGAGATGCGTTGGCTCACCCCAGTCACTCATCTCCGGCCACACCGTGCAGCACCAGGCAGGGCCTCGCTCCTGCGCTGGCTCGATTCGCCGATCTCGTACGACGACACCGGTGCGCATGGCTCGATCGAGGACTTCGACCAGTCCTCTCATATCTCGTCCGCCGAAGGCTTCGGTGACGGGACTGCCGATGGTGGGCTCACCAGCCGCGTCCATCAGGCGCCGGAATGCCGCGTTCACGTATACGAGCGTGTGAGCCGTGCCACGCGTCACCGCGAACGCCGTCGGCATGCGCTCCACGTACCGCTCGAACGAGCCGCCGCCAAAGAACTCGCCACCGGTCACCTGGAGCCTCCTCTCGTGTTCCCGCGCCGGTCAGGCGCATCGGCGCCTCCTTCGGCACCTACCCGCCAAGCTGAGCCACCGCCCGGTAGGTGCTCTCGCCCTCCCCGATCACCGTGGCGTAGCCGAGTGTCTGGAGACGCTCGAGCGCCTGTGCCAGCTCCGGCGGAGCCAAGCCGATGCGCGCCGCCAGGACCTCGCGCGATACGCCCCCGAGCCGGACGAGGGCGTCCAGAACGGCGGATTCGCGATCGGTGAGCCCGGCATAGCCGGGCCGAGTCAATCGTAGTTGCAGATCGGGCACACCGGTGATGATGCCGTGATAGTTCCTTAGGGGGCCGCCTACGATCGCGCCGTTCGCGGTGACCTCATAGGTCCGGAAGTCGTGACTGTGCTCGCTCCCGCGCATCTTGTACACCGCCAGCACCTTTCGCAGTTCGCCATTTATCTCGACGAAGCGCTGGACGATGATGTCGTCGGTGATGAAGGACACTTTCTCGGTGGTGAAATGCACGTCGGAGTATGCACCGACGATCTCGGCGGTCATGAAGACCGTGACGCCAGTAGCGGTCAGCGCCCCGACCAGACGATAGAGCGATTCGCGGAAGTCCTCGCGGAATGCCGGCGCTAGGGCGACCTCGAAGCCGGAGAGGGAGTCGATCACTACCCGCGCTGGGTCAAGCTCCTGCACCGATTCGAGAATCTCCGCGAGCGTTTCGTCGACCGAGAGGTCGAGCGGGCGCAGGTAGAGGATTTTGAGCCGGCCCGCGCTGATTATCTCGTCAATGTTCTGATTTCGGGCTTTGGCGCGAGCCAGATATTCCTCCGGGTACTCCTCGAAGACGACGATGACCACGGCCTCGCCCTGCCGGAGTCCCTCGGCGACAAACTGCGTCGCGAACGTCGTCTTGCCGCTGCCCGCCGGGCCGGCGAGCATCACCGCATCGCCGGCCGGGATGCCGCCGCCCATGACCTCGTCGAGCCCCGGCACGCCCGTCGCCAGCCGGCGCGCCGCCTGCGGCCGGCGATCCGCCTGCTGCTCGGGGATGCGTGGGAAGATCTGGAGGCCGCCCGCTGTGATCCGGAACGTGTGCAACCCCGGCATCGATGCTCGGCCGCGCACCTTCACCACCTGTAGCTTCCGCACGACCGAGTTGCGGTCGGTGAACTGGGAGAGCCAGAAGACCCCATCGGCGACGGTGAACACGGGGCTGCGCTGCTCCTGGGCGGCGTACTCCCCGATGAGGAAGGATGTCACCTCCCAACTGGTCAGATGGAGCGCCAGGCGTTGAACGAAGTGGTCGATCGTGATCGTCGCGGCCGGAGCAGACTCAGGATTCCACCCGCTCATGCTTCGGAACGAATCGACGACGACGATTCCGGGTTTCGCGTGCTCGACCTCCTTCACGATGCGACCGAGGACGACGCTCAGATCCTGCTCGAGGGCTTCCTCGCTCAGGTTGACGTACTGGACGGCCGAGCCGACCAGCGTGGTGTCGAAGAAGCCGAACTCACGCTGGTAGCGGAGCATCTTGAGCGTCGGCTCCCCCAGCACAGTGAAGTACAGCGCGGGCCGCTCGGCACTCGCGTTGGCGAAGACGATCTGCTGCGCCAGCGTCGTCTTGCCGGATCCTGGCCCGCCCGCAACCAGGTTGAAGGAGTATTCCGGCAACCCGCCGCCGAGCACGGCATCGAAGCCAGGGACGCCCGTCGCCAGGCTTCGAATCGGACCCTGATCGTTATTGGGCACGGCGTCGCGCTCCGTCGTTGGAGATTCTCGTCATCTCGGGCTCTCATCATCCTGGGCGTAGCTTGGAACGCTCTGCTCAACGAGTCGCGCGGCCATGTCGTCTCCGACCAGGCGGCCGAGCAGCTCGAGCAGCGCCACGAGCAATGACTCGAGCCCCGCAGCGACCGCAGCCGCCCCGTGCACCTGGATGCTCTCCGTGACCCCCTCGAGCCCAAATTCCGACCGGGTGCGAAGGCGGATGTTGCGTAGGAGGGGATGCCCGGCTTGCGCCTGGGCGAGGGCACGGGTGAAGAGCGCAAGGGCTCCGTTCGCGCCAAGCCAGCGGGAAAGCGCTTGGTACGCACGCTCGCACGCGGCGTGAACGGCGCCGGCGGCGATATCCGGGGCATCGCCCTGCGCCGCCTCACGCGCGACGAGGCGGCGAGTGAGTTCCCGCGCCCCCGGCGTTGCTGGCGACATGGCGTCAGTAGAATCCGATTCCAAGATCCGCGTATGTCTCATTTATCGGGGTTACTTGAGGCGCCGCATGTCGCTCGCGCCGGAGCGGAGTGCCGCACTGAAAACTGACTCACCGCCCCTCTCCGGCGCAAGCGAGAGGATAGCTGTCGGCGAAGCCCCTCACGAGTCCGCAGGTGATAAGGCTCTCGTCGTAAAGGCCGCCGACTCGCACCGCGCACCGATACTGGTTCGTGACCGTCCAGCGACCCTCCGGTGACACGCCGGGCCCATGGTTTCGAGTCTTTTGCACACGCGCCGCTCCTCAGTTCCCAGCGCACCCACCCGGGCCCGACTCATGAGCGCAAGCCGCAAACTCCTACCGATCGCCCTCGCCCTCGTTTCTGCCCTATTTCCCGCAACGGTTGCCGCTCAGCAGCGCACGACCATCTCCGGCAGCGTCATAGCCGATGCGAGCGGGCTCGCGCTCGCGGGCGCCACTGTGCGCATTCAGGAGCTCGGCGTGAGCGCCGTCTCCGGCCCAACGGGGCGGTTCCTTTTTACGAGTGTCCCCTCGGGCGAATACGAGGTGGCCGTGCGCTACCTGGGCTATGCGCCACAGACCCGCCGCGTGACGGCCGGCGGCGAGAGCTCTACCAGCGTGGTCTTCCGACTCGCGGCCACCGCGCAGGACCTCGAGGGCGTTGTGGTAGTCGGGCAACGGCAGGGACAGGCGGCGGCGCTCAACCAGCAGAGGACGGCCGCTAACATCACCAACGTCGTAGCCTCCGATCAGATCGGCCGGTTCCCGGACGCCAATATCGGCGACGCGATGAAGCGTATTCCCGGAATCACAGTAACGGTGGATCAGGGCGAGGCCCGGTTCGGCCTGATCCGCGGTACGGAGCCGCGACTCAACTCGGTGATGCTGAATGGCGAGCGGATCCCGTCGGCCGAGGCCGAGACGCGGACCGTGCAGCTCGATCTGATTCCATCGGACATGGTTCAGCTCATCGAGGTCAACAAGGCCGTTACCCCGGACATGGATGCCGACGCGATCGGCGGCGCGGTGAACATCGTGACGCGGTCGGCCCCCCACGAGCGGCGGGTGTCGGTGACCGCCGGCAGTGGCTACAACTTCCTGGCCGAGCAAGCAATGGGGCTCGGCTCAGCGGTGCTCGCGGACCGGTTCGCGGATGATCGAGTCGGACTCGTGGTGAGCGGGTCGTACCTCAATCATCATCTCGGGTCGGACAATATCGAGGCTGTGTGGAACCAGGATGATGCGGGCCGGGGCTACGTGGAGGAGTTCGATGTTCGGAAGTATGATATCCAGCGTATCCGCAGGAGCCTTTCGGGCTCGCTCGATCTCCGGCTGAGTGAGCATTCGACGCTGACACTGCGGAGCATGTACAATCACCGCGACGACTGGGAGAACCGATACCGCCTGCGGTACATACTCGACGCGCCCGATGCGTCAGGAGTGGTGCAGGAGGCAGAAGTTCGCCGCCAGACCAAGGGCGGCATCGACAACGACCGCGTGCGCAACACACGCCTGGAAGATCAACGGACCGGCAGCCACTCTCTTTCCGGGGAGCACTTGTTGCCGCGTGACATCAGGGCGACCTGGTCCGCGACGTACGGGCATGCGTGGGAGAAGCGGCCCGATGAGCGGTACATCGAGTTCAGCGCAGAGGATGTTGCCATAAGGCCCGATGTGAGCAATCCGCGCAAGCCCTCGTTCAGCGCCGTCAATCCGACCGATCTCGCCCCCGAAGCGTTTGGTTTCCGGCGCATCGAGGACCTCGAGGGCAATACCGAGGAGGAAGAGCGCAGCGGCCGGCTCGACTTCCTCGTGCCCCTCGGTGATGCCCGGACCGCGACGAGCCTCAAGCTCGGCGTGCGCGCACGCCTCAAGGACAAGTTCCGCGACAATCAATTCAGGAGGTACGAGCCGCTGACCGACGCGATGGAGCGCCTGTCGGAGACCGACGTTGCTGATCTGTCCGACCCGGATTACCTGGCAGGGAACTACAGGGTCGGCCCGTTCGCGCGGCGCGAGTTCCTCGGTCGTCTCCGGTTCGACGACCCTTCGCTGTTCGAGAGCGAGGACCGGCCCGACGAATACGCGCCCGGCAACTTCGACGCGGAAGAACGGATCCTCGCCGGTTACGCGATGATGAGTCGCATCCTCGCTGAACGGCTTGTCGTTATTGCGGGCATCAGGATCGAGCAGACGGACATCGATTACGGCGGCTTCGAGTACAACGCCGATGACGACGAAGTGCGGCCGACCCGAGGCGACGACAAGTACACGAATCTGCTGCCCGGGCTTCACCTCAAGTTCGACGTGACTCCCTCCTCGGTCCTCCGCTTCGCATGGACGAACACGCTCGCGCGGCCGAACTATTACGATCTCGTTCCCTATCGCGTGGTGTCTTTCGAGGACAATGAGTTGGAGGTCGGCAACCCCGATCTCGAGCCCACACGGTCGGCAAACTTCGATCTGATGGCGGAGAGGTATTTCCAGTCGGTGGGGCTCATGTCGGCAGGCATCTTTTTCAAGGATATTCGCGATTTCATTTTCGCTTACACGCTGCGAAACGAGCGTGATCCGGTAACGGGCCAGACCTTCAGCGAGCTGACGCGCCCACAGAACGGTAGCCGCGCGAAGCTGTATGGGATGGAGGTTGCCCTTCAGCGCCAGCTCGACTTTCTGCCCGGACTCCTGCGCAACGTCGGCGTCTACGCCAACTACACGTACACGGACTCCGACATAGACGGTCTGAACGTGGAAGGGCGCGAAGACGACGATCTCCCGCTGCCAGGAACGTCGGCGCACAGCGGCAACTTCTCTCTGTCATACGACGGTGCCCGCCTCTCGCTCCGGGGATCGGCCAACTTCAACAGCGCCTTCCTCGATCCCGGCGAGGTCGGCGATTCGCCGTTCTTCGACCGTTACTACGACCGGGTTGTGAATGTGGACGCAAATGGCTCTTTCACGGTGTCGAATCGCACGCGCATCTTTGTCGAGGCCAACAACCTCACGAACCAGCCGCTCAGATACTACCAGGGGGTGCGTGACCGGATGATGCAGGAGGAGTTTTACGCCCCACGGTTCACCGCGGGATTGAAGTTCGACTTGTGATGAACGCGCACTTCTCGCGGGGATGAGATTTCCTGCGCTCGCCGGCGCGGCCATCGTCGTCGCCGTTATCACTGCTGGCTGTAAGCAAGGCTCACCGCCTGCCGCTAGCGCCGACACTTCGATTCGGACAGCCGCACCCGCCCCGGGGGGCAGCTCCGAGCCCGGGCCACGCCTCCCCACTGCCCTCGACAGACACTTCCGGGCGTCGCCGGTGCCCGATCGCATAGTGCTCACATGGATAGGCGATCCGGCCACGACGCAGGCGGTGAGCTGGAGGACCGACAGCACCGGACGGGCGCCCGCACTGCAGCTCACCCGCGCGGACGCATCGCCGAATCTCGCCGAAATAGCGCGCACGTTGCCAGGCGAGACTGACAGTCTGCGGACCGAGAACGGTGTTGCGCTCCACCACTCGGCAACACTCACCGGACTAGAATCGGCCAGTCTGTACGCGTATCGCGTCACCGGCGGAAACGGTGTCTGGAGCGAGTGGTTCCATTTCAGGACCGCGTCCGCGAATCCTGAGCCCTTCTCGTTCCTCTACTTCGGAGACGCCCAGAACGAGATCCGCTCGCTCTGGTCGCGCGTGGTCCGTACGGCTCACGGGTCGATTCCAGACGCGCGATTCATGATTCACGCGGGCGATCTGGTGGACGGGCGCGAGGGGAACCACGATACGGAATGGGGAGAATGGTTCGGCGCCGGCAGCTGGCTCAACGCGATGCTTTCGAGCATTCCGGCAACGGGCAACCACGAGTACGTGAAGGACACAACCGACGAGTACTCGGGACTATCCCCTCATTGGCGGCGTCAGTTCAGGCTCCCGACCCACGGGCCAGCCGGCTTTGAGCAGACGGTCTACTACGTCGACTACCAGGGAGTACGCGTCATCGTGCTGAACTCGCTCGAGGCGGTCGAGTGGGACCGCGCGGCTGTGCAGGCTCGCTGGCTCGAAGGTGTGCTTCGCGACAACCCGAACAGATGGACGGTCGTGGCGTACCACCATCCGATGTATTCGGTGCGCGAAGGGCGTGACAACCCGCAGTTGCGCGAGCACTGGAGACCTCTCTTCGAGCGGTACCGGGTGGATCTCGTGCTGCAGGGCCACGATCACGCTTACGGGCGCGGCCGCAACGTCGCCGAGGGAACCACAGCGCGCGACGGGGCCAGCGGGACGGTTTACGTCGTCTCGGTGAGCGGGCCCAAGATGTACCTCATCGACACCGCAGCGACGTGGATGGAGCGCAGGGGCGAATCCACCCAACTGTATCAGGTAGTGCGCGTCGAGGCGGGGCGGCTTCGATTCGAAGCTCGGACCGCTACCGACGAGCTGTACGACGCCTTCGACATCGTGAAGAGGCCTAACGCGCCGAATCTCTTCGTGGACCGGCGGCCCGCCACCCCGGAGCGGCGGGGCGTGGCGCGGCGAACGCCGGTCGAGAGTCCGGCACCGGTGCATTAGTCGGTGAGGTGCTCCTCACTCTCCGCGTGCGGCTTCTCCTGCGATGCCTCGAGCGTCGTGAGCGCACTGGGGAGATCTCACACGTTGCAAGCGTCTTGTATCGCGGCGAGCATCACGTCGTAGTGGGTGACGAGCGGCTCCCGCTCGAGCAGATAGTGATTGTCTTCGTCGTAATAGCGCGCCCGCGTGTAGTCGTCGCCCGCGAAGCCCCGGATCGCCTCCACGGAATCCCAGAGCGTCGTCAGGACGAAGTGCATCACATCGCCCTCGGTGCGGCGGAAGACCATCACGCCGCGGTTGCCCGGCGTTGCCGCGTAGTCCGCGAGGCCGGTACGCAGTAGGTAGGCGTAATACGCGTCCCCTTGGGCGGCGGGGACGCGGCCGTGCCAGGTGCGCGCGATCATAGGTGGCTGCGCACCAGGCTCTCCCAGAACGCCTCCGCGAAGGGGGCGGGCCGGCTGCCGCCACCGAGCACACGTTCCAGCAACGCCGCCAGCCGTGCGGCGCTGGTGCGGTCCGGATCGAGCGTGGGATCGTAGATCGTGAGCTCCAGTCCGTGCGCACCGGGATGCCTGACGAGTGGAATGAGCAACTCAGCCAGCTCGTCGAGTCCGAGCCCGCCGGGCTCGGGGGAATCGACGGCCGGCAGCACGGCCGGGTCGAGCACGTCGGCATCCACGTGAATCCAGAACCCGCCCACCTCGGGCCGGGTGACTCGCTCGAGCGCCGCGCGCGCAGCGCCGGCAGGTCCGCGCTCGCGGACCGCGGCGTCTGGGAGGTCCAGTATCGGCAAGGCATGCAGCGCATCCTGGCCGTACCACGGCTCGGCGTCGTCCCGCCGGCCGATGACGACCACGTCCGCCGCGCGCGCCAAGGGCTGGTCGTCGCCGAGGCGGGCGAGCGGCGTGTCACCGCGCCCCACCGCGAGCGCGAGGCACATGCTGGCGGCCGATCCCGTGCGCGACTCCTCGGGCGTGGCGAAGTCGCTGTGGGCGTCCACGTAGACCAGACCGGCCGGCGGGCGGCCGGGACGCCGGATGCCGAGCAGGCAGCCGAGGACTATGCTGCAATCGCCGCCAAGGACGAGAACGAAGGCGCCACCGTCGGCTGCGGCGGCGACGTGTCGGGCGAGCGCGCGAGAGTATGTGGCGACGCCCTCCTCGTTCCGCGGCCGACCCGGGGGCCGCAGGATGTCTCGGTACGGTGGCGGTACGACATCGCCGCAGTCGCGGGCGGCGAGACGCGCCGGCAGCCGCTGTTCCCGGAGAGCGCCAGGCGCGAGGTCGAGACGGCGGATGCCGCTGTTGTCGTAGGGGCGGATGCCGATGCTCGATGGGGCGCCGACAACGGCGATCGGACGGATCATGGACGCCTCCGTTGGTGCTTGGGGTGTCTCACCAGCAAATATGCTATTGATAGTGATACAAGCGACCTCACCTGTCAAGTGAGAGTTGCTGGTGCGACGGCCGGGCCGGTGGTAGATTGACGGCATGGCGGACCACCAGTTTGAGCTCATCGGTGGGGAGCCCGCGCTGGATTTCCTGAACACGATCCACGACTGGACGGTTCCGGAGCCGCGCGACTACCTGTCCGGCTTTCCCGAGGCGCTACGATTCGCCGCCGCCGCCGGCGTGCTGTCGCCGGCGGAAGTGCGACGACTGGCGGCGCGTCCGGCCGGGGGCGAGCTGCGCCGGCTGCGGGAGCTGCGCACGCGGCTCGAGCGGATCTTTCGTGTCGCGATCGCCGGGCGGGCGCCGCCGTCCGAGGACCTGGATGCGCTGGCCCGCGATGCGGCCGCGGCCGCGCGCGCGGCGCGGCTGCGGCTCTCTCGGCGTCGGGGAGTGCGCGTCATTGACTTTGAAGCAGCGGGACCGGCGACTCTGCGCTGGCGAATTGTCGAGGCGGCGGTCGCGCTACTCACGTCGGCGCGATTGGCGCGCGTGAAGGCCTGCCCGAGCTGCGGCTGGTTCTTCCTGGACGCGAGCAAGAACCGCTCGCGGCGGTGGTGCAGCATGGCCACGTGCGGCAGCAGCGCCAAGGCGCGGCGCTACTACTGGCGCACCAGGCGCCCGTCTGGGCGAGATGTAGGTTCTCCCGGAGCCCTTTTCTGATTGCACGACGCTCGTCTGGAGATCGCCATGATTGCACACCGTCCGGCCTCCGTCGCACGCCGCTTCGCTCCCGTCCTCTTCGGGCTAATCCTTGTCGCACATGCGGCAACTCTCCGATCGGATGCACAGGAAGCTGCCTTCGACGTGAAGCAACAGTACGTGAAGCAGGACTACATGGCCCCGATGCGCGACGGGGTGAAGCTCTTCACGATCATCTACACCCCCAGAGACACGACGCGCACCCACCCGATCATCCTCTTCCGAACACCGTACTCCATCCGGCCGTACGAGCCGGACGCGTATCGCGATGTGCTGGGCCCGTCACAGGAGTTCGACCGCGATGGCTACATCTTCGTGTTCCAGGATGTCCGGGGGAAATTCCGCTCGGAGGGCGAATTCGAGGTGATGCGTCCGTTCAAGCCCGTCAAGCGAACACCCCGCGACGTGGACGAGAGCAGCGACACGTATGACACCATCGATTGGCTGCTGGCGCAAATCCCCCGTCACAACGGCCGAGTGGGAATGTGGGGAGTATCGTACCCCGGTTGGCAGACCGTGATGGGAATGATGAACGCGCACCCGGCGCTCAGGGCAGCATCCCCGCAGGCATCGCCGTCGGACATGTTCATCGGCGACGATTTTCATCACAATGGCGCCTTCCGTCTCATGTACGCGTTCAGCTGGCTCGCCGGGAACGCCCGCAGCCGAACGGGACAGACTACCACGCGCGGTGGTGCGTTTGACTATGGCACGCCTGATGGATACCGATTCTTCATGGATGCCGGCGCGCCCGCGCGCATCGACTCGCTTTACTTCCAAGGCCAGGTGCCAGCGTGGAATGACTTCATGCAGCACCCGAACTATGACGATTACTGGAAGAATCAGAACGTGCTCAAGGACCTCGGAACCGTTCCGCCCGATCTTCCCATCCTGAACGTCGCGGGTTGGTTCGACGCCGAGGACTTCTACGGGCCGATGAGCATCTATTACACACTCGAGAAATTGCACCCGAAGAATCGGAGCATCCTCGCCGTCGGTCCCTGGTTACACGGCGGCTGGAACAGCATGACCGGAGACCGGCTTGGCAACATCAACTTCGGCTCGGAGACAAGCCGCCACTTTCAGACGGAGATCCAGTTTCCGTTCTTCCAGTGTCATCTCAAGGATCGCTGCGGCAAGCCACTCGCCGAAGCGAACGTGTTCGAGACGGGAGACAACGAGTGGCGCTCGTACGAGACCTGGCCACCCAAGGCTGTTCAGCAGCGCAGGCTCTACTTCCGCGCGCACGGAAAGCTGTCGTTCGATCCTCCGCGCGCCGCCGGCAACGATGATTACGTGCACGATCCAGCCAGACCGGTTCCCTTCAGCGCCCAGACACGCACGACGCAAGGCCACCTCTGGATGATCGAGGACCAGCGTTTCGCCGCGACACGTCCCGACGTGCTGGTCTACGAGAGCGAACTGCTGACGGAGGACGTGACGATAGCGGGGCCGATTGTCGCCAACCTGTACGCGTCGACCAGTGGCACCGATGCGGACTGGGTCGTGAAGCTGATCGATGTGCTGCCGGGCAACGCGCCGGACCACGACCCGAACCCGGCCGGCGTGCGTATGGGCCACTTTCAGATGCTGCTCGCCGGCGAGGTGATGCGGTCGAAGTACCGCGACAGCTACGAGGCGCCCACCCCGATGGTGCCCGGACAGGTCACGCACATGGAGTTCGATCTGCGTGACCGGTACCACACGTTCAGGGAGGGGCATCGGATCATGGTGCAGGTGCAGAGCAGTTGGTTCCCGGTCATCGACCGCAATCCGGGTGTGTTCACGGACATCTATCACGCGGAGCCATCGGCCTATCGCCGCACCACGCAGCGCGTCTACCGATCGCCAGGCCAGGCGTCGCACGTTATGGTGCATCTTCTCGCGAAGCCGCGAGCGAGACGATAGCTATTCCCCCAGCTGCTATGCCGGCGCGAGGATAGGTGGCCGCCCGGGCCGAAAGACGCGGCGCGCAGGAGCCCCTGGTTGCGGCACTGGTACAGTTTGAATCGTGTACCAGTGCCCTGGTTGCACCTTGTAGGGACAGCGAGCCGCCTGCATATTATGCTGGAATGCAATACGGTTTCAGAAATCGTATACAAAATGTCGCGGTAATCCGCCGGTGCCCGGTCGGGTCTGGCAGCGCCGGAGGCGGGTCGATTCCCACGGTTTTTTAACTCGCGCCCAGTTCCATGGCCACACCCAAACCGGTTCCTGTCCGATACCCAGGCCGGCCTCGGCGCCTTGCGCCGGCGGCACCGCCGTCGGTGCCGGACAAGCGTCCGACACAGGTGTACGAGCAGCTCCGAGCTCTGATCGTCGGCGGCCAGATCGCGCCCGGCACACGGCTCGTCGAGGTCGACATCGCCGCCCGGCTGGACGTGAGCCGTACCCCCGTGCGTGCCGCCCTCCAGCGGCTCCAGCAGGAGGGCTACGTGATCCTGTCTCCGGGGCTGCAGCAGGCGCGTCCGGTGGTCGCGCCGCTCACCCAGGGTGACGGGCGCGAGGTCTTCCACGTTGTGGGCGAGCTCGAGGCGCTGGCCGCCGAAGGAGCTGCCCGGCTGACGGCTGCGGTGCGGCGCTCGCTGGTTGCCGACCTGCGCGCATTGAACCAGGAGCTCGGTCGCGAGGCCGAGGAGTCGCGTCCCGACCACGCGCTTCTCCAGGACCTCGACGAGCGTTTCCACGCGAGATACGTCGCCGTCGGGGCAGGGCCACGCCTGTCAGCGCTCCATGCCGCGGTCAAACCCCAGGCACAGCGCTACGAGCGACTCTACATCAGCATGCTCAGCGGCCAGATGCCCACATCGGTCGCCGAACACAACGCGATCATCCGTGCGATACGCGCCGGGGATCCCGAAACAGCTCGCCAGGCGGTGCGTACGAACTGGCGCAACGCCGCCGAGCGTCTGGCAACGGCGATCGAACGCGCAGGCGAACGCGGTGCATGGTAGATGGCAGTCGTGCGCTACCCAACAGACCATCATCTCCGATCTACAAGGGGGTAACCGTGAGGCAGATACTCTGGGGCATCCTCATCGTGTCTGGCTGGCTTGCTCCAGCGGCTGCGCAAGAGACAGCGACTCCGCCGGCTGAACCTGTCTCATCGGCCGCCGTTATCCGCGATTTCGATGCCTACGTCCGCGATGCCATGCAGGCGTGGAAGGTTCCGGGCCTCGCGATCGCGGTCGTGCGCAACGACACGGTCGTTCTGGCGCGAGGATACGGCGTCCGCACGATCGGCAAAGCCGAGCCGGTCGACGATCGCACCATGTTCGCAATCGGTTCGGCGTCAAAGGCCTTCACCGCGGCCGCCATCGGCATGCTCGTCGACGACGGAAAGTTGCTCTTCGAGGATCCCGCCACGAAGTACCTGCCCGGATTCCAGCTCTATGATCCGTACGTGACGCGCGAGATCACCGTGCGCGATCTGCTCACCCACAGAAGCGGATTGGTGCGAGGTGATCTGGTGTGGTATGGAACGTCGTACGATCGGGCGGAGATAGTCCGGCGAGTGCGCCACCTCGAGCCCACGTGGAGTCTTCGCTCGACATTCGGGTACCAGAACATCATGTACGTCGCGGCGGGCGAGGTCGCGAGCCATATAACGCGCAAGCCATGGGACGACGTCATTCGCGATCGGATCTTCGCGCCGCTTGGCATGACGGCGTCGCTGACAAGCGTCGTGCCGCTCGCTAAGTTGCCCAATGTCGCCACGCCGCACGCCGAAATAGACGACAAGGTTCGCGCGATCCCATATCGGAACATCGACAACGTCGCGGCGGCAGGCTCCATCAATTCGCATGTGGTCGACATGGCAAGGTGGGTTCGCCTGCAACTGGGCAACGGCAAGTTCGACGGTAAGCAGCTCCTGAGCACCTCGACCGCCGCCGAGCTTCACACCCCGCAGACGATCATCCGGCGCGAGGGAGTCTGGGGACTGGTGCACCCCGAGTCGCGCTTTCTCAGTTACGGGTTCGGGTGGTTCCTGGCTGATTACAAGGGACGCAAGCTGGTGCACCACGGCGGCAACATCGACGGCATGAGCGCGCTAGTCGCGATGCTCCCCGAAGAGAAGACCGGGGTCGTGATTCTGACCAACATGAACGGTTCGTTTCTCACGTATGCGCTCATGTATCGTTTGTTCGATGGATATCTGGGAGCGGAGCCAAAGGACTGGAGTACCGATTTGCGTAAGGCGATGGACAGCTTCGAAGCGGTGGCCGAAGCAGTCGAGAAGAAGCGCGAGCAGCAGCGCGTCAGGGGTACGAAGCCATCGTTGGCACTCAGCAAGTACGCCGGCGTGTACGCCGATAGCATGTATGGCAACGTGTCGGTAGAGTTCGAGGACGATGATCTGGTCGTGCGTTACGGTTCCGCGCTGATCGGCGATCTAAAGCACTGGCACTACGACACGTTCCGCGCCGACTGGCGGGAAGATCATCTTGGCAAGGCGTTCGTCACGTTCGCGCTGGGTGTCGACGGCAAGGCCGCGGAGATGAAGGTCGAAGCGCTGGGCGACTTCGGGCGGGTGCCAGAGCGACCCGATTCGGTTCCGCAGATCGCGATCTCAGAGGCCGAGCTCGCGAAGTACGCGGGGACATTCGAATCGAAGGCTCCACCGCTGACGGTTGAGGTTCAACTCATGGGCGGCTCGCTCAAGGCGGCGATGGAAGGGCAACCGTTGTACACTCTCGTTCCGCTGAGTGCTACGCGCTTTCAGCTCACCGGCCCAGCCGGGATGCCGGGTGGTTACTATCTGGATTACAAGCTGGAGGGGGACAAGGTTGCGAGCGTGACACTGGTCCAGCCGGACCCTCAACCGAGATTGACGTTCGCGCCGAAGACGGGTCAGTAGGGTGGGTTGGCGTGATATATGTTCGCTTGCACATCGATTCCAGCGGCCCGCGTAGAATCGATCTTCGCGATGGCCGCCGGTATCTCCGGCCAGTTGCGTCGCCCTGCGGCCTTGACGTGATAGACCTCGACGGGCACGCCGCCATCCCGTCCGATGCGGATCGCTTCGTCGAGCGGTTCGAGGAACCGGTCGGCCTCCGAGCGCATGTGCGTGATATAGACCCTGTCATAGGGTGACATCGCCCGGGCAAGCTCGATGAGCTGTTCAGTGGTCGAGAAGTTGTCAGGGGGATAGATGAGAGCTGTGGCGAGACCGAACGCACCGGTCGCCATCGCGCCGCGCACTACGGCGGGCATCGTGTCGAGCTCCGCTGCCGGAGGCGCTCCCTGCTTCGCGCCCATGGCATGTCGATGAAACCGGGTGCGACGACGAAGCCACGCGCGTCGATGCGACGAGTGGCGGCGGCAACGGAAAGCACGCCGGCGGCGCCACACGCGCGCTCCGGTCTCCGCGGAGGCCGATATCGCCGTGGAACCAGGCGCTCCCCGTTCTGGCGTCCGCATCCGAGTTTGTATACACTAGCGCAACCCGTAAATGCACATGGCCCCGGCGACACGCAAGATACCAGGCGCATAGTCCCATTCTGTCCGGTCAGCATCCACGTCGATATACTCGGAGACCAAACGCATGGCCGGCACGCTGAAACGCACGCTGCGCACGCGCGACCTTCTGCTGATCGTTATCGGAACCGTGATCGGCTCCGGCATTTTCGTGGTCCCTGGCGCAGTGCTCCGGCAGACCGACGGCCGCGTCGGCGTGGCGCTCCTCGTGTGGCTCGTCGCGGGCGTGCTCTCACTTCTTGGCGCTCTCACATACGCCGAGCTCGGTGCCGCCAAGCCGAGCGCAGGAGGGCTCTACGCTTACATCCGGGACGCCTTCGGTCCCCTCCCGGCGTTTCTCTATGGATGGGCGACGTTCTTCGTCATATCGACCGGCTCCGCGGCGACACTCGCGGTGGCCTTCGCCGGCTATCTCGATCAACTGGTATCCATAGGCCCGATGACATCGAAGCTGGTCGCCGTGCTGATGATTGCTGTTGTCGCCGTTGTCAATGTGCGTGGCGCGCGACAGGGCGCGGACGTACAGAACTGGGGCACGGTGATCAAGGCCGGCGCGATCGTGCTCCTTAGCGTAATGCTTCTCGTTTCGGGCGGCGGGCTCGAAGAGGCGCGCCTCGCAGGACTCTGGCCAGATGCGGTATCCGGCTCCGTGCTCTCCGGTGTAGGACTCGCCGTACTCGGCGTTCTCTGGGCATACGAAGGGTGGCAATACGTGACGTTCTCCGCCGGTGAGGCGCGGGATCCTCAGCGGACGCTACCCGTCGCCATCA
Organism: Gemmatimonadota bacterium; assembly: GCA_030860435.1. GTDB lineage: Bacteria > Gemmatimonadota > Gemmatimonadetes > Gemmatimonadales > Gemmatimonadaceae. The sequence goes on along the minus strand of JALZIF010000266.1, from coordinate 39,935 downwards.
TCGCAGGAACCGCGACCCTGATCGGGATCTACCTGCTGGCAAATGTCGGCTACATTGCAGCCCTAGGCCCCGAGAACGCGGCAGCGACTGACCGCATTGCTGCAGAAGCAGCCGGTACGCTCTTCGGGCCAATGGCAGGGAAACTGGTCGCACTGGTGATCCTGGTTTCGATGTTCAGCGCGACGAACGGTCTGGCGCTGACTTCGCCCCGTCTCTATTTCGCCATGTCGCGCGACGGTCTCTTCTTCCGCCGCCTCGCCGAAGTGCACCCGCGTTTCGGAACGCCTGCCTTCGCGATCGTCGCAAGCTCCATCTGGGCAGCCGTCCTGGCTGTGAGCGGAACGTTCGAGCAGTTGCTCACGTACGTCGTCTTCGCCGGCTGGATATTCTACGCCCTCGGCGCGCTGAGTGTGTTCGTGTTTCGCCGCCGCGAACCGGATCGAGTACGACCGTTCGGCGTGCCGTGGTATCCCGTGACACCGTTGCTCTTCGTGGCCGCGGCCGCTGCGATCGTAATCAACACGCTCGTCGTGCAGCCGGTACAATCACTGCTGGGACTGGGCGCCGTATTCCTGGGATTGCCGGCGTACTTCATCTGGCGCGCGCGCTCGAAGCTGGTTCACCGCTCGGAAGAGATCGCGAAACCGCCGGATGACAAGCAAGACCTCTGAAGCGCCGGGCGTCGGAGGAGATGCGAACGTCTCCCTCAGAGGCAGGTAGATTTCGCGTAGGGGTGAACTGTTGGAGGCGGAGCACCGCGGCCAACAGCATCTACGGCGCCACAATGCCGCGCCAGTGCGTGAAGCGCGTGGAGTGAGCGGCACTGAGGCGTCACACAATCGCTTGCAACGGTTTCGCCCTTTACCGTGTCGAACCAGCATAACACGCGGGAGGATAAGGAGTGCTTCGACACTACCGCCGTTGCGGAGTACTCTCGGTATTACTCGCTGTTACCGCGCCGGTGTTTGCGCAATCGGCGAGCACAGCTCCCTCAGGTTACGCGGCTGAGCGTGCGCTGCGGGACCTAATCACCGCAATCAATAGCGGCGATTCCGGGCAAATCGCCTCGTTTGCGGCCGCCAGATACGACTCGGTGTACTTGTCACGATCCGGTGGCGCGCCACGCGCCGTACGTCGCTGGCTCGAGATTCATGAGACGTACGGTCCGCTCAGCATCGACTCGATCGTAACCAATCAAGCGGCAAGAGCGGACGCCTGGATCGTGGGAACGATCAGCCGCGCCTGGCTCGATTATCGTGTCGGTCTCGATTCCATTACCCATCGGATCTCGCGAGTGGGTCTCGGACGCGGTGTTCGGCCCGACCATCGACGGGCGCGGCACGCAAGGATCGCGGATGTCCAGCTCTCAGTACATCTGGAGCAACACCTCCGGAGCCTGGCCTCGGCCGACCTTTTCAGCGGGACGGTCCTGGTCGCGCGCGACACGATCATGGTCTATCAAGGCGCCTTTGGCTTTGCGGACGGTGCAGGCCGCGTTCGGAATCGGATCGACACGCGGTTCGACCTCGCGTCAGTCGGAAAGCTGTTCACGGCAGTAGCCATTGCGCAGTTGGCCGAGGCGGGCAAGCTCTCCTTTGGTGACACGATCGCGCGATTCCAGCTTGACCTCCCCCAGGCCATAACCCGACGCATTACGGTCGAGCAGCTCCTGAATCATACCTCGGGCCTCGGTGAGATTGGGCCCGCTCTCGACTCGGCGATGCGCATGACCCGCTCGGTGCCCGAGATGATCGAATTGCTGACCGACACCTCGCTGAGCTTTGCTCCGGGGTCGTCGACTCAGTACAGCAACCGTGGCTATCTCATACTGGGCGCGGTAATCGAAGCGGTGAGCGGGCGCGATTACTTCAGCTACGTCGAAGATCACATCTTCACGCCCGCGGGTATGTCGCAAACCGCCTTCTTCGCCGATGAGGCACCGGTCACGAATCGCGCCGAGCGTTTGAGCCGCTTTCCGACACTTCGGAGCGCATACGTGCCGGGGCCCAGGCGACCGACGCCAGCGCGGCTCGATGTGCGCGGCGGCCCGGCCGGAGGGGTCTATTCTACCGTGGGAGATCTTTTCAGCTTTGTTCGTGGCTTGGAGCAAGGCCGTTTGCTGAGCCCAGCTATGCGCGGGCGACTCACTACATCGACCTCAGACATCCGACCTGGCTACGGGTTCGATTTGATCGATGGCGGCGGGTATGGCCATCGTGGCGCTGCGCCCGGTGCTACTGCGTCCCTCTTCTTCTTTCGGAGTGGCCACACGGTCGCAGTATTGAGCAACTATGATAGCGCCGCACAGCTGGTCGGTGAATACGTGCGAGAGCGGACCGGCAACTAGCGGCTCGCTCGGCGGGTGAACACGGGAACTCCGGTGGATGGGAACGGCATCAGAGCGACAGCCAATACGAAATCTTCACCGCTAGCCGGTGCTCGCCTGGCGTGTGGAGCAGATCTTCCAAGGTCGAGCCCAGTGCATCGCGCGCAAACGCGTCGCGCGCCGATCGATCCTGCTGCCACACGTGCAGCGTGCTCCCGCGACGCCACTCCCACCGCATCACCGCGATACGACGTTCGTCGTGGATCAAGGTCGTGGCGGCCGCCGAGCACCTACGACGAGGGTTGGACCGGATGCCGCGGATGATCCAGATTCAACGGATTCCATTGTTCCGGCGTCGGCCGGACCACAACCGCATCTACGAGCTGGACGAGGTTCTTCACCGACAGTACCTGGGGGCTGCGGAATGCTCGAGCTGGTAGCGCGACGTATCGACCGCCACAATCCAACGCGCCCGCCATCACGCTTTCCGGGAGGCTCTCCAATGAAGCGACACCTTCCGTTGCTGTTCGGAATCCTCGCGATCAGCGTCCACGAGGTTCCGGTTTCAGCGCAGCCGACTCAGCCGCCGCAGAGCAGCTCGTCGCGGAGCGCGCGCGTTGAGGCGGGGCTGCGATTCCCCCGGACGATCAGGGGCAGACCTGTCGCGCAGATGCGGCTCGACGAGCGCATGCGGCACTACAAGGTGCCGGGGGTGAGCATTGCCGTCATCGACAGCTTCCGCATCGCGTGGGCACGTGGGTACGGGGTGCGCGAGGTGGGAGGAACCAGCCTGGTAACGACCGAAACTCTTTTCCAGGCCGCGTCCATCAGCAAGCCGGTCGCCGCGCTGGCGGCGCTTCGATTGGTGCAGGAGGGGAAGCTCGACCTCGACGAGGACGTCAATCTCGAGATGACGTCATGGAAAGTTCCTGAGAACGAGTTCACGGCGGCCCAGCCTGTCACCCTCCGCCGATTGCTCAGCCACGGCGCGGGGCTCACGGTCCACGGTTTCATGGGCTATGCCTCGAACAGGCCGGTGCCCACTCTTCTGCAGGTACTCGATGGGCAATCACCCGCCAACTCGGCGGCGATCCGCGTCGATACGCTGCCCGGTAGTCGATGGCGCTATTCGGGCGGCGGATACACAGTCATGCAGCAGCTCGTCGTGGACGTCACCGGGAGATCGTTCCCCGAAGTGATGCGCACCGAGGTCCTGCAGCCCATCGGCATGACGCGCAGCACTTACGAGCAGCCGCTTCCTCGGAATCTGATCGGAAACGCAGCCTCTGGGCATCGCTCCGACGGTATTGTTGTCCAAGGCAAGTGGTACACGCACCCGGAAATGGCAGCGGCTGGCCTCTGGACCACGCCATCCGACCTTGCTCGTTATGCGATGGAGGTCCAGCTCTCCGCCACGGGAAAGTCGAACAAGGTTCTCTCCCACCCCGCCACGGCTCAGATGCTAACCCGGCAGGCGGGCACGCACGGACTGGGTCCTGGCCTGGGTGGCGAAGGTCGGAACGCGAGCTTCAGTCACGGTGGATCGAACCAGGGATTCCGGGTCTTCTTCCTCGCGTTCCACGAGAGAGGGCAGGGCGCGGTCGTCATGACCAACTCGGATGCGGGCAGTCCGCTGATATCCGAGATCGTGCGCGCCGTCGCGGAGGAGTACGACTGGCCGAGGCCGCGGACGGTCGAAAAGACCGTCGTGGACGTGGAGCCCGAGAAGTTGATACCGCTTGCAGGCCGATACGTTCTCGAGGGGGCGCCGAACATCTTCATCGCCATCACCGTGGAGAGCGGTCGGGTTTTCGCCGACGTGATAGGGCAGTTCAGAACGGAGATCTACCCCGAGTCGGAAACCAGGTATTTCTCGGTCGATCAGGATGTCGACTTCGCCTTCTCGCCGGGAGACGGGGGAAAGATCATCGGCTTCGTCGTGAGCTCAGGATCGCTCGGCACCTACAAGGCGAAGCGGGTAGAGTGAGCGGCACTCACGTCGCTTTGCTGCGCGCCCAGCGCCATGCGGATACCGATCTCCCGCCTCCGCTGGTCCGTCGTGTAGCGCATGACGCCATAGACCCGAGGCTCGCTGTGCTCACAGCGGTTGGACCCGCTCGCAGCCGAAGCTGGCGATCCTGGACACTGACGGCGTACGCCGAGCGGAACTTGAAGCTCAGGGTTCGCTGGAATGTCTCGGACGCAAGCGTGACGTCGACGCCAAGCCGGGCGCTGGAGCCGGGGCGCGGTGGCGAGCACGGTGGGGGAGCCGACGGCGGCGAAGCCGCTGGCGGCCGTCGCGATCGTGGTTGTATGACTTAATCGCGCGCTCTCCCTCAACCCCACACCTCGCGCGCCACCTGGGCGACGAGGGCAAGCTTTCGCTCCTGCACGTCGAACGGGATGTTGTTGCCCTTCGCCACCGACGCGAACCCGCACTGTGTCGACACGGCGAGTCGTTCCAACGGCACGTAGCGCGACGCGCCACGGATGCGCGCAATCAACTCGTCATGCGTTTCCTCGCGCGCGCGTTTGGTGGTCACCAGGCCGAGCACGATGACTTTGTCGTCGCCAGTCTTTGCCAGCGGTGAGAAGTCACCGCTCCGCTCGTCGTCATACTCCAGCAGGATCACGCGCGCATGTGTGCGGCTCAGGACCTCCTCGGCGATTGCGGCATAGCTCCCTCGGGCCATGAATCGATTCGCGTCGTTCCCGCGGCAGACGTGGAGGCCGAACGCCACACCCGCCTGCACCGCCGACGGTTCGGCCATCAGCGCGTTCATCATCGCCACGCCGTCGTGGACCATCCGGTCGGCATCGAACCCTTTACGCCTGAACCACTCCTGTTGATGGGGGTCCAGGAGCATTCCGAACTCGGGGGCGTCGAACTGAATGTAGGTGCAGCCGAGTCGCACGAGCTCGGCGATCTCGTCGCGGAGAATGTCGCAGACGTCGGCCATATACGCGCTCGTGGAGGAGTAGGCCGCCTCGCTCACGCCAGGCACCCAGTAATAGGCGTACATGGTTGGACTGGGGAGCGTGATCTTGGTCGGCTTCGTAGTGCGCGCGCGCAGGTAGGCGAACTCTTCGGCCGAGAGCTGCGGCCGGCGACGCATCTTGCTGACGACGCCGACGGTGACCGGACTGGTCTCGCGCTCCCCTTCCATCGTGAACCAGTCGACGGTGTTGCCCGAGACCGTGTCGAACCCCTCGACCGCCTGCGCGAGCTGGCTCGCGAACACGTTGCGGCGCATCTCTCCGTCGGTAATCACGCTGACGCCGGCACGCTCCTGGATGGCGACGCATTCGTCCACCGCGCGATCCTCCATGAAGCGGAGCTGTGCCTCGCTCACGCGTCCAGCGCGCTGTTCATCGCGTGCGCGCAGCAACGTTGGCGGGCGCAGCATGCTGCCGATCACTTCGGCGCGGTGAATCATGATGGCGCTCCATCGCTCAGGCCGAACTCCTCCAGGACCGCTCGCGTATGCTCGCCGAGCCTTGGTGCGGTTTATTCCCGGTATCGGAACATACCCTTCGCAGCGGCCTCATCGAAGGTGGAGTTGCACCTGCTTCGCGTTGCTAGCCCTTTCGTCCACCTGGAGCAGAATGTTGCGACTGTACGGGCGCGGCGAATCGGGGTCGTGAGTGATGACGATCGTCTGCCCCGCTTTCGTGCGGATGAGCGTCGTCACCACGTCGCCGAGCGCGTACGTCTGCCGCGCCTCGGGGCTGTTCGCTCCGATCTGGCGTTCGGCCCACAGGTTGAGCCCGCGTGACTTGGTGGCGGTGATTTGGCCGTGCCTTTTTTCATGTGGCTGCTCGCGGCAGGAACGATTCCGCGGATCAGCTTTCCACCCGCACAGCCGCGATCACGAGACTGATCTTCACCTCGTCGCCCAGCATCACCCCGCCCCCCTCGGCGGCCCGGTTCCACTTCACCCCGTAGTCGAGGCGGTTGAGCGTCGTCGAGGCTTCGAATCCGATACGGTCGCCCTGCGCCGACTTCAGCATTCCGGTGAAGCTCCCGTCCAACACGACCGGCTTCGTGACCCCACGGATCGTCAGATCGCCATGGATCTTCGCGTCGTCGCCACTCCGCGCGATGCGTGAGCTCTTGAAGCGGATCGTCGGAAAGCTGTCGGCGAGGAAGAAGTCGCTCGTACGCAGATGGCTGTCGCGGCGCTCGTTGTCGGTGTAGATGCTGGTCGTCGCGATCTCGACGTCGATCGACGCGTTCTCCCAAGCCTCCGGATCGGCGACGATCGTCCCCTTCCACTCCTTGAAGGTGCCGCGCACTCGGCTCACGAAGTGCCGGATCTGGAAGCTCAGCTCCGAATGCGTCTTATCGATGTTCCAGGTAGCGGGCGCCGACGTGGCAGGAACGGGAGCGACTGCAGTGGGGGTCGACCCGCTAACGGGAGAGATGAGGGCGGGGAAGAGCATCGCGGCGGGGAACAGACTGGTGAACACGGAAGCTCCGGTGAAGGGGAACGCGCGATAGTTCATCTTGCGATGTAGCTCGATCGAGCCGCCGCGGGCGGCGAAGCTCATAGCGACAGCCAGTACGACATCTTCACCGCTAGCCGGTGCTCGCCCGGCGTGTGCAGCAGATCTTCGAAGGTCGAACCCAGTGCGTCGCGGGCCAACGCGTCGCGCGCAGATCGATCCTGCTGCCACACGACATACAGCGTGCTCCCGCGACGCCACTCCCATCGCATCACCGCGTTGCCGCGCAGCGATCTGACGGTGAAATCCGGGTTGGCGATGGTGAATTGGGCGGCGCCATCCGCGACAGCGTAGCTGTAGATCTTCCGCTCGATGACGGTCCCATCCGTTCCGTAGATCCGTAGCGCGAGCCGTCGCGGGTCCGCCACCTCGGCGAGATCGTGGTACTCGCCGATCGAGACGAAGGGCTGCGCGTAAAGCTCCAGCGAAAGGTCGGGCGTGAACGAGTAGTTCGTTCGGAGCTGTACGGCTGCCTCGCGACGATCGATGTTGGCGAAGACATAACGGGAGCCATACGTAGTGGCTGGTCCGCCGTCCACGCGTGTCGTTACGTACTGGCGCTGATTGCGTGTTCGGGTGATTGACGGAGAGACCGAAAGCTGCCATCGCCCCGCGGGCCGGTACGCGAGTCCTCCGTAAATGTCCTGCTCGCGAGCACCGATCTCGTCCGTATGCTGGTTCACCCCAACGTCCCACACGACGCGGTGCCCCGGGTTGCCGCGCAGCTCGATGAAGACGTGCTCATTGGCGGGCGTCGTCATCGCCGGACCGCCGCGCGTCAGCGTCGTGCTGCGCGCGCGTGGGCCATAGTGGTAGTGCGCGCTGACCACCCAGAAGTTGCCGAACGTTGCCTCAGTGAAGAGCGCGGGCAGTTCGCCGCGCTTTCCTACGCCCTCGAAGTTCCAATTGCGGAACGCCAGGAGCTGGACGGAGTAGTCTCGAAAGAGCCGCCCCGGAACATTCTCGCGATAGCGCAAGCTGAGTGAAGTCGCGAGATCGTCGGCCGTCGAAAGCTGTCCCGCGTCGTTGAGCTCGAACCCGGGAGACACCGCCGCCGCGCTCACTCCCCATAGCCAGTGCCGTCCCGCTTCCTTGTTGAACGAGGTGCGTGCACGGTAACCGGAGAGTGTTCGGCGCCCGGGTTTGACGTCCACGTGTTCTGCATCCGGACGCTGGTAGTAGCGTGCGCTCGAGCGCTGCAATCGGAGGATGGAAGCCGAGTCACCCGCGACATGGCTGAACCCGGCGTCGAAGGCCAGGACGTACTCTCCACCCTTCATGCGCAGATTCCAGTCAGTGCCCCCGGTGATTGCGCGTGTTGGAAATGCCGCCTCCAACGCGGCGTCGTCCGGAAGGTTGCGACTCACCGCGGTGAGGATCGCTCCGCCAGTCGAGCCCCAACGCCCGAATTGCTGCTGAGCCCGCACGACAGCGTAGGTCGTGCGGGGTTGAACTATCTGCTCGTTCGTACGCGTCGTCGCCGTGTCGAAGCCCCGCGCGGTTTCCTCTGCCGTGACCGCCGCGAGCGTGCTGATGGCAAGTCCTCGACGCGTACGGCCAGTGAGCTTGGCGGCGCCGAGGATCGTCGTGTTCGCCGGTTGGTCCACGAAGCTGCCGCTCGTGGATAGTCGAGGGGCCGCGCCAATCCGGCGTGAGTAGAAGTACTGTGCGCCACCCCCGCTCAGAAGCTGCCGGCCTTCGGTGAAGAACGGGCGCTTCTCCGGAAAGGTCGTTTCGAACACACCGAGATTCACTTCGGCGGGGTCCGCCTCTACCTGCCCGAAGTCCGGGTTCACGGTGGCTTCGAGCGCGAAGTTGCTGCGCAGCCGCAGGCGGAGGTCGGCGCCTGTCAGCTGGCGAATATTGCGGCCGTCGTCGAAAGGATTCATGGGCTGACGCTGGCTCGGGAGTCGCGCACTCGCCGCCACGTAGGGAAGAATCTCCACGCGCTGCGTCGTGGGGCGGCGGCTGAGGCCAGTGAGCTCGGCGAACCGGGACGCCCATCCGGTCTCGCTCTTCGGAACTAGAACGAGGAACGACTCCTCGTTCGACGCCGGTACGCGGCGCGCGATGTTGATCCCCCAGAGTGGTTCCGCGTCGGTGTCGAATCGAAGCTGGCTGAATGGAATGCGCATCTCCGAAGTCCAGCCCGTGGAGTCCCTCCCGGTAGCGGCCTCCCACACCGGGTCGTACGAGTAATCCCTCTGCCCGCGATCATCGGTCGGATGGTAGTAGTCCAAGCGCACGCCGGCAGATGTAACCGCGAATGAGAAAGCCGTCCGACGGTCACGATAGGTATCGAGCGAGACGATCAACTGCTCCGAGGCGCTTTCGACATCGCGCCGGGTGACGAGCGAACGAATGTTCGCCGGGTCGGTGCTGTGAAGTCGGGCGGCGATGTACAGCGCGTCGTCGTCGAAGGCCACGGCCACCTCCGTCGCCTGCGTCGCGGGCCGTCCCTCGAGCGGATCGCGCTGGACGAAACCGGTGGACCAACGAGCCGCCGCCCACACGGGCTCGTCCAACCGCCCATCCACCCGTATGCGATCGCCAGGTGCGGCGTGGACGGGCGCAGGGACAGGTGCCTGACCCTCTGCGTCGGCTGACCACAGCAACTGAATCGTGGCTGCCGCGAATGCCACTGCTAACCTGCTTCCAATCATGATCAACTCCCCGTGAAATCGTGGGAGCATGATAGGAAGGCAGCGCGCGCCGATGGTGAAGAGTTTGTACTGCCGCGGTACAGCCGGCGTTAAGGTGAGGGGACGCGCAACTGGGCACCTGGAAGGCCGGTCCACCACGCTGATGTTCGGATCAAGCCGTACGAGCATCAGTGCCGAGTCGGCCTGACGCGTGGACTCCCCCTCGACGAAGTGAGCGGTGTCCAGGAAGAGCCCGATCGACCTCCTCCTGACGGATGTCGTCATGCCGCGAATGTCGGGACGCGAAGTCGCACAAAGCATCAAGATGATACGCCCCGGGATTCGCGTGCTGTTCATGTCGGGCTACGCACGCGAGGAGCTGTCGGCCCTTTCCGATCTTTGCCCACGGCGGGACCTGATCGAGAAGCCGTTCAGCGTCGAGGACTCGTGCGCAGAGTTGCCGAGGCGCTCGCGCCTTCCGCCGCGCCAACGTCGAGCGCTCGCTCGGTAGTCCCAGTCGTCGAACCGTACCCAAGGAAGGCGACGGTGCCGGGCGACGGCTGGTACGACGCGAGCCAGTCGGTACGTAGCGAGCCGCCGTCCGAAGGCGCTCGGCTTGCGGCAACGCCGGCCGAGGCGATCGGTGCCGCCGATGTGATCGTGGTGAGTCTGACCCAGTACCGGGCGATGTACGAGATCGTGGGCGACGCGACCTCGGCGTTGGCCGGCAAGGTCCTGATCAACCTCAGCTCGGATTCACCCGAGGAATCGCGCCGAACCACCGCGTGGTCCCGCGGCGAGGGGCGAAACCCTTTATAGACGTCGGGGCCCTTGCCCCTTCGGTCCAGCCCCCGATCGAAGCGTGACGATCACCAATTCTCGCGGCACTGCGATCCGCAACGGGAACCAATGGCCGATTCCGGCCGAAACATCGAGATAGGCATCCCAGCGCTTATAGAGTCCATGCATATGGTCGTAGGCGACGATGACCGGACGGCCGAACAGTTTCACCTGTCCGCCATGCGTGTGTCCGGCCAGCGTCAGCCGAGCCCCCATCTGCGCCGCGAATGGAAAGAAGTCTGGATGATGCGATAGCGCGATCACGGTTTCGCCTTTGCGGACCCGGGCGAATGCCTTGGAGGCAAAAGCGCGCATCGCGGCCTCCTGCTCCGAGCGCGGAAGCATGTGGCCGCCTTTCGAATCCAATGCATAATCGACTCCCACCATGCGAAGCGGTGCACCGCCCCGTTCGACCAACAGGCTTGAATTCACCAGCAGCTCGACTCGGGGCGCATGGCGTTTGTAGGCGGCAAGCACTGCGGAGAGGTTGCCCATCTTGTCGTGGTTGCCGAGTACAGCCACGACCGGAAGGGCGCGACTCCGTTCGAGCGCGTTCAACGTCGGACCGAGCTGGCTCAGATCGTCGATAGGGTCGCCGGTGACGACAAACAAATCGGCCTTCCGCGCATTGCTGGCGTCTACGACCCGATTGAGACCGGCCACCGTGCTGAAGCGTCCGATATGGACGTCCGCAATGTTGGCGATTCGCATGCCGTCGAGTTGGGCGGGCAGCCCGGGCAGGACGACTTGCTCCTCCCGCACGACGACGCTTCCCGTGCTTCCGAGGCTTGCCGATATGCCCGCGACCAGGGCCAGGCTGACGAACGTCGCCGCGGTCCGGGCTCCCGACGGAGGGGCGCCCCGCATGAACCGGCGGGCAATCGCGAATAGCTCGAACGGCACGATCAGCAGCGTCGCGGCGACCACCGCGCCGATCCAGGCAATTGCGAGCCAACGCGCGGCCGCGGCGGGTGCGCCGGACATATGGGGCAGCGCCCACCAACCGAGATGGACGGCGAACGCGGCGCCCCAATAGAAAGCAAGCGTCCTTCGCGTGCGTGCCGGCTTCCACCTCGCCGCCAGAAAAAATCCGACGATCAGCGTCAGGACCAGCGAGGGAATGAAAACCGTCAGATAGCTCATGCGCTTCCAATCACAGGGACACTATACCTAACTCCTCACGGCTTTCCGGCATACTGCATGATCGCGTCGGCGATCCAGCGTCACGGAGGGGGGCTGGATATCGCGACGCAGCGCTTGGCCGCCCAGTTGATCGGGCGTCGTTTGAGGAGGAAGACATGACCACCCAATGCGCCGCTATCGTAATGCATTCGAGGCTGTCGGTTTTCCGCCGAATGAGGCGGAGCATCTGCGCATCCCGCGCCGACCTCATGATTGAGCTCACCCGCCTGGTCGAGAAGCCGTGCCTCATGCACGTGGTGCCCCTCGCCGTCGACCGTGACGATCACAACGTCCCGCTTGTGCAGATCGATCCCGGAATGCAACATGGACGCCTCCTGCGGCGAACTGCCTAACACTACCACGATCGCGTACACTCGTGCGCGCATCGCGGAGCGCATCCCGACGCTGGGCGCGCCATTCACTGACGATGCGAAAGAATACAGAGCGCGTCGGTTGATACTCGGCCTTGAGGCGGGGAATAAGCGCACGAGCGAACTCGGATCACACGGGCTCGTCCAACCGCCCGTCCACCCGCATGTGACTGCCAGGGGTAGCATGGATGGGCGCGGGGATAGATGTCTGACTTTTGTGCGCCCGTTGACGACAGCAGCTGAATCGCAGCACCCGCGATTGCCACCGCCAAACCCCTTCCGATCATGAGCGCTCCCAGTGGAATCCGGGGAACACGATGGGGAAGCAGCGCGCGCCGAGCTGTCGCGATCATGGGGACCCTCACCGTCGTCGGACGCCGCCCTCCTGACCCTCCGTTTGAGGAGACTGGGGTTGCGCACCGCGGCACGCGTGTACTGCTTCAGCCGAAATGAGACAGGGGGGTGTTGACGGTTGACTGCGGTACGCCGGTCACGGGTGAGCGGGTGAATGGCAGTCAGCGTTGTCTGAGTTTGAGATTCTCTTCCCTCCTCCGGTGCCTTGCCTGAACGAGCTTGAGCCGGCGGCCAGCCTGAAGTTGTTCCGATTCACCGGCATGCACGGCGGCCGGCGTGAGATAGCCGATCGCACTGTGGAGCCGGCGGTGGTTGTACCACTCGACGATCTCGCCGATCGCCTCCCTCGCCTGGTCGAACGACGCGAGCTCGTCTTCGTGCAGTGGCTCGCCCAGGGTCCGCAGCACACGCTCGACGAATCCGTTCTGCTCCGGCGTGTGCGGCCAGATCCGGTGGTGACCGACCTTGTGTTCGGCCAGGACGCGGGCGAAGTCGGCGCTCACGTAGGCACTCCCGTTGTCACTCTGGATTCGGATCCTCGACCGAAGCGACGGCTCCACGCGCTCCAGCGCGGCCTGAGCACCCAGCGAAACTGTCTCGCCGTCCATCCAGCGTAGGAGCTCATAGTGCACGACCAGCCGGCTGAAGATGTCGAGGAAGACGAGCAGATAGTACGTGCGGCCACCGACCTTGACGTGGCGAAGATCGGTCTGCCACAACTGGTTCGGTCCCTTCGGTGGTAGCGGCTTCCGCCCGCGGCCACGTGCCGGCGGTACCCACCGAACAACAAGCCCCTCGTCGGCGAGGATGCGGTAGACGGCCGAGGGCGACAAGTACGCTACGTCCTCGTCGATCATCGTCCAGGCCAGGGCCCGGTGCCGCAGTTCGGGGTGCCGCCGGGCGAAGGTGGCCACGGCAGAGCGCTCCTCCGGCAGCACGCTGCGATGGCCGCGCACGACTCGCGGCGCCGCGCCTCCTCATGAGCCGCCCGCCTAACGTGGCGGTAGAATGTGGCGGGCCTGATCTCCAGCGCCGCGAGCGTCCGGCGAGCAGGCCAGCGACTTCGCTCCTTCGTCCGGTCAACCTCGGCGGCGATCACCGGCCAGAGCTCCTCGGGAAGCTGCGCATGATCCGCGAGCCCCCAGTCGTTTTTTTCAGTTCGAGGTTCTCCGCCGTGATCTCGGCGATCACCGCCTGCAACCGGACTCGCTCAGCTTCGAGCTCCGCCAGGCGCTGCTCACCGGCTCCGTTCCTCCGCGCAGCGAACAGCCGCTCGGCCCCAGTGAAGAGCTGGTCTCGCCAGTGATAGTAGAGTGTCGTGCTGATCGCATGCCGGCGACAGACCTCGGCGATCGAGGCATCCTTCTCCAGCCCCTCGAGCACGATCTGGAGGCGCTGCTTGGGTGTGAAGCTGCGTCGTGCTTTCATCGGTCTCCTCCTCGGGAGCGTTACGTTCAACAATCGCTCGCCGTGAGACGGACCGCAAACAGTCAAACACCCCCCATTGTCTCACTCTGGCTGAAACATTTCACGCGAAGCCCACACTACGCCCCCAACCTCCGCCGAGTACCGTTGCGTTGTCGTCGTCATAACTCCATGCTCTTAAGAGATGGAGCCTCCGACAATCCCGGGGCGGCTCAGGAAAGGGAGCATGAAAGTTACGGTTTGTGAATTGAGTGATCGCCCGGATGCTTTCACGAGTGACTGGGAACGATTGGTTGCGTATGTGCGGTCGCAAAGGAGCGAGCTAGTGTTGTTGCCGGAGATGCCCTTCTACCCATGGTTTGGCGCATCACCCGTTTTCGAGGCGCACATCTGGGAAGCCGCCGTCGCCGCGCATGACGCCTGGCAAGAACGTCTCGTTGAACTCGCCCCCGCCATTGTGCTTGGCACACGTCCGATCAATCGCGGTGGCCAGCGCCTCAACGAGGGTTTTTGCTGGGTGCAGGAAGTGGGCTATCGCATCGCACACCACAAGTATTACCTGCCAGACGAAGCAGGCTTTTGGGAAGCCTCCTGGTACAGCCGGGGCGACGGCAGTTTTACTCCGCTGCAATGCGGCTCAGCGCGCGTCGGCTTTGAGATATGCACAGAGTTATGGGCGTTTGACCGTGCGCGGCTTTATGGCAAAGACAGCATCCACCTCATTGTGACGCCACGTGCTACGCCGCGTACGACACTTGACAAATGGTTGGTGGGCGGACGAGCGACGGCCATAACTTCCGGTGCATTCTCGTTATCGTCGAACCACGTCAGTTCGGCGACGGATGCGGTACACCTGGGCGGGCAAGGCTGGGTTATCGCGCCGGATGGTGAAGTGCTCGGGCTTACCTCGCAAGAACAGCCCTTTGTCACCATGGAGTTGGACCTGAGCGTGGCGGAACAAGCCAAGCTCACTTACCCACGATACGTGTTCTGAAAGGGCGAGCAATGCGGGCGCGCCGTTACGGTCAGGGGCGCAGGCGGTAGCCGACGTTGCGAACGGTCAGAATATGTCGTGGCTTCGATTGGTCGCGCTCGATCTTCCGGCGCAGCTCGACGACGTGCGCGTCGATCGTTCGCGTCGTAACGCTCGCGTCGTACCGCCACACCTGGCGCAGCAAGTCATAGCGCGACACGACCCTGTCTCGGCTATCGTACAGTGCCTTGAGGAGATCGAAGGCCCGAGGGGAGAGCGGAAGCTCCTTCCCGTCTCGGCGCACCGTGCGGTTCACCATGTCTATGATCACGTTGCCGATGGTGATCGTGGCGCTCTCGTCACTCCCCACACGCGTGGGTGCTCGTTTCGCCAGTGCTCGGATGCGGAGCATCAATTCCAACACGCCGAAGGGTTTGGTGACGTAGTCATCCGCCCCAACGCGGAATCCGCGCACCTTGTCCACCTCCTGCGCCCGTGCGCTGAGCAGCAGCACCGGTGTCTCGATTCCGGCCGCCCGCAGGCGACGCAGCACCTCGAAGCCATCGATGCCGGGCAGCATCAGATCGAGCACGACGACGTCTGGTGGACTCGCGATCACGGCGGCCAAACCCGCTTCGCCGCTCGGATACGTCGAGACATCGATGTCTTCGACCTCGAGATTGACGCGCAGGCCCATCGCGAGGTCGTCGTCGTCTTCGATCACCACCACTCGCGTCATCGCAGCGTCGGTGCTTCGGGCGAGTCCGCGATGGAGAGTGCGCGGATCGTCGCCGGGAGGGCGACGATCAGGGCGGCTCCACCTCCGGGACCGTCACCGATGTGGACCGTTCCGCCGAGCCGTTGCACGAGGTCGCGAACCACGGCCAGCCCGATGCCGGCACCGGGAACTTTCGGACGCCCATCGCCAGTGAGACGAGTGAATGGTTCGAACACCCTCTCGCGTTCGTGCGCTGGAACGCCGTGTCCCTGGTCGGAGACGGTGATGCTGACGCTCTCGTGGGCTGCGGACGTGCGTATCGAGATCGTTTGCCCCTTCGGCCCGAACTTCACCGCGTTGTCGAGCAGGTTGATGATGATCTGTCGCAGTGCTTCCGGGTCGGAACGCACAAGGACGCCCTCCACCATCACGATCGCTACCTCGACGCGCCGCCCGTCGAGGATAGGCCGAAACGCTTCCACAGCCTCGTGGATAACGGCTCCCAGCTCCACGACTTCCGGCTCGGAGCGGTCATCTCGCGCTGCCGTACTGGCGAACCGCATCACTCCGTCGACGAGGTGCGTGAGCCGCCGAGCCTCGCGGTGAATGATCGTCGCGAATCGGAGCCGCTCCGCTGGTGAGCGCTCGCGGGCCAGCATGATCGATTCGGCGAACATCGAGATGTGCGTGAGCGGAGTACGCAGCTCGTGCGACACGTTCGCCACAAACTGGCTTTGCAGCTCGGCCAACTTGCGCGCGCGATCGAGATGGAGCAGTGCGAGAACCGCCAGCACCGCTGCCAGCACCAGCAGCCCCATGATCAGCCGGAGCGGGGGGGCGGCGCCTCCCGAGCCGAGGAGCAGCGACCGCGCGAGCGCGGAATCGAGAGCCACCAAGACGCGCAGACCGCCCAGGCCGGTCCCCAGTGTGTCGGTGGCGAGGAGCGCATTGCCCCGCGACGTCCCGATGGTGAACAGCGGCTTGCCTGCGGCCGTCGCGATCTCGACGCGAATCTCCGCCGGTCGCAGCGGTCGCCCGAAAAGCTCTTCCGGTAGCAGCCGTCGCTCGAACGCGACGCGCTCCAACGTCTCGCGAACGACTTTGGGATCTGTCTCCACGCCGTAGATGGTGCGAATGCGCTCCTGGTCCGTGCGGATGACGCCATACAGCGTCGCTACCACCCCTTGAGGGGTCGCTTCCAGCCGAAACTGATGGGGATCGTGAACGCTGTCCAAGAGCGTTCGCTGAAGGCTCGACAGGAGCGCGGCCCCCGAGGAGTCTTCACGTCGCAGGCCGACGATCAGGCCGCGCTGGTAGTCGACACGGAACGTTCGCACCGCGCGGGCGATGACAGGATGCGTCGGATTCAGCGTGTCAGGACTGAAATGGATCGAGGTGTCCGCCGGGAGCAGCCGCACCGTTCCTCCTGGCGCGCGGTCGATCTGATGGATGGCGTGATGCACCAGATCGTGCAGCGCAGACGACGATTGCCGTGCGAAGCGCCATGCCGCGAAGCTGGAGTATACGAGCGTGGCCCGGTCAAGCGCTCTGGCCTCGTTCTCACGCGCGCGTTGTGCGTAGTACACGAGGACCGTGCCCAGTAGCAGCGGCAACGCGAGCGCGACCCCGATGAAGAGGCGGCCGCGGGAGCGGCGGAACGACGGGGCGGTTGCGGGCGAGCCGACGGACATGTCACCGAGGCGGAAAGGTCGCGACCATAAAAGTAGGATGAGCCGCGGTCGGATGGGCAATCCGTCAGTGAACGAATTGTAAAGGGTATGTTGACAAACTCCGAATGGAGCGCGCGCATAGCCTGCGGGAGCCGGTCGGCATCGACCGCGACCGTCAGATTGATCTCAGTCGCACTGACCGAGACCATGTGCACGTGCACTCCCTCGAGCGATGCGAGCGCGCGGGCCATCGTTCCGCCATGACCGCCGAGGCCCGCACCGGCGACCGCAATCGTCATCGGGCAGTACGGTCGAGCAGCGCGGCCGCGCGGCGACGATGCTCGGCCGTGGATCACCGAGCGGCACGCTCCCTCCGTCTCCCATGTCTCTTCGCGTGTCCCACGTGACGGTGGCGGTTGGCTGCCTCGCCGTCATCCTGGCGTACGCGGTGGGCCGGAGCGGCGCGGGCCACCAGGTCAAGAGTGCCGTGATTCTGCTCGCCGCTCTCTGTCTGTACGTGCTCGAAGTGCAGGCGCTACGCTCGGCGCGACCGATTCGCTCCGCGTTCGGAACTGATCCCTTTGGCGCGCGGTAGCGGTGTTCTCCACATTCGTCGCGGCAGCACTCCTGACGTTGCTCCTCGACTGGGACGTTCCGTGGCAGCGCCGGGTGGGCGTGGGCTCCCAGTGGGCTGTCGGGAGTGTGGGGTTCGTTCAGTGTGCGGCCGTCCTCATGACGCAGCGGCCACGCCTGCCCACGCGCGGCACCGCTGCCTAACGGAACAACAAGGCGGACGGTGCTTGCGATGCCCGCAACTCATCTGAACACGTACTCGTGTTGCGCGGCCCGAATCGTGAGTTGCTTGCCGACGCCCTCGCTCACCACGAACTCGAAGCCCAGGATGCCAGGGGTGATGGTGAGGAACGAGATCGAGCCGTCGGGGTTCTTCCGCGACGCGACCTCGCTCCGGAACTCGCCAAAATCGAACACCGTTCGGCCGCCGTCGCGTCGCACGTCGATCTCACCCAGGGCGTCGTTGTGCAAGCGGCCGGCGAGCTTCGACGACTCGGCAGGGTCAGCCGGGACGGTGAGGAGCTTCCGATTGGCGGCGAGCTGAGCGTAGTAGCTCTTCGCCTGCGACGCCACGTCGGCGTCGGCCTCATCGCGGCCGTCGAAGAGCACCTCCAGGAGCTTGCGCTGGAAGACGTCGCGAAGCACCCAGCCCGGGTCACCATTGGTGAGCACCACGGCACCCACGTCGTGCTCCGGCAGCCACATCATATCGCTGTGATACCCGATCAGGTCGCCGCCGTGGTGCACCACGGGTGTCCCGTACCTGGTGTCCACCATGAGACCCATGCCGTACGTGGCCTCCTTCCCAATCGCTACCTGCCGCACGCGGCGTGCGCGGATCGTCTCCCTGCTGACGTACTGCGTGCCATCGGGCAGCCTCCCCTCGGCGAGCTCCATGGCGATGTACTTCAGCATGTCTCGCACGTTGCTCCATGCGGCTCCGGCGGGGCGCACGGGGATGGCGGAGTAGTTGAGGTCCATCGCGGCGGCAGTGGGTTTGCCGTCGATGTCGGTGGAGTGCGGCGACGCGTGGTTCCCCGAGAGCGCCTTGGAGTAGTCGAACGTCGTAGACGGCATACCCAGCGGCTGGAAAACGAGCGTGCGCATGGCCTCGTCGTAGGCGGCGCCCAGCTCGAGCGCGGGGAAGGCCATATGGCCGCCGATGTAGCCGGCCGCGGCCGCCATCGGGTTCGAGTACTGAAACATCTCCCCGAACTTACTGGTGGGCTGCATCGTGCCAAGGCTCCTGAGCGTGGATTCAGCGGTGGCGTTCTTGAATTCGAAGAGCCACTCGAAGTCCTGGCGCGGAAGCCCCGTGCACGCGCAGATGAGGTGCTTCACGAGTACCTGCCGAGTAGTGGCTGCGTCGCCGAGCTTGAACGAGGGGAGGAGTGAGGTGACGGGCGTCTCCCAGCCGAATCGCTGCGCGTCGACGAGCTTGCCCAGCATCAGCGTGGTGAGCGCTTTTGTATTCGATGCTATCATGAACAACGTGTTCCCGTCGGGCTTCTCTGACTTGCCGAGCTCGCGGACGCCGAACCCCTCGGCAAAGATCACCTTACCGTGCTGGATGATGCCCACGGCCACGCCCGGGACGCCGAGTTCCTTCATGCCCTTCTCGGTGAAGGCGGAGAGCGTCGCGAGTCGCGCTGCGTCGAGGGTGGCGGCCTTCTTCCCGGCGAACGACTCCCGGGTGACCCCCCTGGGCAGAAGCCGGTCGAAGATGAGCTGCACGCCAGCGAGGCGCTTCTCGCCTGTGGCGTCGCTCATGTCGTAAACGGTGACTGTCCACACGTCGCCGGCGCGCTGAGCGAGCACGCCGACGCCGCGCTTCTCGTTAGGCGACGTCTGGTACGAGTAGCTCCGCCGGTCGGACCAGCCCTCCTTGTCGGGCTCGGGGGTGACGACCTTGAGTGGCCACTTGTGGTCGGGCATGTATGCCGCCCAGGCGAGCGCCACGGCGGAGTCGGCGGTGGGGGCGCGCACGTCGACGAGCGCAATGCGCGAATCGCCTTCGGGTGACTCGAGAATGGTGGCACGGCCGCGCACCGAGAAGGTCCAGTCGGCGGGGGCGAGGAAGGTCGCCCCCTCGACGGTCTGCTTCGGCGTGTCAGCGGTAAGGCGCTCCGGGGTCGAGCCGGCAGTGGCTGTACTGGGACTGAGGGCGCGGCTGCAGGACGTCAGGGCGAGCAGACACGCGGCCGCGAGGACGGCGCCGCGCAGGCGGCTGCTGAATGGCATGGTGCCTCCTAGCCGCGCGCGGGGTGCGCGGCGGTTAGCGGAGCGTAGGAGAGGGTTCCGTCCAAGCTGACCGATGGGGCGGGAATTGGCAAACACGCCGACGTTCGACGTTGAAGGCCCGTTAGCCTGCGCCGAGGGCGCTGCAGCCTGGCTCGAGCCTCCCCTTCTGCCCAGCCTAGCGGACTTCGGGCGCACAGAACCCATGGCAACATGCCCGGCGCAAGACGCAAGACTACGCGCAGTTTCGACAACACACCTGGGGCCACAGTCGGCCCACCGCGAATGTCGTTGACGTTCGCCACCGACGCCTCCTCGAAAACCCTGTGAGTTGAGCGAGTTCATGAACCCGACGACGGCAAGCTTGGCGGCGCTGTAGTTCGTCTGGCCAAAGTTGCCGTACAAGCCAGCCACCGACGTGGTAACGACGATCCGGCCGTACCGCCGCTCGCGCATCATCGGGAAGACGGCGCGCGCCACATTCACGGTGCCTAACAGGTGAACGCGGAGGACCAGCTCGAAGTCCTCGGGCGTTTGGTCGAGAAACGTTCGGTCGCGCAGGATGCCAGCGTTGCAGACGAGGGCGTCCACCGTGCCGAAGGTGTCGCATGCCTGCGCGATCAGGCGGCCGGCGCCAGTCACTTCGGACACATCGTCCGCGTTGGCGACCGCTTGGCCGCCGGACGCGGCGATTTCGTTGGCGACGCTTATCGCCGCTGCGTCGGAGGGGCCGTTGCCATCCATGGCTACGCCGAGATCGTTGACGACAACCCGCGCGCCGCGGGACGCGAGAAAGAGCGCGTACGCCCGTCCCAGTCCACCACCGGCTCCGGTGACTACGACTACCCTCTCATCGAAACGAATATGCATGGAGACGGTCGCCTATACGGGCGGCGCGAGATCTGCTTGCTGGCTGCGTCCGGCGTTGACTAGGTACCCGTACGCGGCGGCCGTGACGAACATGATCAGACTATATATGGCCGGCGCGATCGACATCTCGGGGTTGTTGAGTAGCGTGCCGGTCACGAAGAGTGCCATCGTCCCGTTGTGCACGCCGACCTCGATGCCGAGCGTGATCGCTAGCGCCGTCAGCGTCACGGCCAGCGCCAGATCCCCCCTGCACAGGTAGGAGATCATGTTTGACGTCGCACCCGCCGGACTCAAGGCGAGGATCATCAATCCCATCGCCAGCACGGGGTTCATCCCGAACAGGTGAACGACCATGTAGGCGACGAGCGGCAGAACGGCGAGCTGGAACGTCAGGCCGAGCGCAACCACTCGCGGGTAACGGGCAATCCGCCGGAAGTCCTGAACGGCCAGAGTCAGTCCCAGGCCGAGCATGATGACGACGATCGCAACCGGCAGAACCACCCGCGTCAACAGCGTGACTTCCATGCACTCTCCTCCGGCAGTCACTGATATCTACCCGTGGGATGGGATTGTGGAGCCGTTGCGAAGCTGTGGCTGGCAAGCTCAAGCCGGCGCATCGCTGGAGGCGGTCGGCCCGCGGTCATTCCTGTTCGACGAGCCAGTCCAAAGCTTCCTCGACCGTGTCGAACAAGCCGAACGCGCGGCTCGAGGTGTCCTCGATCCCCTTGAGAAAGATGGTCCGCTGCAGCGGGCTCAGGCCGACGAGGGCGCTCGCCTTCATATGCGGCTTGTTCGCCACGGCTAGCTCCTTGAGGGCCTCGAACACGTCGGTCGAGAACCGCGAGTCGGTAAAGACGGCGAGCGCGCGCACGGACCCAAGTGGTTCCCGCGGCATGAGCCGATGCTCGGCCTCGATGAGCGCGTGCCACTGCTCCCACGTCCTGAACCCCGAATAGTCAGTGAACAGCATGGAACATCCGCGATGAGCAATCTTTCTGAGCCGCTCCGACATGGGCCTCCGGGAGTGCCGGTTCGGCGGCGCGCGATCCGTCTACGGCGTCAGTCCGGCATGGTGGTGTTCAGAAACGCGATGAACTTGGACACTTCGATCATGTCGCGGCCGTTGAATCTGATCGAGTGCGGGGCAGAAGATGCTCGCGAGGACCGATACCGGATAGGGCTTTCAATCGCGGCCCGCGGAGAGACGCGCGATGAGTGGGCACGCAAAACGGCTTCCTGGTGAAACACCCCTCCACCAACCTCCGTACGCCCCGGCAGGTGCCGCCTCCCCGAGGAGAGTCCCATGTCTCGTTGGATACACGAGCTCCAGCAGGTCACGCGCGTACTTGCCCGCGCGCCGGGGTTCAGTACCGTCTCGATCCTCACGCTCGCGTTAGGTATAGGCGCCACCACGGCGATCTTCACGGTCGTCAACGGCGTCCTTCTGCGTCCGCTCCCGTACAGCGAGCCGGAGGGCCTCGTCGGCCTCTGGCACACAGCGCCCGGGATCGGAATGCCGCAGGTCGAGCAGTCGGAAGGAACGTACTTCCTGTACAAAGGTGAGGGCCGCGCGTTCGAGGACATCGGCGCGTACGACGAAGACGCGGTGAACCTGACGGGCGGCGACGAGCCGGAGCGCGTGGCGTCCGTCTCTGTCACGGCAAGCGTTCTCCCGATACTCGGCATCCGCCCGTTGCGCGGCCGGTGGATCGCCGAGGCCGAAGACCAACCTGGCGCGCCGCCGGTCGCGCTCGTTGGCGAGTCGCTCTGGCGCCGCAAGTTCGGCGCCGACCCTGGGATCGTGGGACGCACGATCCAGGTGAACGGCGTGTCGCGGGAGATCGTAGGGGTGATGCCGGCGACGTTCGGCTTCCCTTCGAGTGATATCCAGCTCTGGATCCCGCTCGCGTTCGACCTGTCGCGCGCCAACGCGTACAATTTCAACTACAGCGGGGTCGCGCGACTCCGTCGTGGCGCAACGCGCGAGAGTGCGCAGCGCGACCTACAGCGCCTGGTCCCGCTCATCCCGGAGCGCTACCCGGTATCCTTCGTAACGAAGGAGATGTTCGCCGAGCTCCGACTCACCCCGCAGGTGCACCCGCTACGCGACGACGTGGTCGGAGACGTAGGGCAAGTGTTATGGGTGATCCTCGGCACGGCGGGCTTTGTGCTCCTCATCGCCTGCGCCAACGTGGCGAACCTCTTCCTGGCGCGGGCGGAGGGACGGCAGAAGGAAATCGCGGTGCGCACCGCGCTCGGCGCCGGACGGCGCGATCTGCTGAGATTCGCGCTCGCGGAGAGCCTGTTCCTCGCCGCGTTGGGCGGCGCCGCGGGCGTCGGGCTCGCACTGGTCGGGATCCGCGCGCTCGTCCGCCTCGCGCCTGCGTCGGTTCCGCGCCTGTCCGAGGTCTCGGTCGACGCGCGGGTGCTCGGGGTCGCCGCGCTCGTGACAGTGCTCGCGGGACTTCTCTTCAGCGTCCTTCCGCTCGTGCGGTATCGCGCGATGAGCCTCGCCTCGATGCTGAAAGAGGGCGGGCGGGGCGCGAGTGTGGGGCGCGAGCGCCACCGCGCGCGGAACGCCCTCGTGGTCGCGCAGGTAGCGCTGGCGCTCGTCCTCCTCGCCGGGTCGGGGCTCATGGCGCGGAGCTTCTGGCACCTGCGGTCGGTGGACCCCGGATTCGACTCCACGAACGTGCTGACGCTGCGTCTCGCGCTTCCCGGAGTGACCTACCCGCGCGACGAGGACCGTGCGCGCTTCTACTCTCGCCTCGTCGACAGACTGCGGGGGCTTTCCGGCGTGCGCGGGGCGGGCGCCGTCGGGAAACTGCCGCTCCGTCCCGAGGGGCAAAGCAACAGCGGAACGTGGATCGAGGATGTGACCAGTGGGTCTGATGCGGTCCCGCCGATGCACCCGAACACCCCCGCGACCGACGGGTACTTCAAGGCGCTGGGCATTCCGCTTCTGGAAGGCCGCGACTTCGAACCGGCAGAGCGCGAGCGTCGTTCCGGCGCTGTGCTCGTGAGCGAGTCGTTCGCCCGCCGCTACTGGAAGGAGGAGAGCCCGATTGGGAAGCGTCTTCGCCCGGTTCCGACGGCGCCGTGGTACACGATTGTCGGCGTGGTGGGTAGCGTGCGCGGCGCGGCGCTCGAGCAGCCGCCTGAGGAGATGATCTACTACCCAATGGTGGCAATCGCCGGTGATACGGCCATCGGTGTGAGCTCCAGTATGAGCCTCGTCGTGCGAACGACGGGAGACCCGCGTGGCGCGATGAACGCTGTGAGGCGCGAGGTTCGCGCGCTCGATGCCGGGCTCCCCATCTTCAACCTCCGCCCGATGGAAGAGGTGATGCGCGGCTCGATGGCCCGGACTTCGTTCACGCTCCTTCTACTCGGCATCGCCTCGGCGGTCGCGCTCCTTCTCGGCGCGGTCGGGATCTACGGTGTGATCTCATATACTGTGAGCCTCCGCACGCGCGAAATCGGGGTCCGCATCGCGCTCGGTGCACGTTCGGGCGACGTCGGCTGGTTGGTGACGCGGCAGGGGATTGCGCTTGCGCTCATCGGAGTAGCGCTCGGGCTCGGCGGGGCGCTCGGGCTCACACGCTTGCTGAGTACGCTCCTCTTCGAGGTGAGCCCAATCGACCCGCTTGCGCTGGGCGCGGCGTCGGTCGCGCTCATCGCCGTTGCCGCCGCCGCGAGTGCGCTGCCGGCGTTTCGAGCCGCGAGGGTCGACCCGGTCGAGGCACTGAGGGCGGAGGGGTAACGCAGCTCGGCTCATGGGTGCTACGCTGCTGAAACCTGCTCGGCTGGCGCCACCGACGTTTCCTAACGATCTTCGCACCATGTCGACTCATTCCTGGCAGCACGTATCGGCACGACTTTGCGCGGCGGCATGCACGGTTCTCTCCCTCGCGTGCGCGTCGAGCGGCGCGGTGGGCTCGCCGGCCAGCCCCGGGGTCGGGCAGTCATTCGATGCGATCATCGCTGGTGGTCGCATCATCGACGGAACGGGCAACGCCTGGTTCTATGGCGATCTCGCGATTCGAGGAAACCGCATTGCGCGCATCCTCCCAGCGGGGATGCTTGACCGCGCGGCGGCGCCGGTGCGGATCGACGCCCGAGGGCTCGTGGTCGCTCCCGGCTTCATCGACATTCAGGGGCACTCCCGTGATGCGTTCCTGTCCGGCGACGGCCGTGTGATCAGCAAGGTCACGCAGGGGGTGACCACCGAGATCATGGGCGAAGGGTGGACGAACGCGCCGGCCAACGACCACACGATGGCCGCTCTCGGCACGATCGACCCGCGACAGGCGGCGATCGACAGCGCCTTTCGCGGCCGCGGCGGCTTTGGCCGATGGCTAGAGGCCATGGAGCGACGCGGCGCTTCCGTGAACATCGGGTCCTTCGTCGGTTCGGCGACGGTTCGCATGTATGCGATGGGAATGCGACCTGGCGCGCCGTCACCGGCAGAGCTCGACACGATGCGCGCGGTCGTTCGCGATGCGATGGAAGACGGAGCGTTCGGCATCGCGTCGGCGCTCATCTACCCGCCCGACAACTTCTCGACCACCGACCAGCTCGTGGAGCTGGCGAGGACGATGGCGCCGTACGGTGGCGTTTACATCAGCCACATGCGCTCGGAGGCGGATGCGTTGCTCGAGGCGATCGATGAGCTGATCGAGATCGGGCGGCGCGGAGGTGTCCCGGCCGAGATCTATCACCTCAAGGCAGCCGGCAGGCGCAACTGGGGGAAGATGGCGCTGGCAATCGCCAAGATCGACTCGGCGCGCGTCGCGGGCCAGGACGTGGCCGCCGACATGTATCCGTATGAGGCCGGTGGTACGGCGCTGGCGGCGTGCACTCCGCCCTGGGCTTCGGCCGACGATCGGCTGCTAGCCAACCTGGCCGATTCGGCGATGCGTGCCCGCGTGAAGGCCGAGATGCTCACCGAGCGCACCACGTGGGAGAACCTCTGCCAACTGGCGACGCCCGAGGGAGTGGTGGTCGGCGGATTCAAGCGCGAAGATCTGAAGGCGTTCGACGGGAAGTCGGTGGCCGAGATCGCCCAAGCGCAGGGGAAGGACTGGGCCGATGCGGTGATCGATCTCACGTTGGCGGAGAAGGGGCAGCTTGGCGCGCTCTTCTTCATCGCCTCGGAGGACAACCTGGCGCTGCAGATGCGGCAGCCGTGGATCAAGTTCGGCACCGATGCCGGCGGTGCGGATCCCGACAGCAGCGCCCAGCGCGTGCATCCGCGAAGCTACGGGACGTTCACGCGCATCCTTGGACGGTACGTCCGCGAGCAGCGCGTGATGCCGCTCGAGGAAGCCGTCAGAAAGATGAGCTCTGCGGTCGCCGATCGGCTCTCCATTCGCGACCGCGGCCTGCTGCGGGAAGGGATGTTCGCTGACATCGTGCTGCTGGACCCGGTGACGGTGAGCGACCGTGCCACGTATGCCCAGCCGCACCAGCTCTCAGTGGGTGTACGCCATGTGTTCGTGAACGGCGTGCCCGTGTTACGCGACGGGAGGCACACCGGCGTCAAGCCCGGACGGATCGTGCGCGGCCCGGGGTGGATAGGACTCCCGCTGCCTCGGTGACAGCTCGTAATACGGCAGATGGCTTCCGTCGCCGCGCCAGAAGCCTACCACTTCGTATCCGCGCGCCAGGTAGGATGTAAACGCCTCTCGCGTGACCGCCCGCCAGACTGCGCGGCGCTCGTTCCGTTCGGTCTCGAGGTCCTGAGGCACGGCGATGCGCACCACCGGCGCGTCGAGGAGCCCGTTCAGAGCGGGCAGGCCGTCGAGCGCAACGGGGTTCACGAGCAGGCCGGGGCGGGACGGCCGCGGGGTGGGGCTGGCGAGCCGCGTGAGATCCCACGCGACGACCACACGGTCGGTAGGGAGCGCGCCGTGGATGGGGCTTCCCGTGTTGCTCCCGTACATGTCGGGGACGTACTCGACGGCACGTGCGCCCAGGCGGGTGAGGTTGAGGTGCGCATTGCGGGCGACAAGTGGGTCGAACGTCCAGTACATCGTCTCAACGCCGATGGCGCGCACGAGGTGCCGCTGGTAGTGCTTGAGATGCTCGCCGAGGTGCGCGCCGCGCGCCTCTGGGCGTACGGCGAGCATGTCGGACCAGTGGGCGAGCCGGCCGCCCTTGAGGCCGGTCATGCCGAAGACGAAGCCGAGCATGCGGCCATCAGGCCCGAAGGCCCCCGCGCAGACGCCGCCGAGTGTCTGCGCGATCCTGAGAATCGTGGGAACCACAAGCTCCGTGAAGTCCGCGCCCCAGGTCTCCTCCTGAATCGCGACACACTCTTGATACTCGCCTAGCGTCTCGACGCGGCGAAGCGTGATGCCGTCGGGCGCAGCCGAGCGTGCGTCGGGTGAAATCGGGTCCGGAGCTGCGCGGGCTCGCTCGCTGATCATGCAGGGCGCGTGGGGTGCATTCTGGGGGCGGCCGGGACCGCCGACAACCGGGTGACGTGTCTTGCGCTGGACGTGCGGAGGCTAATATAATGCGCAAGGCACGCTGTATACAATATTGTTCTCAGCAGTGGAGCCCGTTTTGAAGGCAGCGCGAGTTTCCAGATTCCTGCTGTGCGGATTGCTGGCGCCCCTCGTCGCGCCGGCGCCCGCGCAATCCCCAGTGTCCGGGGGCCCTCCCGCAGGGCTACGCCTCGACACTGCTCGTGTCGACTCCGTGTTCGCCAGCTTCGACCGCCGTGACTCGCCTGGCTGCGCGTTAGGTATCATCCGCGGCCGGCGTGCGATTTATGCCCGTGGCTACGGCATGGCCGACCTCGAACGCAGCGCACCGATCACGTCGCGCACCGTCTTCGACATCGGCTCAACCTCGAAGCAGTTCACCGCCGCCAGCGTGGCCCTCCTCGTCGCGGACGGCCGCCTTTCGCTCGACGACGATGTTCGGAAATACGTTCCCGAGCTCCCGCAGTACGGCACACCGATCACGCTCCTCCATCTCCTCCAGCACACCAGCGGCCTCCGCGACTACATCGGGTTACTCAACCTAGCCGGCTTTCGGTTCGAGGATGTCACGACTGACGCCGACGCACTCGCCGCCATCACGCGTCAGAAGGCCCTCAACTTTCGTCCCGGCACCGAGCACGACTACAGTAATTCCGGCTATTTCCTCGCCTCTGCCGTGGTCGCGCGCGCGAGTGGGATGTCGCTCGCGAAGTTCGCCCGAGAACGGATCTTCGTGCCGCTCGGAATGACGAGCACTCTCTTCCGCGACGCCTACGCGTTGCTCGTGCCCCACCGCGCGACGGCGTACACGCCGGCCGACAGCGGTCGCTTCGCCCTCGATATGTCCGATTGGGAACAGACCGGAGACGGGGCCGTGCATACGACGGTCGAGGACCTTGCCCGATGGGACCAGAACTTCTATACGCCCACGGTTGGTGGTCCGCGGCTTCTGGAGCGCCTCCTCGCGACCGGCCGCCTCTCCAACGGAGACTCGATCGAGTACGCCCTCGGCCTCTTTGTTGATCGGTATCGCGGGTTGCGCCGCGTCCATCATGGCGGGAGTTGGGCGGGGTATCGTGCGCAGATGCTGCGTTTTCCCGATCACCGCGTCTCGGTGGCGGTGTTGTGCAACCTGGGGACGGCCAACCCCTCGACGCTCGCGGATCGGGTGATCGACATCCTTCTGGCCGGCCAGTTGCAACCGACCGCGGATGAGACAAAGGCGGCAAATGTGGCCGCGGCAACGCCAGAGGCGGACACGCGCGACGCCGCAGCCGCGACACTGGAGCTAGCCCAATACACCGGCTCGTACTTCGATGAGCGAACGAACGGCCTGCGTCGCGTCGCCGTTGACAGTGGTCACCTCGTGCTGCGGCTCTCGGGCATCGCGCTCGCCATGCGTCCTTTGGGCGGCGGTCGTTTCCAGTCGACGCAGTATCCGGTCACGATAGCGTTCGAGCGGCAGCGCCCAGGCACGTCGCTCCATCTCGAGGAGACGATCGGCGATGGCCGCCCCGTGAGCTACGCGCCCGTCGCTACCGCGCCTGTCTCTCCCGGCGTGCTATCGGCGTACGCCGGAACTTACGACAGCGAGGAGCTCGCGACCGCGTGGACGCTCGCCGTCCGCGACAGCGGGCTCGTGCTAGTACACCGGGCGCTTGGGGATCCGCGCCTGGAGCCGGCGTTCGCCGACGCGCTCACGGCGGGCCCCGCGCTGCTCCGCTTCACGCGTAAAGCCAATGGGCGCGTCGCGGGATTCTCGGTCAGTGTCGGGCGTGCTCGCAACATCGGATTCGTGCGGCGTGGCTCGTAATGTCGTGCGCGGCGCCACGTGCGCCTACAAGTTCCGGCCCCAGCTCTCCCGGAGAGCTGGCGCCCCCGTTTCACCTCGTTCTGGAGGATCGCCTGTGCCTATCGCGTCGATTTTGCGCCCAAGTATCAGGAGGGCACTCTTGCTGGTTGCCGTGGCGCTCCTGGTGCCACAAGCCTTTGCCGGAGCGCAAACAGGTTCGGTCAGCGGTGTCGTCAACGATTCCCTGACCGGCCAGCCCGTTGGCGATGCCGTAATCCGAGCCGGGGGCACGTCACTGTCGTCGCGGACCAATATCCGCGGTCAGTTCACGTTGGCCGCGGTCACCGGGACGACGGTGAACCTGATCGTCACGCGGATCGGATACCAACCGGTCACTCGGTCAGCCACCGTTGGAGCGACCAACGTGTCGATTCAGCTGACCAAGACCGTGCTCCGGCTAGACGAGCTCGTAGTGACGGGCCAGGCCGGCGACACGGAAATCAGGGCGCTCGGCAACGTCGTCGGCGTGCTCGACATGTCGGCGGCGCAGCTCATCACGCCAAGCAAGGGGGTGCAGGAAGCACTCTCGGTGGCGGTTCCGGGCCTTCAGGTTCAGCGCGCCAGCGGCCAACTCGGCTCCGGAGGCGTCACCCGAATTCGTGGTGTCAGCTCCCTCAGCCTGAGTTCGGAGCCGATCATTTTTATCGACGGCATTCGGGCCGACAACACCGCTGGATCGAACAGTATCGGGTTCGCGGGGGGCGGAGACACCCCGTCTCGAATCAACGACATCGACCCCAACGACATCGAGTCGATCCAGGTGCTCAAGGGTCCGTCGGCCGCGACGCTGTACGGCACCGAAGCATCGAACGGAGTCATTCAGATCATCACCAAACGAGGCACCGCCGGCCGGCCGACCTGGTCGACCGAGCTTCGCGCCGGTGCCAACTGGTTGCCGAGTCCCGAGAAGCTCTATGAGGGCATCTACTATAAGGACAACGACGGCGTCGTACAGCACCTCAACCTGATCGAGAACGACATTGCCCGCGGATTCGGGTCGCCGTTTTCGACGGGGAAGCCGGTTGGTGGCACGGTGTCGGTTCAGGGTGGTACCGAAGCCATCCGCTATTTCTTCAGCGGCAGTTACGACCGGGACGAAGGCATTGTCAGCTACAACTGGCTTAACAAGCTCAATGGCACGGCAAACCTGAGCTACTTCTCCGGCGAGAAACTCGACGTCGACCTGAGCATGGGGTACACGCGGTCGAAGGCCCGCGCGGCGTCGGCTACGCAGCCTATGACGACTTACCTGATCTGGGGGTGCCCGAGCAATTCGTGTATTTTTCCGGGGCTTGGGCCTGACGATGATGGCCGCGGTTATCTGGCGGGCGTCACTCCGGAGGCCTTCGAAGAGATCGAAGGGCTGGACAATGTCGACCGGAGCCGGCTTGGGCTCACCTTTACCCATCGACCGAAAGGCTGGCTCAACCATCGCTTCACGCTCGGCGGGGACTTCACCAACAACGCGTCGTCGCTGTATTTCCCGCGAGGGAGCCATGCCGCGCTCGGCGTTCCTCAGGGGGCGAAGGTCGTCTCGAACGATCGCTCGGCGTTCGTCACGGCGGACTATTCGGCGACCGTCACGGCCAGCCTCGGCGCGAGCCTGGGGTCACAGAGCTCCGCCGGAGTCCAGTACTATCAGAAGCACTTCACGCAGATTTCCGGGCAGGGCGAGGGCTTTCCGATTCGCGGCGTCAACACCGTGAGCGGTGGTGGAACGCGACAGGGCTTCGAGAACCCTGACTTCAACCTCGAGAGCAAGACCGTCGGCGTCTACGTGCAGGAGCAACTTTCGTGGAAAGACCGTTTCTTCCTGACTGGTGCGGTCCGCGGTGACGACAACAGTGCGTTTGGGGTCAACTATGACTTCGTGGTCTACCCCAAGGTCAGCGCCTCCTGGGTATTCTCTGACGAGCCGTTCTTCCCGCAATCCCCGTTGTTGTCGGCACTGAAGCTCCGCGGTGCCTGGGGCAAGGCGGGCCAGCAGCCTAACGCCTTCGCCGCGGTGCAGACGTATGGTCCGTCCGTGGGATCAGGCGGCACCCCGACCGTCACGCCGCTCAACGTCGGCAATGCTGATCTCAAGCCGGAAGTGACTCGGGAGATCGAAACTGGTTTCGATGCCAGCCTGCTGAGCAACCGGGTGTCGGTGGAGTTGACCTATTACAACAAGGTCACCAAGGACGGCATTTTCTCGGCGTTGAGCTCGCCTTCGAGCGGCTTCCCGGGAAACCAGTTCATCAACATTGGCGAGTTCACCAATCGTGGTTTCGAGCTGGCGCTCGGGGGTTCGCTCATCAATCGCAATGAGCTCCGCGCCAACGTGCGCGGTACGCTGGCCACCAACAAGAACGAGATCAACGTGCTCGGCCAGGACACCCCGATTCCCAATACGGGCGTTGGACAGTTGGTCGGGGCCTACAACGTCGCTGGCTTCCCCATGGGTTCGTTCTTCTTCAAGAGGATCGTGAGCGCGACGCTGGCGGAGCCGGGCACAGTGACCGACCTGATGTGTGAAGGGGGCACCGACTTCGGCAGGGGTGACGGAAGTGTCGTACCGTGCGGTGCAGCGCCGGCGATCTACTTCGGAAGCCCGATCCCGACTTGGCTCAGTGCTCTCAGCGCGGACGTTTCCTGGAAACGGTTCACATTGGCGGGCGTCGCCGAGTTCCAGGGCGGACACTTTGCGGCGGACGGCAACGTGGGTGGCCAGCACGTGTTCTTCAATAATTCCAAGGCCGCGGTCGAGCAGACGGATCCCATCCTGGTAGCCCATCAGGCCACGGGAGCTTTTGGTGCGGCCGGGTTCGTGAACGCCGGATTCGGCAAGATACGGAACGTTTCACTGACGTATGAGCTTCCTGGACGCTGGGCCGGCTTGTTAGGCGCGAGCCGCGGGTCTGTGACCATGACCGGTGCCAATTTGGGTACACTCTGGCGAGCGCAGGACCGAAAGTTTGGCGCGCGCGCGCAGGATCCCGAAGTCCGGTACAATTCACCCAATTGGTACGGTGATCCGAACCTGACTGGTGGATACACGCAAGAATCCTGGCCGCAGTTCCGCCGATTCCTTACCACCGTGCGACTTTCGTTCTAACCAGACACAGGATCTCGAACCGACCATGCGAAATATCTTCGATCGATCCGTAGCCGGAGCGCGCAGGGTGCTGTTCGCGCCCGCCGTGCTGGCGACGCTCCTGGTGGCGGTGGGTTGCTCCGATATTCTGGAGGTGGAGCTTCCCGGCCGGATTCCGAGTGAGCTGCTCGACGACCCGACTACGGCGCCGACGTTGGCGGCCAGTGTTGTCGCGGATTTCGAGTGCGCGTTCAGCAATTACGTCAACACCACGTCCACCCTCTCGGATCAGTTCCTGGGTGCGTCCGGAAATTTGAATGCCAAGAATTGGGGCACCAAGAAAATCAACGAAGACGACACCGCGAACGCGCAGACCGGCTGCGCCGGCTCCTACGGCGCATACACGCCGCTCCAGACTGCCCGGTTCCAGGCCGACGACATTCTGGCGCGGCTGGAAGCCTGGACCGATGAGGAGGCGGAAGTCGCGCTGGCGCCGCTGCGTGCGCGGGTGGCGGCTTTCGGCGCCTACGCGTACACCTTGCTGGGCGAGGGGTTCTGCGCGATGCGGTTCGACGGCGAACAGGGAATTCGAACGCCGGAAGAGGTTCTCGCGATAGCGGAAACCAAGTTTGACGCGGCGCTCATTCTCGTCAATGCCATGGAAGCCGGCGACGACGCGACCGAGCTTCTGAACCTGGTTTACGTCGGCCGGGCGCGCGTTCGGCTCGATCGCGGCAACGCGACTGGCGCGGCGGCCGACGCGGCGTTGGTAGATCCTGGCTTCGAGTTTTTCGTAACGCGGAGTGTGGACGCGGGAACCCGGCTCAACGACGCGTGGGTCCAGATGTCGGAAAACGGTAACTCCTCGGTCGACCCCCAGTACCGCAACCTCACGGTCGGGGGAGTGCCCGACCCCCGGGTTCAGGTGGCTGCGGGGCCAGATGTGGGGCTGCCGGAGAAGTCCTTTGACGGCGTCACGGACCTCTACGTGATCACCAACAAGAACTTCTCGCGTGCCGACCCGATGCGCCTGGCCAGCTACATCGAGGCACAACTAATCATCGCCGAGGCGGTAGGGGGGGCCACCGCTGTCGAGATCATCAATGCGCGGAGAGCGGAGTTGCAGCTCCCGCTGTACACCGGAGGAACGGACGCTGCCTCGATCAAGGCTCTCGTGATCGACGAGCGGAACCGCGAGTTCTTCATGGAAGGCGGCCATCGCTACAACGACCTGCTGCGATTCGATATTCCGTGGAAGGTTGGCGACGACCAGAACGGCGTGCCGTACGGGACGACGACCTGTATGCCGCTTCCTCTGAGCGAGCGAATCGCCGCGGGCGGCTGATCGGGTGCTCAGTCGAGACCGAAGGAGCCGGCGAAAGCCGGCTCCTTTTCTTCCGCGGCATCATATCAGTTGACGAGAGACCGCGCGGTAGCACTCGCGGAGCGCGCACGGGACCCGGCGTGCCGAGCGCCTAACGTACGGCTGGGTCGTCGCCCTGCCGCGTCGCGTCGCTCGCCTGCCCGCCGCTCGTTAGGGTAAATCCTGCCGCGCGGCCGCCCTCCACCTTGAACACCACCCGCGCGGCGGGGTCGTCCGCGAGGACGAAGGTGTGGTTACCCTGGTAGAGGAGCGTCCGCGGCCCGAACGGGCCTTCGAGCTTGAGCTTCCCTCCCTCGGCGTAGACGCGGCGCGTGGTGCGCGGGCCGATGTAGAGGTACGTGCCGGCGTAAACCCCCGGCCCCCCTTCGGCGAGTGGACGGCCGGCGACTTTCGCCAGCTCCACGTACGACGTGAGCGCGTAGTAGATGGGCTCTGCCGTTGTCTGCGCGGTTGCCTGTCCGCGCAGCGTGCTGTCGCGGGGCCGCAGGTCGAGGAGGACGCTGTGCTGGTGGCGCCGCTGCTCGTCGGTCGGGATCGTCCCCGCGAAGCGGCCGACGAGGTTGCCGTTGCGGTACGACACGCCGGTGAGGAGCGTGCGGAGCTCGTTCCCGAGCGTCACGTGTACGTCACCATCCGGCTGGAAGAGGAGCGCCATTGTCACCGTGCTGTCGTACGTGCGCAGCGTCCCAGCCCACGCCCCGGCAAGCTCCGCCGGCGGGAAGCTCGTCGTCGTTCCCACCTCCGGCCGGCGACTGCGGCGCTCGCGGCGCGTCGCCTCGTACCGCGGAAGGACGGCGGCGGCGA
The DNA here is from genome assembly GCA_030860435.1 of Gemmatimonadota bacterium. Taxonomy (GTDB): domain Bacteria; phylum Gemmatimonadota; class Gemmatimonadetes; order Gemmatimonadales; family Gemmatimonadaceae. The sequence goes on along the minus strand of JALZIF010000266.1, from coordinate 5,640 downwards.
TCTCCTCGGCAATGCGGAACGGCGCGGCGTCGCTCTTGTTCGCCAACACGACGACGGCGACGTTCTCGGACGGGTAGAGCCTGAGCACCGTCGCGACCCCTGGCATCCCTCCGCTGTGACCGATAACGCGGTAGCCGTTTTCGTCCTTCGTGATCCCCCAGCCCAGACCGTAGCCGCCGGCTGTGGTGTCCGGCGTGTGGAGGCGCTGCATCAGGTCGACCGTTGAATCAGCGAGGATGCGGCGCTGGTCGGGGAGGCGGTTCTTGAGGTGGAACATCCCCAAGCGCACGAGATCGTGTGCGCTCGCGTAGACGGCCGACCCGCCGGGGTGGTCGAAGGTGTAGAAGGGGATCGGCCGCTGCTTCGAGTCGTACCGTTGCGCCGCGTACGGCTCGAGCTCCGGGGCGACGTCCACCGAGGTGCGTGTCATGCCTAACGGCAGAAAGACCGCGGTGCGCATGTAGTCGGCGTAGCTCTGCCCGGACGCGCGCGCGATGACGTGGTCGAGGACACCGAAGCCGAGGTTCGAGTACTCGAACACCTCGCCGGGCGGGTTCACGAGTATCCCGTAGCGCCCGATCGTCTCGTCCATGGCCGGCCGGTCGTACCCGCCGTTCCGGTAGAAGAACTGATAGTGTAGCGGCAGCCCGGCTGTGTGGCTCAGCACCCGCCGCACCGTCGCCTCTCGCGCGTAGCCGGCGAGGCCGGTCAGCTTCCCCGTGCCGAGGTAGTCGTTGATCGGCCGGTCGAGCTGCACCGTGCCGCGGTCGACCAGCTTCATGAGCCCCGTTGCCGTGATCGGCTTCGAGATGGACGCTAGCGAATACATCGTGTGCGGCGTCGCGGTAATCATCCGCTCGCGGTCTGCCAACCCGAAACCCTCCTCCCAGATGATCTTCCCGTCCTTCGCCACCGCGATGGCGATCGACGGGACGGTGTCTTCCTCCATCACCCGGCGGATGAAGGTGCGGACGCTGTCGAAGCGGGCGGTGAGGGCGCGCGTGGCTCGCGTTGCGGGCTGAGCGCCGAGCAAGGAGGGTGCGACGAGGAGGGGCCAGGCCGCGAGTGCGCCGGCGAGGCAGGCGCGCGAGAGCATGAGACGGTCCGGTATGCGCATGGAACGGTTCCTTTCCGGGTGAGGCGCCGAGATGGAAACTGCGAGCTTACTTCGGAAATCCCACCACCACGTTGCTCATCGGAATCTCTCGCCGTCGTCTCTCCGGTGCTGACCGCACGCAGTCAGCGAACGGCAGACGGCATTTGCCGACGAGATCGAACGACTCGTGCACATACGGGATCCCCTCGGAGCCGAGCGGTGACGTGCCGTCCATGAGATGGAAGTGCAGGTGCGGCTCGGTCGAGTTTCCGGAGTTCCCGACCAAACCGATTACCTGACCCTTCTGCACCCGGTCGCCAGGCCGCACGCGCAGGGAGCCCGGCTTGAGATGCGCGTAGAACGCGTATCGTCCCTGCCCGATGTCGAGGATCACGAAGTTGCCGCCCACCGTTTCGAGCGTGATCAGCACGGCGCGAGAAGCCAATCCGGGGATGTTCTCAGGGATGCTGTCCTTCACCGATGCGACGATACCATCGGCCACGGCGAGCGCGTCGGCTCCTTCGGCGTAGTAGCTCTCGTTCTTGAGCGAGTCCCCGGTGAAGCGGCGGCCGTTCTCATCCATCTTCACGTAATCGATGGCGAAGCGCTGCGCGATCGCCGCCGTGCCCTCGACCGGAATGAGCGCGCGCCGGTGCCCAGTCTGCGCGTCTGGCCCATTGCCGGCGAGCCACCCTTCGCCGCGCAAGGGCGGCCCGATCACGGCGAGATCGCGAATCACGCTCGTCGCCGCTCCCTCCAGCACGGCAGTTCGCAGGCTGTCGCCGGTCCCCTGCGAGATCGTCAGGCGATGACGCACGCGGGCCGGCGGAGTCCGGCGGTCGAGCAACACCCACAGAAAGACCACCGCGCGCAGTCCTCCACCCACCCGTGCTCGCTCGGCCAGCGCCGGCGCAGGCGCTACACCCGGTCGCGCGAGAGCGCGCGCGAGCACGCTGTCCTCGAGTGCCAGCAGAAGGCGGCCGTCGGCATCACCGGAGACGACCTCGACGCTCGTGAGGGTCAGTGCTGTAGGCTGGAAGTTGGTGACGTGCAGCTCGTGCACGAGAAAGGACGCTCCATTGCCGCTCGCGATAGTGGGCGCTTTGGGCACCCGTATCTCGACGAACGGAGGCAGTGTGGCTTGCGCATCGGCCCCCCGAGACACCGACAGCGCGAGCACCGCGATTGCGAGTAGGGTTCGCGCGACTGCTCGAGTCATCGTGATACGTCAACGCGCGTCGCGAGGCTCACTTCCGGGTACATCGCCGATGTCTGGTCCAGTAGCTGAGCGCGCTCCCCTCGGAGATGCGTGTCGAAAAACGCCACAAGATACGCGTTCATGATCGCTTGCATGCGTGCTCCTTCGATCGAACCGAGAAAGCCGATGCGTTTGAAGATCGGCGAGATCATGGAGAAATCGGAGTAGTTGAAGTGCGTGCTGCCCTCGACGTTCACACTGTAGACGGGCCCCACCGCGCGTTCGTACACCGGGTCGTTGAGCCCAGGGACGGCGCTGTACATGAACATGAACGGCACGCGGAGGGGCACATCGATCGGGTCGCCGTATTGGAGTCCGTCCAGGTTCACTCCGGCCTTGCAGCGGGGCTCAACGACGCATACTTGTCCGGCGGTCGTTCCGCCGAACGACATCCCGAACACCCCCACGCGTGCGAGGTCGAGCTTGCCAGCGAAAACCGCGTTGGCAGGTTCCGCCTTCACCCCACCCGTGTTGATGCGCGTCAGCTCGTCGATCACGAAGCGCGTGTCGTCCGTCCACACGCGCAGGCTCTGGTGCAAGAGGCGCGGCTCGGAGATCAACTGACGGAATAGCACCGCGCGCTCCCCGCGGTCGCGACTCGCGACGAACTTCTTCATTACTCCGGGGATCGCCCTCATCCCGTGCGCGACCGAATCCATTCGCGCCTTGCTCACGGGGGTGATTCGACCGTCAGGGTACGCGACAACGACGGATTCGTGCGGGTGCGCGATGCTGAACACCGCGTACCCGTGGCTGGCAAGCTCCTCCATCTGCGCCGTGTTCTGTCCGGGGAATCCCTGATTGTACCCATGGGAGAAGATGAGCACGGGTTGCAGCGCCGGCGCGCTGGCAATCGGGGCGCCGACGCGCGCGTTGGTTCGCACGAGAGCCAGATGGCTGAACAGAAACGACGGCAACCCGAGTGCAGTCGCGAGCCGTGGCGTGATCTCACCGGGAGGGCCCCAGTACGTCGCTCTTCGCCCCTTCGGTGCGTCCGCTGGATACCACGCCCAGATCAGGAGCTCACGGCGATCGGCCCGGTCGGCCGTGAACGGTTCCTCGCGCGCGCTGTCGACGAGTGCGAAGCGAGTGAACCCTACCGCAAACCGCCCGGTCGGTTGTGGCAACCGGAATACAGGGAACAGCGCAGGGAGTGCCGCGGCGACAACAAGAAAGAGCATGCCAAGCACGCCCACCCCCACGCGAAGCGCCCTGCGTGCGCGTGACCGCGGCCGTTCGGTTTGCGCCCGGAAGCGACTGGTGAGCGCCACCACCAGCAGCAGAGCGGCCAGCGTGTACGCGGGCACGAGTTGCCAACGGTGTCCTTCGGCGAGGAGCTGAACGACGCCGAGGAGCGCAGGCAGAGCGGTGAGCAGCCACCACCATCGGGGCCGTCTGGCGGGTGCGTAGAAGATGCCGACAACAGCAGGAACGAGTGCTGCCAGCAGGACAATCTCGAAGGGTCTCATTAACGCGGGATCACCGGGAGATCGATACGTGATGCGCGCGCGCCCTCTCGGTAGAACCCCACTATGGGCGGAACCGCGGGGATCACGGCAAAGTGATTCATGTCCGTGCCGGCCAGGGCGACACGGATCCGCCGCCCCTTGCGGAAGAGATACGACGTGGGAATCAGGTCGAACGTGAGCTCCGCCACCTGGCCGGCGACCAGCGGCGCGGCGTCGCGGCGAAGATAGCTGCGGTACGGGATGATCGACGCGTACGGAGGTGGGTCGCCACTCAGCTTGCGGTGCACGGCACGTAGCTCACCTTCTGTGACGTAGCGGACCTGTCCCTGCTCGTCCACTTCCTCGAGATACACGAAGAACGTACCATCGGTGGCGGTCGAGCTGACGAACAGCGCGACTACCGGGTGGCCCGTTACCTCCAGGTCCTGCTCGAGCGGGCCGGACGTATAAGTGAGCAGCTTGCGGTCCTCGGCGCTCCGGTCTGGATAATCCACAGCTCCGCCGCCCACGAGCGTGTTCCAGCGTGAGCGGCCGCCCGTGGTGGTGGTGGTGTCCACCCGATACGTATCCACCCCACCGAGTCCGCTCGGCCGAGTCGGACTCAGCACGCCGCCGCCTGCGAGATACCACGACTCGGTCCGCGTCTCCGGGATCGGCCAGGCGTTCGCCGTCTTCCACCGCTCCTCGCCCATCGTGTAGTAGTGCACGCGAGGTTCGTCGGCGATCCCCGTCTTGATCCCTTTCAGGTGATGGTCGAAGAAGCGGAGTAGCTCGCGTGTGTGAGGAAAGCTGGAGGGGCGAGAGCCGAGCGGCGGGCTGTAGTACGATCCCCCGCCGTGGTTCCAGGGGCCGAGGACCAGGCGGCTGCCCTGCGTGCTCACCGCGCGAAAGCGGAACGCCGCGGCGCGCGGATACGCTCCATCGTACCAACCGCTGTAGCTGTAGATCGCCGCGGCGGCCGCCCTGATGTCTTCCAGCTTTGTGTGCGGGCTGATCTCGTCGAGCGTCCATCCGGCCAGCGCCGTGTCGTCACGAAAGACGATCCGGCGGAGATTCTCGTTCACGTCAGGGTTCGCGTGCTCGCTGACGGCCCTCGTGAGCAGCACCGAACCGGAGTCGCCGTCCACGGGCCGTGTTCCTAAGAAGAACCGCTGCCCCCTCTCGGAGAGCTCGTTCCGATCCATCGCGGCGACGGTCTGCGCCCACACCGAGAGGAACCAGCTCTGGGGCACTCCGCCGGGCAGCACTATGTCGGTATACGTGTCGAGCAGGGAGAATTGCGGAACGATCGCCTTGACCGCCGGGTGGCGGTTCACCAGCAGGAGCTCCGCCGTCGTGCCAACGTAGGAGATTCCGGTGGCGCCGACCTTGCCGTCGGCCCACGGCTGGCGCACGATCCAATCGACGACATCGCTCCCGTCGCGCACTTCCTCGGACCCGAACTCGATGTCGCGGCTGCCGAACGAGGCGCCGCTTCCCCGCACATCGACCACGACGTACGCGTAGCCACGCGTCACGAACTCGGCGATCCGGGCGCTCGGTCGGTCTAGGCTGTCGCGCAGCTCAGGGCGAAACTGGAAGGAGCGGCGGTAGCGAGTCTGCTCGAGGATGGTCGGCAGGCGTGCGCCGGCCTCGAGCCCGTGGGGCAGGTAGACGTCAATCGCGAGCCGTATGGCGTCGCGCATTGCGATGTAACGTGAGGTGCGCACCGCGCCAGCGTAGCGCGGTGTCGATACCCTAACCGAACTGTCGTTGGCCACCCACCACGCACTGTCGGGTGCAGGCGTAGGGGCGGTAACCGCCGCCGCCGCCGCCGG
>JALZIF010000250.1 GCA_030860435.1 Gemmatimonadota bacterium | reverse complement strand
GACAGCGGGTTGGCAGGGGCGCGAACGGCGCGCGCGGCGAGCGCGGCACCCATCAGGAGAAGCCCCGTGCGCGTTCGCCCGTGAATGATGATGACGTGAAGTCCGCGCCGCCCGCCCTCGACCCGTCCGCCAAGCTTGGGGACTCCGAGCTCGCGCTCGCCAACGCCAACGAACACCAGCGGGGTGCGATACACGCGCCGCTCCCCCTCGACTTCCACGACCACGGTGAAGGACCGAAGCGACACGAGAGCACGGACGAAGGCGAGCAGGCTGGCGGCCAAGTAGGGTAGCCCGCGTTGCTCGAGTCGATCACGCACACGGACGAAGAGAACATACGCACCCACTGAGCCGGTGTTGAGCATCAGCCGATCACCGACGTACCCCACATCCGTGGGGTGGGGTCGCCCTCCACTCGCTAGGCGCACGGCATCCTCAAGCTTCTCCGGCAGGCCGAGGTCCTTGGCGAAGTGGTTGAGCGTCCCACCCGGCACCACCGCAAGCTCGACCGGCTGGCCGGCGACCACGGCCGCCGCCGCAGCGACTGTCCCATCGCCGCCGGCGACGGCGATGCGGACGGCGCCGCTATCGATCGCCGCGCGCAGCGCGTCCGGGAACCGCTCCGCGCTCTCGATGGAGTGCACGGCGAACGCGCCGTTCCGCTCGAGCGCGTTCACGACGTCGGCAGCGTTTCCCGCTTCGGGGTTCACGAACGCGGGAATGGGTGCGCCGCGGTGCCCTGGCAGCCTCTCGCTCATGTCCTCACCCTCCGCGCTGACGGCTGGCCATGCGCGCTGGCAGTCAGGCAAAGAGAAGAGGGACCCGCGCCTGACGGGTCCCTCTGTCGCAAGGCAGGAGCTGTCGTCAGGCCGTGGTCCAGAATCCCGCCAACGCGGACCCCTCTGGTGATTCGCGCAGCTTCTCGAACGCGCGCTCGCGAATCTGCCTGATGCGCTCGCGTGTGACGCCGAGTAGCGCGCCGATCCGTTCGAGCGTCATCGCCTCCGAACCTTCCTCAAGACCGTAGTAAAGGTACAGGATCTTCCGCTCGCGAGGAGTGAGATACTTGCGCAGAGCCCGGTCAATGAACTCACGCATGAGCTTGAAGTCGGTTCGCTCCTCGATGTCCACGCCGTCCACTCCGACGAAGCGCTCGCCGAGGGTCGCGGCCTCACGGTCCGAGCGGTCCACCGGCGCGTCCAGCGAGATCTCCGAGGAGGACATCTGCTTCGACGCCCGAACGACCTCCGGGGTCGCCTCGATCAGGCGCCCGATTTCGCCGTCGGTGGGATCGCGCTTGAGGACCTGCGAGAGGACTGTCTCGGCGCGGGCCAGCTTGATGAGCTGGGAGTTCTGGTTGAGCGGTATGCGTACCGAGCGCGTTTGCTCGGCGAGAGCCTTGAGAACGGCCTGCCGCACCCACCAGACGGCGTACGAGATGAATTTCACCCCCTGATCGGGGTCAAACTTCTTGACCGCCTTCAGAAGGCCTTCGTTGCCGATCGCAACGAGCTCGCTCAGGTCGAGACCGTGGCCCTGGTATTTCTTGACGTACGAGATGACGAATCGGAGGTTTGCCGTCACAAGCCGCTCGGCGGCCTTCTCGTCGCCCTGCTGCGCTCGGCGGGCCAGGCGTCGCTCTTCTTGCGGGTCTTGGATGAGTGGGAGTTTCTGGATGTCCTGGAGGTACTGGTCAAAAGCGGAGGAGGGAGACGAGCGAAAAAAGCCTTTCCATCTGCTCTCGGTCACATGCTCCATACACGCCCCTTACCCAGGAGTGAGGGAGATGCGAGCGTCGGAGAGGCGCTCGCGAGGTCGGCGGGGACAGGCAGGATACACAAGGGTTACGTATCGGTCAACTGCCAAAATGCATGCCATCGCCAGACGGGCACTTGCCGTTATGACACGGCTCTACCTAACGACGCCCAAACGTAACAGCCGCCAGCAGTTGTAACGGGCGTGACGGCTCGGGTCCAGTTATCTGGCACTGCTCGGTGGGGGCGCTGGAGGGTCGCGCTGCTTCGTTCGGCTCGTCGCCGTCACGATCCCGAGGCCAATCACCACGAGTACCCCGACGCCAATCCATAGCGGCGGCACGGCCAGCAGGTACGCAGCGACCGCGAGCCCGATCACGATCACGAGAATGCCGAGTATATAGGTGCCGAAGGCAGACATGCGCTCGTCCGGTATGGTTTCGCCAACGAACTCAGGCAAGTGTGGGGCCAGACTGGCGGTGGTTACGCCGCCTCCGGAGCCACCAGTACCGCCCGGCCGCTCCGGCGTCCGAAGCGGACAGCATCGTCGCAGCCTGCCATCCATAGGTCGATCCGGCGCCCCTTGATCGCGCGTCCGGTATCGCTGATGAGGAACCGGCCACGATGCGTCCTTCCGACAAAGAGATCCACCTGGCGGCCGAGCGGAAAGACCCGCGGGTCGGCGGCGATGATGCCATGCCGGACTGGATCGCCCATCCGGGTGAGCCCGCGAAGGCAGTAGGCGGTAATCTGGACCGGAACCACCACGCCCTCTGGGGCAGGATCGATCGAGTCTGTCGGCGAGAGGCGCGGCGACCGAACGATTAGCGGACTCAGCTGTGGCGTCGGGACTACCAACACCGGGCGATGGACGACGCTGCTTACATAACGGTCCGCCGGCTGTCGCGGAAACGCGATCCCTAATGCGACCAGCGCCGCGACCACGGCAATGGCGAGCCCGCGCCTCACGCCAGCACCTCGCGCACCAGTGCTTCGGGCACGCTGATCCCCCACCCGCTCTCCTCGCCGGCCATGCTCCCGATTCGGCGAGGCAGAACGAATTCCGTCTGTCCGGCGCGCGATTTCTTGTCCGCCCGCATCGCGGCGATGATCCGGTCGGTGGCGAGATCGCGTGGGCGATCGACCGGAAGCCGGGCGCGATCGATGGCGTCAACTACGCGCGCCGCCGTCCCGGGCTCGGCGACGCCTGCTCGCTCCGCGAGACGGCTCTCCAGGATCATCCCGATGGCGACCGCCTCGCCGTGGAGCAGCCGATAGCCGCTCTCGCTCTCGATCGCGTGGCCTATGGTGTGGCCGAAGTTGAGAACCTTCCGCATGCCCCGCTCGCGCTCATCTCGGCCCACGATCCCCTGCTTGATCGCGATGCTTCGCGCGATCAGCTCACCGACCTCGTCCCCATCCCGCAGAGGATGTGAGACAGTCGCCACAAGCCGCTCGAAATACGTGACGTCGGCGATTACGCCGTGCTTGATCGCCTCGGCCAGGCCGGCGCGGAGGTGCGGCTGGGGAAGAGTGCGGAGTGTCTCGGGGTCGGCGATGACGGCAGAGGGCTGGTGAAACGCGCCAACGAGGTTCTTCCCCGCGTGCGTATCCACCCCAGTCTTCCCTCCGATGGACGCGTCGATCATCGCGAGAAGGGATGTGGGCACCTGGACGTAGGGTATGCCGCGCATGTAGGTCGCAGCGACGAAGCCCGCCAAGTCTCCGACAACCCCGCCGCCGAGTGCGATGATGACGGTGTCGCGCCCGCAGCCGTCGGCGAGCATCGCGTCGGTGAGATGCGCCCAGCTGTCCCGGGTCTTGTTTACTTCGCCGGGCGGCACGAGGAAGACGTCGATCCGGTCGCCGCCGAACGATGCCGCCACTCGCGAGGCGTACCGCGGCGCGACATTCGTGTCGCTTATGAGGGCGTAGCGGTGCGCGGGCGCGGCGTTACGGGCTATCGTACCCACATTGTCCAACGCGCCAGCGGCGATCGTGACGACGTAATCCGTCACCAAGTCGCCTCGGCGGCCCCAGCCCGGCGATTGGCAACGCGTGCCAGGACGAACAGCAGGTCCGAAAGCCGGTTGAGATACTTGACGACGAGGAGCGGGATCTCGATCCCGTGCGCTCCGAGCGCGATCACGCGCCGTTCGGCGCGCCGGCACACGGTCCGGGCTACGTGGAGGGCAGCAGACTTCGGGGTTCCACCCGGGAGAATAAAGGCGCGGAGCGGGTCCAACTCCTCCTCCCCGGCATCGATGGCGCGCTCCAGCTCCTCGATCCGCCCGTTGTCGATGCGCGCTTTCTCGAGGTGCTGGTGCATCTTGTCTAGGTCGGGGGTGGCGAGGAGGGCGCCGAGGCTGAACAGATCGCGCTGGACCGGGGCGAGAACTTCGTCGATCCGTGGCATCATCTCGATCGAGCGAGCCATCCCGATGACGGCGTTCAGCTCGTCGACGTCACCGTATGCTTCGACGCGCGGATGGTCCTTGCCGACACGCCCGCCACCGAAGAGCCCGGTCTCCCCAGCATCGCCCGTCTTGGTGTAGATCCGCATGGAGCCAATTTAAGGCGCCGAGCCATTACCCGCCCGCCTCGCCCCAAGTAGTCTGGCGAGGAGCCGCCGCCCGCGGGTCCGCACACCCGGCCGGAAGTTCGAGAACTCCGTGAGCTCGTGGTCCTTCGGGGGGGTAGTGCCGCGGCGGAAACGATGTGGGAAGATTCTCGCGAGGTGCTCCTGCAGGCGGTCCGAGCTCGGAATCTCTTCCTGGGCTTCGCACCACCGGTCGAGCGCGCGACCCATCGCGGCAGCGGTGGGTCGAAGGGCCGGCTCGCGGGCCAGCGCCTGACTGAGGATACGCTCCAGTTCGGGCGGCACCGCCGCTGGGAGCGCGGCCCTGAGGTTTGGCAGCGGGCCGGTGCTGATCGCATCGATGGCGTCGGCCGTGGCCTCCTCGTGGAACAGCTTGGCGAGCGACAGCAGCTCGAAGAGGACGACGCCCAGCGAGAAGACATCGCTGCGGGCGTCGACCTCGAGCGCGAGTCCTTGCTCGGGGCTCATGTAATGCTTCTTTCCGACGAGCCGGACGCCGGCGCGCGCCACGTCGATCGAGGTGCTCGCCTTGGCGATGCCGAAGTCGGCGAGCTTGATGTGCCCGTCCCAGGTGATCAGCACGTTCCCCGGGGCCACGTCGCGGTGAACTATGTCGCGGCGGCAGCCGTCTGGGCCGACGAAGTTGTGCGCGAAATCCAGCGCTCTGCAGACGCGGGTCGCGATGTGTGCGGCGAGCGGGGGTGGTATGGGAGTGCCCAGCTCGCGGTGCCGCTCGATCAGGGCACGCAGCGTCGGTCCCTGGATATACTCCATCGTGATGTAGTACGTGCCCTCCACTACACCCAACTGGTAGATCTGGACGATGTTCCCGTGAATGAGGTCGGCGCAGAGCTTTGCCTCGTCGATGAAGAGCTGTCGCCACTCGCTCTCCCGCGCGAGGCGCGGGTGGATGACCTTTAGCGCGACCCGCTTGGCGAACCCCGCCGGCCCCAATTGCTCCGCCTCGTAGACGGTCGCCATCCCCCCCGACGCGATCTTACGCGCGAGGCGGAAGCCACCGGAGAACTCGAGGGTCGTGGAGCGTGGGCGCGGCATGAGGAGCTTGGAACGAGACTTGAATTGGGCGCGAGGCGCGCGCAACGTTAACGGATGCTTCACGAGATCAAGGACATATCGATCATCGGCGGAGGGCCGACCGGGCTCTTCGCCTTGTTCTACGCAGGTATGCGCGCCGTATCGGCCCAGATCATCGACGCCCTCCCCCAGGCCGGGGGACAGCTAACCGCGCTGTATCCCGAGAAGTACATCTTCGACGCCGGCGGCTTTCCGAAGATCCTGGCCAAAGACCTGGTCAAGGGGCTGGTCGAGCAGGCCTCCCAGTTCGGCGAGCCGATGCACTTTGGTGAGCCTATCGTATCCCTAGAGGAGGACGGCGGCCTCTTCCTCCTCGTCACGGAGAACCACAGGTTTCCGACGCGGACGATAATTATTGCCGGTGGCATCGGCGCCTTCGCACCGCGGCGCCTACCCCAGGCTTCCGCCGAGCCGTGGTATGGCCGCGGGATCTTCGACCGGGTGATCGATCCGGAGCAGTTCCGCGATCGGCGCGTGTTGATCATTGGCGGCGGCGACTCCGCGTTCGACTGGGCGCATCAGCTCCTCGATCGCGCGGCAAGCCTCACGCTCATCCATCGCAGCGACCGCTTTCGCGCCCACGACGCGACGGTGCGCGAGGTGACTGCCGCGGCGACCGCGGGCCGCGCGTCCGTCCTCACCTTCCACGAGCTTCACGAAATCCACGGGAATGGAGATGGAATCCGCGCGGTCACAGTGCGCGACACCAAGACCAAGGCGACACGCGAGCTCGAGATTGACACGATCCTCCCCATGCTCGGCTTCGTCAGCGACCTGGGGTGCCTGACGGAGTGGGGATTGGAGTGCCGCAGGAACGAGATCGCGGTCAGCAGCACGATGGAGACGGGCCGTCCGGGGATCTACGCCGCCGGGGACATAACGACGTATTTGGGCAAGCTCAAGCTGATCGCGACCGGGTTCGGCGAGGCGGCCATCGCCGTGAACCAGGCCGTGCACTGGATCTACCCGGAGAAGAAGGTGGCCCCCGGGCACAGCTCGAACATGGCGATCTTCGGGCAGAAGGACGATTGACGGCAGGGCGGGGTGCGGAGAGTGGGCTAATGGCCGGCGACGACGGCCAGGGACCGCCTGTTCCCCCTCGATCAATCGTATGCGACCCGCGGGTCGGACTTCGCATACGCCAGGTCCGTGAGCAGGTTGACGAGGACGAAAACGACGCTGAGGAAGAGCACGGAGCCTTGGATCGCCGGAAGGTCACGGCGAGCGATGGCGTTCACTACATAGCGGCCCAGACCGGGCCAACTGAAGATCGTCTCGGTGAGAATGCTACCGGTGAGATAGTAGCCGAAGTCGAGCCCGAGGACGGTGATGACCGGAATGAGCGCGTTGCGCAACGCGTGGCGTCCGAGCACTGCCCGCTCGCGCAGCCCCTTCGCCCGCGCCGTCCGCACGAAGTCCGAGCTCAGCACGTCGAGCATCGCCGAGCGCGTCATTCGGGCGAGGAAGGCGATCGAGCGGGAGCCGAGGGTGAGCGCGGGGAGGATGAGGAACTCCGGGCGCCCGAAGCCGGACGGTGGGAGCCAGCGTAGAGAGACGGCGAAGATCAGGATCAGAATCAGTCCCACCCAGTAGACCGGGAACGAGATCCCGAGATAGGCCGCGGCCATCGCGAATCGGTCGAAGGCACCGCCGGGGCGCCGCGCGCTGAGGACGCCGATAGTGATCCCCGCGACTGCGGCGAGAACCATCGCCGCCACGGCGAGCTGGAGGGTCTTCGGGAAGCGCTCCCGGATGTCGGTCGCGATGGGGCGCCCGGTGATGTACGAGCGGCCTAGATCCCCGCGAAGGACGCCACCGGCATAGTGGGCGAACTGGACATGCAACGGGTCGTCGAGGCGGAGCTCGGCGCGGAGCCGCGCGATCGTCGCCGCGTCCGCGCGTTCTCCGACCATCTCTGTAACCGGATCGCCCGGGGCGACATACAGCAGTAGGAAGACGACAACGAGCACCCCGGCGAGCGTTGGCACGGCGAGGAGCAGACGGCGGAGCAGGAAGCTGGTCACTGCGATCCGGCGCTCGTGATCTCCACCTCTGTCCACCGCTGCCCGTTGAAGATCGTCGGCACCACGAAGCCACTGATCCAGGGCTGCACGGCGTACAGCTCATTGTAGAAGAAGAGATACACCATCGGGGCTTCGCGGAACTGGAGCGAGTCCGCCTCACGATAGAGCGAGATCCGCCGCTCCTCACTCACTTCGGCGCGCGACCGGGCCACGACGCGGTCGAACTCGGCGCTCGAGTAGAACGACACGTTACCGCCCTGCCCGCGGTTCGCGCTGTGTAGGAGCGGGTAGAGGAAGTTCTCCGCGTCAGGGTAGTCTGCGTACCAGTCCTTGAGCACCAGGTCGGTCTCCCCGTTCCGGGCCGCGGCGCGCATCGCTGCCGCCTCGCGCTGCACGAGCGTCGTTCGAATCCCGGCTTCGTTGAGGTAGCCCTGGATGCTCTGCGCCACGCGCATGAAGGTCGGATCCTGCGAGTGCCATAGCCGCACGTCGATCCCGTTCGGATGCCCGGCCTGCCTGAGGAGCAGCCGCGCGACCGCCGGGTCGTAAACGTACGGCCGGCGCATCGTGTCGGCTCCGGGTAGCGACGGTGGTATAACCCCCGCCGCGAGCCGTCCGCGTCCGCCGACCAGCCGGTCGAGAATCGTGCGGACGTCGATCGCGTGGCTGAGCGCGCGTCGAACGCGGGCGTCCGCGAGAGGGCCGCGCGTAACGTTGATCCCGACGTACCAGAGCCGGAGTGCCGGCGCGGAGGCGAGGCGTGCCTGCCTCTCGTCAGTCTGCTCCCACCGCCGCGTTTCTGCCTCGGGCACGTACAAGAGGTCGACGTTCCCGCTCTCGAACTCGGCAACGGCAGTGCTCGGCTCCGGGATTATGCGGGCCATGAGCGAGTCGCTCCTCGGGGCCCCGTCCCAGTAGTCGGCGTTCCGGGCGAACAGGAGGTAGTCGTCGTGGCGCCACTCGATCAGGCGCCATGGGCCGGTACCAACCGGCTTGGCCGCGAAGTCGGCAGGGAGCGGGTCGGGGACTATGTATGCCACCGGCATCGCGAGCAGCGTGGGGAAGATCGCCAACGGCTCGGCGAGGGTCACGCGCAGGGTGCTGTCGTCGACAGCCTCGATGCCGACCACCGACGACGCCTTCCCATCGGCGAACTCCCGCGCGCCAGAAATCGGCATGAGAGTGGATGCACCGCCGCTCAATGACGCCGGGTCCAGGACGCGCTCCCAACTCCGCACAACGTGGCGCGCAAGGAACGGCGAACCGTCGTGGAACCTCACGCCGCGACGAAGGTGAAAGATGTACGTCC
>JALZIF010000242.1 GCA_030860435.1 Gemmatimonadota bacterium | reverse complement strand
CCCCCCCCCCCCCCCCCCCCGCGGTGATCGGACTCGCTGACATCGATGATCCGCTCCTCAACGACCGGCTCCGCGCCGCCGGATACGTCGAGATCTACCCCAAGCCGGCCGACCTCGACGAGGTGGTCGCAGGCATCCACCGCATCCTCGAGCGGCGCCGCCTCTCGCACCTGACGGGGCTGATCGGAGAGAGCGAAGCGATCCGCGAAGTGCTCGTCAAGATCGAGCAGATGGCGCCGGTCTCGAGCACCGTGCTCATAGAGGGGGAGAGCGGGACGGGGAAGGAGCTGGTCGCTCGCGCGATCCACCAGTTGAGCCCGCGTCGCGGCAAGCCGTTCATCGCCGTCAACATCGGGGCGCTTCCGGAGACGCTCCTCGAGAGCGAGCTGTTCGGACACGAGAAGGGCGCCTTCACCGGCGCCGCGGAACGCCGCCTGGGCCGCTTCGAGCTGGCACACACGGGGACGCTTTTTCTGGATGAGATCGGGGAGGCACCGTATTCGACGCAGGTGAAGCTCCTGCGAGCGCTAGAGCAGCGTGAGGTGATGCGGCTCGGCGGGGTACAGCCCATCCGCATCGACGTGCGCGTCGTCGTGGCGACTAATCGTCCGCTGCGCCGGCTGGTGGAGGGCGGAGAGTTCCGCGCCGACCTTTATTACCGGCTGAACGTCTTGAGTATTTACCTTCCGCCGCTGCGCGAGCGCCGGGAGGACATTCCGCTCCTCGTGCGACGGTTCGTGCAGGAGTTCTCGACGCTACACGAGCGTCCGTTTCACGGAATCTCGGCGGAGGCGATGCAGATCCTCGCCGACTACCCGTGGCCAGGGAACGTCCGCGAGCTACGTAACCTCGTGGAAAGCATGGTAGTCCTGTCGCCGGGGCGGGAGATCCGCGCCGAAGACATCCCCGCGGAGTATCGCCAGCGTACCGACGGCCGCTTGCTTCCGGTGCATATCGGGCCGGTTGTCCGGGGCGCCAGCGAGGCCGGCGGGCGAGAGCTGGAGTTCATCGTGCGGAGCCTCGTAGAGTTGAAGCTGCAGGTGGAGGAGCTCCGCAGGCGGCTGGACGACACCCGTCCGCTGCCGGGTGAGATGGTGGGAGAGGTTCGGCCGATGATGCCAGCGGCCCCGACCGTTGGGGGGGGGGCGATCGAGCCGCCGGCCCAGGCGCCGGCGAATGCAGTGATGATCGGGCCAGGGATGACGATGGCGGCGATCGAGCGTGTGGCGATCGAGGCCGCACTCCGCGAAACGCGAGGCAACCGGCGCCGAGCGGCGGAGATGCTTGGGATCGGGGAGCGGACACTGTATCGTAAGCTCACAGAATATCAACTTTCGTTATAGACCACTTGCCAGTGAGAAAATCCAGCGTCATATTGCTCGGTGCCTTACGTCACACCGCATTGCCTACCGTCAGGCGCGGCCGCTCGTGCGTCACTCTTCGTAGTCCAGCGGTTGCGTCCGCCGTCCCGTCTCGTCATCCTCTAGTCAGTCCACAGCCGCCCACTCCCCTCAGGGCACCGGCTCGTAAGTCACTACATGCCAGCACCCGTGTCCACGCTCGACGATAGCCCGCTGCCCACTCAGCGCGCGGAGGAGCTGCTGCTGACGCTCCCCGGGGTGATTGCCGCACGAGTGATCCCGGACAAGAGCGGGACGGTCGCCGAAGTGCATCTGCTGACGACGATGGAGGTTTCGCCGAAGCAGACGGTGCGGAACGTCGAGAGTGCCCTGCTCGCCCACCTCGGCATTCGTGTGGACCACCGCAAGATCTCCGTTGCGACAACGGTGGACCACAAGCGTATTGCCGGGGCCGCGATCGCCGGCTCCGTGATCGGCGGCCCGGCGGTGCTCGAGCCGCCGGAGGCGGACATCGATCGCCGGCGGGTCTACTTTGAGGACGTAGAGGTCCGCCGCTCGCGGGCGAAGGGGGTTACCTGCCGGGTGACTCTGCGGAAGGGTGAGGACAGCTTCAGCGGCGAATCGGACGGCCCGGAGACGGAGCATTCGCGCATCGAGCTCGCCGCGAGGGCCACGCTCCAAGCGCTGACGCAAGCGGAAGAGGCAGCGTTCGGGCTGGAGGGAGCGCGCCTTGTGGATGCATTCGACCGTGGTTTCGTGTTCGTCGGCGTGACGGCGGCGCTCGCGCGTGACCGGATTCTTCTGACCGGTAGCTGCGAGGTTCGCCATAGCGAGGAGACGGCGAGCGCGCTCGCGGTCCTGGACGCAACGAATCGCTGGATCGGCCGAACGCGCTGACGCGCGGCCGGCCAAGTAGGCTTTTTGTAGTTAGGCGGTCTGGTCACGCGTCTTGTGATCGGGCACCGATCCCCACGACCATACCTTAACAAAAAATAACCCCCGTACCTCGGCAGACGTAGCGAAGCGAAGCGGGCAGGCGGAAAGCAGCACGAGCGGAGCCAACCGATCGGAGCGTACTTGGCGAAAGCCGGTACGACTATCCTAATGGGAGGTGACGCCAAATGCAGTTCATCGCCGGTCTCGTGAGTGGATTTTTCAGCGCGCTTGTTGCTGAATGGCAAGTCTGGTCGTGACCGAGGGCGGGGGCTCTCTTCTTGGGAATGAATCGACTCGCTTTGTACGTGCTTGGAATCGCCGTAATGGCTCTCGGTGCCGCACTCGTCGTCATGGGTGTCGCACCGAAGCCTGAGGTCGCCCATATCCAAGCGGTGAGCTGGCTCTCGATTCTAGGTTTCGTCTCCGTTCTTCAAGTTCATGCGCTGCCGAAAGGCGCTAGCGGTTCTACAGCGTTCATTCCCTGGCTCGCGACCGCGCTCATCGCGCCCAACTGGCTGTGTGTGGTTGCCGTGGTCGTTGCGAGCGTAGTCGCTGAGCTGACCGCGAAACGGGCGCCGCTGAAGGCAGTCTTCAATGTGGCGCAACTCTCCCTTGCGATCTCTCTCGCCATTCTTTCCTACGGTGCGCTTGGTGGCGTATCCCTCCTTGAGCTGGGAGACCTAACTCTCACGGATGTCGGCTTCGACACGATGGTGCCGCTGGCCGCCTTGGTCGGCGTGTTTCTTGGCGTCAACACGACAGTTGTCGCCGGCGTGGTGGCTATTAGCGAGAAACAGCGGCTCTTCGACGTTTGGAAGCAGAACAATCTTGGAACGATAGTCTACGATGTCTGTACGGCACCAATTGTGTTCCTTTTCGCCTGGCTGTATGTTCGCACCGGCGCGTTAGGCGTTGCCGGCCTGAGCATTCCGCTGCTCGGAGCGCGCCAGCTATATAAGGTGAATCGGCAGCTTGAGCAGGTGAACGAAGAACTGCTCCAGCTGATGGTTAAAGCGATAGAAGCGCGGGATCCTTATACGTCTGGCCACTCGAGGCGCGTGGCGCAATATTCGAAGATCATCGCCCGCGCGATCGGTCTGAGCACAAAGCAGGTGGATCGGATTGGGGTCGCCGCGCTCCTCCACGATGTCGGGAAGATTCACGAGATTTACGCGCCTATCTTGCGAAAGCCAGGGAAACTAACGCCCGATGAATGGGCAGTCATGAAGTCCCATCCGATCAAGAGTGCGGAACTCGTGGCTACTGTATCGGGGCTCAAAGACATTATTGGCGCGGTGCGACACCACCACGAAAGCTGGGATGGGAGTGGCTATCCGGACGGCCTCGTCGGGGAAGCGATTCCCCTCGGCGCACGGATCATCAAATTCGCGGACACGATCGACGCGATGACTTCTGATCGCCCGTATCGGCGAGCCCTCACCGAAAGAGACGTCCGACACGAGCTTAATAAGTTCAAGGGCGTTCAGTTCGATCCGTCAATCTGCGGAAGGCTGCTCGAAAGCCCGTCCTTCCGGCTTCTCTTCGTCACTGAGCGAAGGATCTCGCTGGAGGTAGCGGCGCAACGTTCGGTTGTCTCATCTCACCGCCGTGCGGTCGGTGCCTGATCGAGCGCCACGATCAAAGGTACCGGAATCATCGACGTCGCCGGAACGCTCGCCCGCCTTTTTGCTTCTTCGGTTCTCGCCGCGATATCCCTCAGCGCTCGAACGGGCGGCTGCAGCTCGCGCCGGTGCTCTTGGAGGTAACTTCCCACGAGCCGATCTGCGACGGTCAGGTCTCCGCATGTCGCCACGAGTGCATGGATCGAGGCAACCGTATGGTCCATGCCAGACGCACGGCGCGTGATCGCATGGAGACCGATTAGCTCGCCCACCTCGCTTTGACTCGGCGGCTGGCCCAGCCTCGCAAGTCGAATATGCAGGCGTAGCGCCATATTCTTTACCAGCAGCCGCGGATGAGTCGTCCTACGCGATGCGTTGATCGACGCGTCGAAGAACTGATCCGCGGCGGCGAACTCGCCTGAGAGGAACGCCAAGTGAGCACGCGTGACGAGCGTGTTCGCAAGCGCGGCCCGGTCGCTTATCTGCGGCAGCCAAGCCTCGGCGCGTTCACACCAGCGCACGCTCTCCGGGATGTCATCAGTGGAGAGGTAGGTCCAGGCGGTGGAGGTCGCGATGCTCGCTGCCAGGCCCGCGAGAGAGAACTTTTTGGCCAGCGTGTACGCTTCGGTCGCTGCCGACACGGCCTCTTCGAGCTCATTGCCGCCGCGCAGGGCAATCGACGCGTGGAACAATAGTTCGGCTCGCTGAATGACGCTCTTGCTGCGCCTGGCGTCGGCCACGAGGTCACGTCCAGCAATCACTGCGTCGTGGTAGCTGCCAAAGGTAGTGTGGTAGACCAGCTCCAGGTCAAGACGGATCAGTCGATCGACTTCGAAATCGCGAGCGCGGGGAGACACAGACTGAAACAGAGTGCGCGCCGTCTCGTCGTCGCAGAGGTTGTCGCAGATAGTAAGCCCTATCGTCGCGGCCTTCACCTTGTGTTCGGCGTTTCCGCGCCGCGATTCAACGCAAGACACGATACTGGCAAGGATCGGCGGCATCGCTCCACCGCACTTCCATATCCCCTGGTATTCCATCAGCTCGAAATCATCGTGGCCGTCATGCGCCGGGTCGTGCTGAGCTCGTATTTCCTTTATCTCCTCCAGCACGGGTAATAGCCGCTCCCACTGCCCCCCGCGCCGAAGCGCCTCTGTGAGCTCCCCCAATACGTCCCGCCGCTCCGCTGGTGTCACGGTAAGTGTCACCGCCTTCTCGAGCAGCGCTCCGGCCTCCGCCGGTACGCCAATCTCGAGCGCGTGGCGGGCGCACCAGCGGAGGAGCCGCACCGCGCGCTCGCGCTCCCCCGCGAGCTGCCAGTGCTCCGCGCTGTCCCACAACATCGGCGCCGATTGCGCCTCCATCACTTCGCGCTCGAGGAGCATCGCGGCGTGATGATGCAGCAGGCGGCGGGACGGCGCCGAGATTCGCTCCAACGCCGCCTGCGACAGGATCTCGTGCTTGCTGAACACGCGCGCTCCGGCCGAGGATACGAGGCCGTAGACCTCGAGCTCATCCAGACCGTCGAGCAGGTCGACGCGGCGCTCCTCCAGCACGGTCTCCAGGCGGTCGATCGTCGAGTGCTTGCCGAGAATCGCACAAGCCTGTAACACCCGGAGCGAGATCGGGTGGAGTCGGGCGAGGCGCTCGCGGATGAGAGTCGTCAGCGAGGCGGGGATCTGCAGCTCCGGGCCGGCCCGCAGGCCGTGGACCACCAGCTCGCTAAGGTAGTAAGGGTTGCCACCGCCGTTCGCGGCACACCAGTCGGCCAGCTCCGGGCGCACGGGGCGGCTCGTGCGGGAGAGCAGCGCCCCAACGAGTGCACGGACGGATTCGTCGGGGAGCGGTCCAAGATGGTGCCTCTGCAAGCCCGCGAGTTGCGCCACTCCTTTGATCTGCTCAGCGTTCGGCACGCGCGACGTCATGACGAGAAGGAGTCGGCGTGAAGCCAGCCAGGGAACCGCCTCCAGCATCACGTCCCACGAGATCGCGTCGAGCCACTGGACGTCCTCGATCACGACGATCAGGCATCCCTCCGAGGCGATCGCGTCGAGGAGGTCGAGCACCGACCGGCGCACCTTCGAGTAGAGAATCGCTGCCTCGCTGGTGTCCGGGCTGGGGAGCGTCTCATTCGGGTTATGCTCGTAGAGCCGTCGCAGATACTTCATAGACTCGGGAGCGCAGCCGAGCGCCCCTGGGACCATCAGCAGCTTGGGCGTCATGTCCGAGAACGCCGAGAGCGGACGGCGCTCGTCGTGCGACTGGTTGCCGACACGAACGATCTGGACCCGCTGGAGCGACGCGGCGCGGCAAAACTCCGTCACCAGCCGCGACTTTCCGATCCCGGGCTCTCCCCAGATCACGTGCGCGGAGCCATGGGCGCCATGCGCGAGCTGGAGCGCGCGGTTCAAAATCGCCATCTCCTCGGTTCGCCCGACGAACGGGGCGTCGAGCACCGGCCCGTCGCGGTCCAGATACGGCGCTTCGGCGATGCGTCGGCGGAGCATGGTCGCGGGCAGGCGGATCTCCCGCGCCTCCGGACCGATCTCGCGCAGGTACCTGTCGAGGATTGTCAGCGCCTGAACTTTCCCGCCCTGGAGCGCCGCGGCTTCGGCGCTCGCTAGCGTCGCCTCCTCGTTGAGCGGGTCGATCGCCAGGCACTTGGCCGACAGCCACTCCACTTGCCGCCAGTCGCCGCGGGCGCGCTTCGTGGTGACCGCACCTACGAGCACGCGTCGCACGCCGGAGTTGATGATGTCGCGCTGTCGGTCCACCCATTCGGCGAAGGGCGCCGAGAAGTTCGGCGAGTAGCCGGGAAGGAAGCTTCCGGGCACGGACTCGGCCAACCGCTCCCGCTCCGCCCCTTCCTGCATGTGCTGGACAGGGAAGAAATCCGCCTCGACGCCCGCCGGGTCGAGCCAGACGTGCGACCGGTCGGAGCAGATCGGGACGCCCAAGCTCCGCAGCCGGTACGCAGCCTGCCGCAGACAGTGCGCGCCCTTCTCCTCCGGGACCTCGGGCCAGAGCAAAGTCGTCAGAACGCCGCGCCCGGTCCGCTTCCCACCTTCCATCGCGAGATAGAGTACCAGGGCGAAGAGTAATTCAGCCTCCGGCCCGAATTTCGTCTCGCCGATTTCGACGACGCATTGCCCGAGCGTGCGCAGTCTCACCATGATTCCTGCCTGTCGAGGGCCCAGAGCCGTCCACCGGCTGCAAGAGACGCGCTGCCGTCAGCGTATCGTCATACCAGGAGTTCATATGCCTCGCCGCCGCCTGACGCGCTACCCCCCCCTCCTCCGCCTGTGGGTGCTCCCATTGCTCGCCCTCGCGTGCGGGGAAGGGCCGGAGCGAAACGCGGCCGATGTTCCTGCCCCACCTCCGCCCCCCACTCCGGCCGAGCACGTCGAGGGCGAGAGTCTTTTCGCGGCGAACTGCGTCGTCTGTCACGGCCAGCATGCCCGCGGAACCGCTCTGGGACCCCCGCTGGTCCATATCGTCTACGAGCCGAACCATCACTCGGACGCCGCCTTCTACTACGCCGCCTCGAACGGGGTAGTACAGCACCACTGGCGCTTCGGCAACATGCCCCCGCAGCCCCAAGTCCCGCGCGAGGCGATGACGCGGATCATAGGATATGTGCGATGGCTGCAGCGGGACGCAGGGATCGATTGAGCCCCTCGGGCGAACCCACAACCCACAACCCGCAACCCGCAACCCGCAACCCGCAACCCTCAACCCGCAACCCTCAACCCGCAACCCTCAACCGGCGACCTCGATGCCAAGAACCAACATCTCCGGCAACGCGCCCTGGGAGCCGATCGTGGGCTATTCCCGCGCAGTGCGCGTGGGGCGGGGGAGCACGATTCACGTCTCGGGAACGACGGCGACGGACGAGCACGGCGACCTAGTGGGGCGCGGCAGCCCGTACGAGCAGATGGTCCAGGCACTTCGCAACATCGAGGCTGCGCTTCACCGCGCCGGGGCGACGATGGCGGACGTCGTGCGCACGCGAACGTACGTCACCGACATTTCGCGCTGGGAAGAGATCGGGCGCGCGCATGGAGAGTTCTTCCGCGAAATCCTGCCGGCGGCGACGATGGTCGAGGTGACGGGGTTGATCGATCCGGCGATGATGGTGGAGGTAGAGGCGGAGGCGGTTGTGGAGGATGGCGGTGACGGCTAGGGAGCCTGCGTTTGCAACGAGCCCGTTCATCTTGCGTAGCCTGTCGGCTTGAACGCGCAACGAGACCGGTGTCTGGTGCTCGGTGCTCGGTGTTCGGTGTTTGGGTAGACAGCGCGGTGTTCGGGTAATCCGAGCCCCGGCTGGTCCCCGAACACCGAGCACCGAGCACCGAACACCGGTCTCGTTGCGCGCAAAAATCACGTCAGGTGCGACGCAGTCTACCGCCGCACCTCCGCCAACGAGATCAACCGCTCCACATTCACCCCCTCCGCCTCCCCCTGAAAATTCAGCAACACACGATGACGCAGGACCGGGAGCGCAATACTGCGCACATCGTCGAGATCGGGCACCGGGCGACCGTCCATCGCCGCCTTTGCCTTGGCGCCGAGTATGAGATACTGTGATGCACGCGGGCCGGCGCCCCAGCTCACGTAGCGCTTCACGTCCACGGTCGCCTCTTCCGCGTCGGGGCGGGTCGATCGGGCGAGGCGGACGGCGTACCTGATCACCGTCGGCGGAGCGGGAAGGCGCCTGACGAGATGCTGTAGCTCGAGCAGCTCGGCGGCGCCGAGTATCGGCAAGATGGTCGCCTCGATATCGCCGGTGGTCGCCGAGACGACGCGCTCCTCCTCGTCGCGCGTCGGGTAGGTCACTCGAAGCTCGAACATGAAGCGGTCGAGCTGCGCTTCAGGGAGCGGGTACGTTCCCTCCTGCTCGATCGGGTTCTGCGTGGCGAGCACGAAGAAGGGCGGGGGGAGCGCGTGCGTCTGGCCCGCGGCCGTGACCGCGTGCTCCTGCATCGCCTGGAGCAGCGCGGCCTGCGTCTTCGGCGGGGCGCGGTTGATCTCGTCGGCAAGAACGACGTTCGCGAAGATCGGCCCCTTTACGTACTTGAAGACGCGCCGTCCGGTCGCGTGATCCTCCTCCATCAGCTCCGTCCCCGTGATGTCGCTCGGCATGAGGTCGGGGGTGAACTGGATGCGCGAGAAACGGAGATCGAGCGCTTGCGAGACGGTCTGAACGAGCAGCGTCTTAGCCAGCCCGGGGACGCCGACCAGCAAGACGTGACCGCCGGCGAGAAGCGCGGCGACAACGTTGTCCACGATGTCGTGCTGGCCGATGATGCGGCGGCCGATCTGCGCCGCCAGCTCCTTCCTGGCGCGGGCGAGCCGGTCGAGCAGCTCGATATCCCGATTGTCCGAGCCGCGGCGGGGCTGGGGCTGGGGCTGTGTCGCCAATGCCTATCCATCCGGTGGAGTTCGCTGGGAACATAACCGGCGAGTCGGGTCGCGACGAGGGCGGCGTGTGGGTGGACGGAGGGGGTCGCCGGCAGCGCCTCGCTCGGCGACATGAGTCATTGCGACGGTGTGACGGGCGGCGAGTGCTCTGTGAACGAGGACGCTTACGGCCGGCGGGGTGCGTTAGGCGCCCGCGACAAGTAGCCGGCTCTGCCAGTGGTGCTGGCGGGGCTAGGGTGAGGCGGTTGCAAACCTTTGCGGGCGGCTTCGACGCCCTCGGCCGCCTGACGCGATCTACGCGATCAGCCCGCTGTCCCCGGCGGGGGCTCCCGCACCACTCGTCCTGCCGCCTGACCCAGGCCCTCTCACCGGCAGCCCTTTCGCCCGCCGGCTCGCCGCGAAGAACTCGGCAACCTCGCCCAACTGCTCGATGATCGCGAGCTTCTCACGCAACGGCAGTGCCCTGAACTCCTCGTGCTGCCGGCGCCGGTTTCCCTCCCACGACGTGAGCGCCCAGTCGACTCCATCACTCATTGTGGGCCCCCGGATTCAGGAGACTTAGCTCCGCGATATCCGCTAAATCCTGGGGCCTACCAGCCTCGCGCTTGATGCGCAGTAGCGTCGCGAGCCGTAGGATTCGAACCGAAACTCCGGGCGCCAACTCCTCGACCAGCGCCAGCCGATGCTCCCCGTCGAAGTCGAATGGCTCTGTCACGAACACGTCGACAGGTGTCTCGCGGTGCTCATCGCTGTGGAAATTGAGAACGGTCATGCCTTTCTCTTCAATCCAGCGCGCCCGTTGCTGCGGGTCAGCGAAGCCTGCAGCCGTCACTGAGACGCGCGGCCGGTAGCCAAGCGTCTCGAGCGCTCGGAATGCCGCGCGCACCGTTGGACCGTCCAGCCGGATGACGAGATCCAGATCGTGCGTCTGTCGCCCGTATCCATGCGCGACGACAGCCAGCCCTCCGGCCACGATGAACCGTACACCAGCTTCGTTCAGCGCCCGGATGATCGCCTCGACACTGGCAAGCTTCACGTCAGGCGCCCAGCGCTGAGTGATTCCGTCATGCCGGCCCTCCGTTCAGTCCGAAAGCCGGACGTGTGACGGCGACGGGTCGATAGAGACGAGCAGCGACCGCGTCGTGCTCTCGGTCGTCCCCCACCCGGGGGAGCCGCCCACGGTCCCGTCGCCGCCTCGCATCCGAGACGCCTAACGCCTCACGGCAGGCTGAACTCGACCCGCTGCTCGACCGGGTAGTTGCTGCTCCGCAGCGTGCCGACGGCGGTGAAACGCCCCGTGCGTCCTTCGCTGTCCCACCGCTCCTGGACCGTGAGCGTTTCTGCAGCGTCGAGCGACTTGATCTGCAGCGCCTGCGTGAACATTCGGTCGGCGCTCCAACGCCAAACTTCGCGCCCCGCCGCGTCGAGCACCGTGAAATCGTACGTTTGACCGCTCGAGAAACGGAGCTCAATTCGGTTGGCGGCGGTGTTGGTGACGTGGAGCGCGAGGTTGATGCCATCGCGGACGCTCACGTCGAGCGAGGTGGCGAGCATGGCCTGCGATCCCGAGTCTCGAGCGGCTGATGACGGCGGCGGAGCGGAACGAGCCGGGGCCGAGTGCGCGCGCGGCCCGCACGCGACGATGATCGCGGCGGCGCACAGCACGAGACTGACGAAGCGGGAGCTGAGCACAGGGGCGGCGGCCGGGCGCGGCGGCCAGGGAACAAACGACGTGGCGACGAGTGGCGCGAAGTTACTGTCCCGGAGACGATCGGTCAAGTTGGCAACACCGTAGGTGACCACGATTGCGTCACTTGCCGCGGGCTAACCACTTTCGGTACCCCTTCGATACCCGCCTCGAACGTTGCTTGCGAAAAATTTCACAAGCAGGTAAGATTTGCCGCCGAGATGACCGACGAGCGGGAAAAGAAAGTGCGCACGCCCGACCCTCGAACGGAGGGGCGTCACAAGGTGGGGACGTCGGTTGGTGCGTACGCTGGGCTCGGCTTTCAGTTTGCCGCGGCGATCATCCTCTTCCTCTTCGCAGGACAGTGGCTGGACCGCCGCCTCGGTAGCGAATGGTTCGCAATCATCGGGATGTTCGTCGGTGCGGCGGCGGGGTTCTACAGCATGTATCGCCGGCCCATGGCGGACCAGCGGCGTGAGGACGAGGCGCGTCGTGCGGCGCGCGGACAGACCGACCGGAAATGAAAGCCTGGATCCTGCAATAGACGTATAGCCAACACCGCCTGGCCGCCGTACCGAGAGAGAGAGTTCTTCGCGGAACGATCTTCTCACAGCGAGGCACCCGGGCGGTGCGTCATCATTGTATCCCATCCCGCCCGCAGGCGCAAGGGGACGCTGCGCCAGTCCGGTTCCTGCATGACGCGGACGATCTGACCGACGGCGACGGCGTCATGGACGACTTGCATGGCCTTGCCGCACGCGGCATCCGGCGGCTTTTCGGCTGGCGCGCGGTCCCCGACCCGACAACCATGGGCCGCTGGCTCCGCCGGGGTGGGCCGCAGATGATCGCGTTGCTCGATCAACTCTCTGGTATCTCGTGCGCGTTCGCCGATGGCGCGCGCGGTCTTGGGCCGGCGACTCCACGCTGTTAGCTGCGCGATCTCCGCCTTCCTTGGTCAGGATCAACGGGGACAACTTGGGGCCGCGCGCCATGGGACCAATCTCTCGCAGGGGATGTCCCAGAGGGCCAGAGCAACCGACAGTCCACCAGTTTCTAACTTGCGACACTAGGTGCGCCGCGCATGACTGCAGTATTTCGTTTCAGCCCGGTCACCGGTGTTGCACCGGCGACCCCTCGTCAGGGTCACCTCAATAGAGCTCGGCCCACGGGCGTCTGTCCATGGGGCTCGGGGTCGCGCTCGCCTGCAGGACCTTGGACAGGATGCAGCTCGAGTAGCTGATCACGGCGTTGCCGAGCACGGTGTTCTGCGCGAGGTTGACGTTGGCCGCCATCACACCGCCGTTGAA
>JALZIF010000220.1 GCA_030860435.1 Gemmatimonadota bacterium | reverse complement strand
GGGTTTAGGAAAGGGAGCGAAATCTCGTGGCGGGAGCTTCTGGCGCATGGCGAAGGGGGATGGGGCGGCGGGATGGGCAGCGCGAGAGCAGCGGAGGGGGCCGGGGGAGGGGGGGGGCAAAGGGGGGGCGGCGCGGCGACCGGCAGCGACGCCGGAGCGCCGGCTGGAGGCTCGCAGGGTGACTCGAGGGCCAGCGGTGGTGGAATTTGATGCGAAGTTTGGCGAAGTTGGGAGGAACCTCTACCTCCACTCGTCGTACTCTCTGATGAAGTAACTGGTCTCCCTCTTTCGCGGATGCCGATTCCTATGCTTTCCCTCCGCCGCAGGGCGCTGCTCGCCGCCGCGGTCGCCGTCCCAACCCTGGTGGGTGGATGGGCGCTCCAGGAGCGCTCCACTCGCGACGGCGCGCGGTTGTTCGATCAGGTGCTCACCATCGTGGCCGACCGTTTCGTCGACACGGTCGACACCGCCGCGCTTTACCAGAAGGCGGCGATGGGGCTGGTCGAGCAGCTCGACGACCCGTACTCAGAGCTATTCACACCCCAGCAGTCGCGTCGCTTCTCGACCAACTCTACCGGCCGCTATGGCGGGATCGGGATGTCGATCGAGAAGCAGGCGGAGAACGTCGTTGTCGTCCGCGTCTTTCCTAACACTCCGGCTGAGCGCGCCGGCGTCGTCGAGGGGGACCGGATCATCGGAGTCGACACGGCCTCTGCCCGCGACTGGTCGACCGACCAGGTCTCGACAGCTTTAACGGGGACGCCAGGTACCAAGGTTCGGGTACGTTTCGCGCGCCCCGGAGTGCCGCAGCCGATCGATCACGTCCTTACGCGCGCCATCATCAACGTGCCGGCGGTACTTTACGCGATGCTGCTCGACGGAGGCGTCGGCTACGTGTTTCTGCAGCAGTTCAACGAGAACGCCTCGGACGAGCTCAGCGCGGCGATCGACCGCCTGTCGAAGCGCGGGGCGAAGGGAATCATCCTCGACCTGCGCTGGAACCCCGGCGGGATTCTCGACCAGTCGCTGTCGGTGAGCAACCTCTTCCTGAAGGACGGCCAGGAGATCGCCTCAGTCCGCGCGCGGCAGGGGAAGGTACAGCGCTTCATGACGCAGCGCGGGCAGCACTACGGGACCCTGCCGCTCGTCGTCATGGTCAACGGCGGATCGGCCTCCGCGTCGGAGATCGTGGCCGGAGCGCTACAGGACCACGACCGCGCACTGGTCGTCGGCACCACGTCGTACGGGAAGGGGCTTGTGCAGTCGGTCTTCCCGCTCGAGGGTGGCTATTCGCTCAAGCTGACTACGGCGAAATGGTTCACGCCGAGCGGGCGCTCGATCCAGAACGACCGTGACGAGGCGGACCCCCGGATCGCTAGCCTAGGCGGCCCTGCCGCAGCGCCCGTGGCGGATGAAGCGCCCGACTCCCTCGAGACGGAGGCGGTGAAGAAGGACCGGCCGGTATTCCGCTCCGACGCCGGTCGTATCGTCTACGGCGGCGGCGGAATCACCCCGGACGTGATAGTCCCCGAGGACACGATTCCGACAGCGCAGCAGGAGCTCTACCGTGCGCTCTCCCCGAAGATCGGGATCGTGCGTGCGATCGAGTACGACATGTCGGTCGAGCGGAAGGGGAAGGTGACGCCCGAGGTGCGCGCGACACCGGAGTGGCGCGAGGAGTTCTTCAGCCGGCTGACCCAGGCGGGTGTGAATGTCGACCGGAGGCTGTTCGATTCCG
Source organism: Gemmatimonadota bacterium (assembly GCA_030860435.1). Lineage (GTDB taxonomy): Bacteria > Gemmatimonadota > Gemmatimonadetes > Gemmatimonadales > Gemmatimonadaceae. Next base: position 4,667 of record JALZIF010000220.1, on the reverse strand, counting down.
GCGCGCCGCTCATCGATCGGTGGCTTACCAATCAGGTTTTGCGGCAATCGTTCGGCGACTCCGCCGCGTTCCGCCGCCGCGTGCCGGAGGATCCGCAGCTCCAGCGTGCGCTCGCGCTCCTGCAACGCGGACAGACACAGAAGGACCTCTTCGCGCTCGCCCAAGCGCCGTCGGACGCCCCGCGACGCCCGTAGCTACCCGGCGCGGGATCGCCCGGCGCCGCTGCCGCCCCGGCGCGCGTCGGACGATATTGCGGCATGATCAAGATTCGACTTTCCGCCGCGGCCACCATCTCTCTGGTGGCCGTGGTTGTGTTCGCGGGCTGGCGTTGGGGCCCCCCCCCCCTGACTGGGGAATCTACGGCCTCGCGCCCGAGCTACCCCCATCTTTCGACCGCCGTCACAGCCGATCCACCCTTTCCCCACCGGGCCCGCCCAGATTCGGGTGAGCCGCGCCTCGCCAACGTCCGTCAGCTCACTTTCGGCGGCGAGAACGCCGAAGCGTATTTCAGCACCGATGGCACTCGCCTCATCTTCCAGTCCGCGCGCGACGGAAGGAGCTGCGACCAACAGTACGTAATGAACCTCGACGGCGGCGGCGTCCGCCGCGTCTCCACCGGGACGGGAAAGACCACCTGTGGCTACTTTCTCGCCGGAGACCAGCGGGTCCTTTTCTCGTCCACACACGCTGCGGATACGACCTGCCCGCCCCGCCCCGACGGATCGCGCGGTTACGTCTGGCGCCTCGACCCCTTCGACATCTACACCGCCACGGCCAATGGGTCGGACCTGCGGCGCCTGACGAACTATGGCAGCTATACCGCCGAGGCAATCGTCTCGCCCGACGGGAAGACCATTGTCTTCACGTCGCTCAAGGACGGCGACCTCGACATCTACATCATGAACGTGGATGGGACGAACGTGCGCCGGTTGACTACGACGCCCGGCTACGACGGCGGTGCCGTCTTCTCCCCTGACGGGACCAGGATCATCTACCGCGCCCATCACCCAACCGACTCTGCCGAGCTGTCCGCCTATCGCGACCTGCTGCGCCAAGGCCTCGTCCGCCCCAACCGGATGGAGCTCTGGTTGATGAACGCCGACGGCTCCGGGCAACGACAAGTCACCCATCTCGGCGGCGCCAACTTCGCCCCGTTCTTCACCCCCGACGGGAAGCGCGTGATCTTCTCGTCGAACTACAGGAATCCGCGCAGCCGCAACTTTGACCTCTACCTCGTCAACCTGGACGGCAGCGGGCTCGAGCCAGTGACGATGCACCCGGAGTTCGACGGCTTCCCGATGTTCAGCCCCGACGGCACCAAGCTCGTGTGGGCCTCCAATCGGAACGCCGCAAGTCCGGGGGAGACGAACATCTTCCTCGCCGATTGGAACCCTTAGCAGGCACACTGGCCCCGCGCCCTTCCTCGAACACCGAGCCCGGAGCACCGGACCCGTTGCGCCACGAAGCCGACCCGGTGCGCAGATATGAGTGGGCTCGTTGCGCGCCAACGGGTACGTTGCGCACCACTGGGTACGTTGCGCGTCAAGGCATTCGCGCCGTAAAATGATCTGCCCCACCAAATAGGAGCAGCCATGGGTGGCCTTATCTTTCTCGCCGTCATCGCGTTGATCGCGATGCTAGTCGTTACGAGCTCCGTCAAGATCGTCGGACAGGCAGAGGTGCTAGTGATCGAGCGGCTCGGCCGGTTCAACCGGATCGCGCGGTCGGGGCTCAACATCCTGATCCCGTTCATCGAGCGGCCCAAGTCTATCGACGTCCGGTTCTTCGAGGCGGACGTGAGCGGCATCAAGCGTGTGACCTCGGGCTCGACCACGCGCATCGACCTCCGCGAGCAGGTGCTCAACTTCCCGAGCCAGCCAGTGATCACGAAGGACAACGTCACGATCGACATCGACGCTGTTCTCTACTACCGCGTCGCAGACCCGCAGAAGGCGACCTATTCGATTCAGAACCTGCCCTATGCGCTCGAGACGCTCACGCGCACGACGCTCCGCAACATCGTCGGGGACATCGAGCTCGATCAGACGCTCGCCAGCCGCGACATGATCAACCGGAGGATGCGGGAAGTGATCGAGGAAGCGTCCATAGGCTGGGGGGTGGACGTCACCCGTGTGGAGCTGCAGGCGATCGAGCCGCCGCGCGACATTCAGCAATCGATGGAATTGCAGATGCGTGCCGAGCGCGAACGCCGCGCCGCCGTCACCAACGCGGAAGCGAGCAAGCGGGCGCAGATCCTCGAGGCGGAAGGGGTGCGCGAGGCGCAGGTTCGGCGCGCCGAGGGGGAGAAGGACGCCGCCATTCTCCGCGCTCAGGGACTCGCCGAGGCGCGCCTCACGATGGCGCAGGCCGAGGCGGAGGCGCTTCGGCGAGTCGCGGATTCGCTCCCCGAGGGCCAGGCGGCGATGTACCTTCTCGGCCAGAAGTACCTCGAGGCGCTACCCCAGGCGGCGCAGGGAAAGGGCTCGACAATCTTCCTCCCCTCGGAGGCCACCGGAATACTCGGCGCGTTCGGCGGCTTGAAGGAGCTGCTGAATCGCGCCGCCAGCGCGCCCGGCGCTGGCGCCCGTAACACGGGTCCGGATCCATCGCGGACCCGCACGCAGCCGGCTGCATCGCCCGGCTACCAGGTGATTCTACCTTCCAGCGTCGCCGCGAGCGTCCCACCCACCGCGACGGGCGAGGAGGAGCGCTGAGCTTGGCCGACATCTCGCGCGAAAAGGCGGAGCGGATCGCGCGCGCCCACGCGTGCGAGAACTGCGGCGAATACTCTTACAAGAAACTGACGGTGAGACCCGCGTCGCCAGAGCTCGAGAAGGAGCTGAACGAGCGCTGGCACGCGGTCCTCCTGTGTGGCGTCTGTGGAATGCACCAGGAGCTGGGGATCGACAACGACGGTGACGTCGTATACGTGGGGTGACTAGTACGCCACCGCGTAGCGCGAGAAGTGGTCGAGCGCCACGGTCACCTTCCCGTCCCGCACGCGGTCGCGCAACTCGGGCCACTCGATGATCTCGTTCGCCTCGTTGAGGTAGCCGATCCCCTCGCGGAAGTCGGCCGGCGGCCGGCAGTGCGAGTAGCTCAGCGTTAGCAGCGGCTGCTTGGCGAAGCGCAGGCCATGGGGGTGAAGCTCGACGGTCGCAAGGTTCGAGATCGCCGCCTCGGCCGTGATCACCGTCCTTTGCGGTAGCGCACCACGCGGAATCGAGAGCTTATGCGGGCCGACCCGTCGCGTGCCGCCTGCCGGCCCGATCACCTCCACCGTCGCGTCGTACGGCTGCGGAACACAGGAAGCGAGTAGGACTCCGCCGAGGGTCTTGACGACGCCGCCGACGACACCGCCAACGATATGGACGGTGCCCCCGAGAAGTCCGCCGAGCGTTCCGACCGTGCCGCCAAGCAGCCCGCCGAGGAGCGCCTGACTCTCCGCCTGAGTGATCATCACACGCTGGCGCTCGCTCGCCTCAATGCCACCAGCCGAGCTTCGTTCCGGGCATCAACGGCAGCCGCGTCGGTCGAGGGAGCGGTCGGACCGTCTGCGCACGCCGCGACCGCGAGGATGAAGAGAAGGGTTCAGGTAAAGCGGATGCGGGGGTACATGGTCGACACTCGCGTTGGGGGGTGAGGAGTTGGCGTCGCCGCCCCGAGGCCCAGTCATGCAGCTCCGGGCGCGGCGGCGACCCCCGAAAAGGCAAGCGCGGGGCCAGGGATAGGATCGCTCTGATCCGCGCATGACGCGTCGCTCCGCTGGATCACTTTGCATCACCGGTGGCACGCGTCGATGCGGCCCGCGTCGTCGGATGGCAACGCTCGTAACGGGCTGGCACGTATCGAATCACTCCCGGTCGATGAGCGTGTCCGCCACGCGACCCGCGCATGCCGGGGGGATGCGACACCGGAGTGTTGAGCCGGCGCGACGGGGACGCTGCGCACGCGCGGGGCCACGTTCGACGTTGGCTACGCTACGCCAGCGACGAACGCCTGGAACACGTCGGCCCGCCACCAGTGACGACTGGCGTGCATCTCCGCCAGAGCTCGATCCCGCGGCATCTCCGCGCGGTAGCTCCGCGTCGTCGTCAGCGCGTCAAAGACATCGGCGACACAGATTATCTGCGCCGCGATCGGTATCTCGTCGCCGCGCAGCCGGTCCGGGTAGCCGCTGCCATCTAGCTTCTCGTGATGCCACCGGATCATCGGCTTGATGTCCCATGGAAACTCGATCCCTGCCAACATCTCGATCCCCCAGACCGGGTGCATCTTCATCACCGTGAACTCCTCGCTCGTGAGGCGCCCGGGCTTGTTCAGGATCTCGTGTGGGACCTTGACCTTTCCGAGGTCGTGCAGATAGGCGCCGAGGCGGATGGTCGTCTGCTCGCTCTCGTCCAATCCGAGCTGCCTCGCGACGCTCACCGCGTGCTCGGCGACACGCGAGCAGTGCCCGAAGGTGTAGCTGTCCGACGACTCGATCGACTGCCCCCAATCGTGCACGACGGCGAGGTACACCGCCTGGAGCTCCTGCATCTTGGCCGCGACATCGACCAGATCGTGCCGCGCGTCTAGCCGCCGGAAGAGCCGGTGGGAGGCGTTCAACAGCTTCAGCGAGTCCTGGTTGCGCCCCTGCTCCCGGTACAGCTTCGCCAGTTCGCGCG
>JALZIF010000158.1 GCA_030860435.1 Gemmatimonadota bacterium | reverse complement strand
CGTCTACCCTCGTTATCGCGATCAACTCGGCGGGCGGGCTAGTCGGCTACGGGGCGTACGTCGAGCTGCCGTGGCGATTCCTTCTCGCCTTCACCGGGGTCGCTATCGCGGGGATCGTCGCGGGTACGTACCTCGCAGAGAAGGTCTCACAGACGTCGCTGCGCCGCGCGTTCGGGGTGTTCCTCCTAATCGTCGGAGCGCTGATGTTGTACGACAGGGGGCGGGCGGTTTTCGCCAGCCGTGCGGCCGGGGTGGATGAGGGAACAGCGTTGACGTCGTGAGGGGACGCGGTGGGACGGGCGGAACCGCCCCGGCCGGACGTGCATGGGGACGCAATCAAGCGCGTGCTGCGGGGTTCAGGGTGGGTGCTTGCTCGGCCTGTCGGGTTGGTCGCGCAACGAGACCGGTGTTCGGTGCTCGGTGTTCGGTGTTCGGGCAGAAGCGCGGGACTCGGTTTGGGGTGGCGCATGGCGCGGTGCGCACGGTGCTTGTGCGTGGAGGCGCGATCGTCTGGTCCACAGAAGTCTTGCGCGCCGACGGGAGTGCGGGTGCGCTGGCCGTGGCGCTCGCCAGCGTTCCGCGCCGAGCGCCGCGCTTGTCCCGGCGGGTCACCGCGGCGGTAGGGCCGAGCGCGAGCCAGCTCCGATGTCTTTCCGAGCTGCCGCCGCTGACGGGTCCCAGGGCGGTGGCGCAGGTGGTGCGCGAGGGGGCCGGACGCTTCTTCCTTGGGAACGGTGTGTGCCCTGCTCTACGGCCAGGGTGGGTGGACGGCCCTAGGCGCTCAAGGGAGCGTAGCCAGCAGGTCAGACGGTCTCCGGCACCGCACCCGCTGCATGCGGCGGTTCGGCCTGACGCCGGTGACGACCGTACACCAGCTCGAACACCGGAGTCGCCATCAGCGTCGTCCCGATCGCCATGATCACCATAACCGTGAACAGCGTCGGGGTGATGATCCCGAGCTCGAGGCCGATGTTGAGGAGGATGAGCTCCACCAGCCCGCGGGCGTTCATGAGCGTCCCGATCGCGATCGCCTCGCGCTGCGTCTCCCCGTTGAGTCGCGCCGCGAGCCAGCATCCAACGCCCTTGCCGGCGCAGGCGACTACGAATACGAGCGCCGCGAACGCCCACAGATACGGCGAATCCAGCAGCGCGATGCTGGTGTTGAGCCCGGAGTAGACGAAGAAGAGCGGAACTAGAAAGCTCGTGGTCATCGGCTCCAGCCGCCGCTGGAGCTCCGAGGTCACCACGCCCCGCGGCATCGCGAGCCCCATGATGAACGCGCCGAACACCGCGTAGATGCGGATGTAGTCGGTGAACCAGGCGGCGAACATCACGAGCACCAGGATCGTAGACAGCACCGCAGGCGAGATGAATCCGCGCCGATCCGCGGCTGCGCCCAGTGGGCGGAGCGCCGGCCTGACGACGAACATCGTGAACAACGCAAACGCTAGCCCGCCACCGATGGCGACTATCGCGATGCTCGCGTCGCCGGCGAAGCTCGCGAGCACGATCGCGAGCACGCACCACGCTGCCGCATCGTTTATGGCCCCGGCGCCAAGGGCTAGCGTCCCCAGCGACGTCCCGGACATGCCGCGTTCCTGAATGATCCGCGCCAACATCGGGAAGGCGGTTATTGCCATCGCCGCGCCCATGAATAGCGCGCCCTGCCAAGGCGCCGTTTCGGCCGAAAAGAAGCGCGTGTCGCCCGTGATCGCGAGCGCGAGCGCTCCGCCGAGCACCAGGGGCACCACGATACCAGCGGCGGACACCGAGGCTGCGGTCCGACCCCGAGCCTTCACCAGTGCGACCTTGAACTCCGCGCCGACTAGGAACATGTACAGGGCGATCCCGACCTGGGCGACTGCGTAGATGATCGTCATCGACGCTGCGGGGAACAGCGCCGCCTGAACGCCCGGAAAAAAGAGCCCCAGGAGCGAGGGGCCGAGCAGCACGCCGGCCAGCATCTCCCCGACGACCTGCGGCTGCCCGATCAAGCGCGCCGCCCAGCCAACCGCTCGGCAGACCGCGAGGATGACGGCGAGCTGCAGGAAGAACAGGACGGAGAGGTCGAAGTTGGACACGATCGGTCCCGATCTCGGGAGGGTGGGCGTGGGTTGGGCAGGCACCGCCGGCAGACGCACGCCGCGTGCGACCGCGACCGACCGCACTCGGCGACGTTAATGCGTTGTGGGGGAATCGCTTTGGACGCCGCGCCGCCCCCCCTAACAGTTCGCTGGCCAGATTAGTGTTGCGCCCGGGCAACATCGGCTATGAGCCGACACCACAAGTCGGGTCCGGCCGCTGTCAGCGGCTGCCTGGCGCGCGGCGGACGCGGGGAGCGCGGGAGGGTGGCGTCGGCGCCAACGCCGACAGGAGGTACGTCAGGTTGGCGGTACCGTCCATGATGGGCTCGTTCGTCGAGTAATCGCCGAAGTCATCGTGATAGACGATGAAGCCGGTGTTGAACCGCGCGTATTCGTCGGGCTCGAAGAGCCGGATGCTTTTCAGGTTCTGGTAGATCGACCGGTAAACGGGGCCGTCCAGCAAGCCTCCGGTTAGCCGTACGTGAAGCTGTTTCGCGACCACCGAGTGCGGGTCGCGCGCCCAAGTACCGGAGGCGGGAAGGCCGATCACCATGGACACTCCCCACGGATTGGTGCCGAAGAGCCAGTCGATGGCCGCAGTCTCCAGCTCCAGGAACGAGCTCTCACCCGTCATCTTCCGGTAGAGGTACGCTTGCGTCGCGATAGACGCGACGAGGTTGTTCGAGCACCAGATGAACGGAACGCCGATTCGGAAGCCGTTCCCGCGCCGCCTGGCGACCTCCCGCAAACCGAAGGCGTAGTACTCGACCATCTCGCGCCGTTCCGCCCGGCGTCCATTGCGCCAGATCTCGTGATGGCCGTTGTTGTGCCACGGGTACCACTCGTAATGGCGCGCCGTGTCGCGCCCCATCCACGGCGTCACCGTCTCGCGGCGCGCGAACTCGACCGCCTCTTCCAAGTACCACGAGTCGCGGGTGAGCGCGTAGAGCTGCGAGGCGCCGAGCTCCATGTCGTCAACCCAATTGCCCTCCTCGTAGAAGTACGGCGCGTTCGCCGGCGCGGTCTGGCAGACGCCGGGCCGGCGCTTTCCGAGCGCGTAGGCCGCGACTGCCTTGCGGCGCAAGATGGTCGCGAAGGCGCTATCCCGCGTCGCGAAGAGCTGAGCGCCTAGCGCGAAGGCTGCGGTGAACTTACCCGCCGTGGACGCGACACCGGTCGACCGGTTCTTGTACCGGAAGAGCCCTTGCGGCCGACCCGTGCACGGATAGACCGGGCGCCAGCTTCCCTTTCCCCACCCGTAGTCGGAGCTGTCCGTCGTCGGTAGGTCAAGGTAGCGGTGATCGCGGTCGTCCCCGATCTGGTTGAACATCGTGCTGTCGTTCGGGAACATACGCACGAGCCATTCGAGTCCGTGGCGCGCCTCGTCGAGGATGTCCGGGACGCCGTTTTCCCCGGCGTCGCCGCGCGCGTCGAAGGCGTCACCGAAGGCACGCGGATGGTCGCGGTACGCCATGAGCATCACGAAGGTCGCGTTCGCCGACGTCGTGGAGTATTGCAGGTAATCGGACGCGTCGGCCCACCCTCCGCTCACGCGCACCGTGTCCCCGGCGAGTGTCGGGTGATCGACAATGATCCCGTCCTTCGTGTGTACGGAGTCGCGGAAGAGCGGATTCCAGCCGGACCGCTGCTGGCGCATGTAGAAGAGCAGTGTATCCGCCACCCCGGCGTACACGTCGTCGCGGATGCGGATCGGCGGAGAAACGACATCGCCAGCGACCAACGTGTAGCGTCCGGCACGACGCAGCGACGAGAAATCCAGCCGGTGCGTGGAGGCACAAGCCGCGAAAGCACCCTCGTCCTCGGTGCGCCGCGGCCCGAGGACCGTGCGCCCCCGCTCGTCCTCGACCCGGAACGTCGCGATCTCGGTGGGCTGGAGCGAGCAGACCACGGCGACCTTCATTCCAGCGGGCCGGTAGCCGATCTGATTGACGCGGATGAAGCTCGTCGCGCTGTCGTTATGTGCGCGCGGTACGGTGTCGCGGGCGACGGGCTCCTGCAGGGCGAGCAGCGTCAGGAGTACGGTGTGCAATGGCATGCTTAGTACCGCCGCCTCCGGCGCGGGGAGCCGAGCAGCGCACCCATCAGCCCGCGCGTGACGGCACCGGCGATCGTGCGGCTCACGGGGGCGTTGAGGATCTGAGCGAGTCTCCCGGGTGGCTCCTTCGCGGAACGCCGGCGCGAAGCCGGCGGTACTTCCTCCACTCCAGCCGCCGGCGATCCGGCCGACGGCGCGCCGCTGGTGGGGGCCATGCGCACCGCGAGCATCTCTCTCGCGCTCTCTCGGTCTACCGCCTGCGCGTACTCCTTCACCTGCGCGGATGACGCCAGTTCCTCCGCCATCTCGGCCTCGGTCAGCGGCGCCATTCGCGAGGCGGGCGGGACGATCCGCGTGACGAACGGCGGCGTCGGCGCGCCGCTCGGCGCCAACACTGTGACGAGCGCTTCGCCTATTCCGAGCGTGGTCAGCGTCTGCTGGATGTCATAGAACTTCGTTTTCGGGAACGTGCGCGCCGCGGCACGAAGCGCTTTCTCGTCGTCAGGTGTGAAAGCGCGGAGCGCGTGCTGGATACGGTTCCCGAGCTGGCCGAGGATGTCCGGGGGAAGGTCCTTGGGCGTCTGCGTGACGAAGAACACGCCGACCCCCTTTGAGCGCACGAGGCGGACGATCTGCTCGACCTGCTCCTTGAACGCCTTGCTCGCCCCGTCGAAGAGGAGATGTGCCTCGTCGAAGAAGAAGACGAGCTTCGGCTTCGCGAGGTCTCCCGCCTCGGGAAGGGTGTTGTAGAGCCGCGCCAGCATCCACATCATGAACGTCGAGAAGAGCGCGGGCCTCTCCTGCACGTCGCGCAGCTCCAGAACGCTGACGACACCGCGCCCATCAGGCGCGATCCGAAGCAAGTCATCCAGGTCGAACTCGGGCTCCCCGAAAAAGACGCCCGCCCCCTGCTGCTCCAGCTCGACCATCTCGCGCAGCAACACGCCAACAGTCTGCTTCGACATCCCGCCGTAGTCCCTGAGCTCCGCCGCACCCTGGTCCGAGAGATACTGGAGCACGGCGCGCAGGTCGGGAAAGTCCAGCAGCGCCAGCCCCTTGTCGTCGCAGTACTTGAAGACGAGCGCTAGAACGCTGGTCTGTGTCTCGTTGAGGTCCAGCACCCTCGAAAGTAGAAGCGGGCCGAAAGACGACACCGTCGCGCGGAGCTGTGCCCCATGTTTGCCGGTGAGGCTCAGCAGCTCGACCGGGAAGCCAGTCGGGCGCCAATCGTGGCCAGTCTCCGCCGCGCGCCCCCGCACGCGATCGCTCCCCTCACCCGGGACCGCGATGCCCGACACGTCCCCCTTCACATCGGCCACGAACACCGGCACACCCGCCGCCGAGAGTTGCTCGGCCATGAGCTGCATCGTCTTCGTCTTTCCGGTACCGGTCGCTCCGGCGATGAGCCCGTGCCGGTTCGCGTGGGCGAGCGGCAGCCCGACGAGCGGCTCAGGGTGACATGCCCCGTCATGCACGAGCGCGCCGAGCG
>JALZIF010000152.1 GCA_030860435.1 Gemmatimonadota bacterium | reverse complement strand
GGGGCCGGGGGGGGGGGGCGCGGCGGCGACCTGTGAGCGCGGGGGCCCCCCCCCGATTTCTATTATGTGCTCCCTCGCCGCGTCAGGCACCACCGATTTGTCCCGGCCAGCATCGATCTGTTGCGGCTCACGCGCAGGCTGTCGGGGCGCCGCGCCCAGCGCCACGTCCCGCCCGATCATCGCCCGGGCGATGTCCGCCGGCGTCGTCGCCGCCGTCTCCATCCGGGCGACCGTCTCACCATCGCGCATCACCGTGATCCGATCCGAGACCTCGATCACTTCGTCCAGCTTGTGCGTGATGAGGATGATCGTCCCGCCGCCATCCCGCAGCCCGCGCAGCACGCGCCACAGCTCCCGCACCTCCGGCGGCGAGAGCACCGCCGTCGGCTCGTCGAGGATCAGGATGCGCGCGCCGCGGAACAGGGCTTTCAGGATCTCGACGCGCTGCGCTTCCCCCACAGAGAGGTCGCGGACGCAGCGATGTGCATCTACCTCCAGCCTGAACCGGCGGCCGATCTCCTGCACCTCGAGCTGCGCACGCGCCATGTCGATGGCGACCCCTCGTCGCGGCTCGCGTCCGAGCACCACGTTCTCCGCGACGGTGAGCGAGGGCACGAGCATGAAGTGCTGGTGCACCATCCCAACGCCCGCCTGGATCGCCTCCGCCGTGGACCATCCCGTTACGTCCTGACCGTTGACCTCGACCGTCCCGGCGTCAGGCGGAAACAGTCCGGCGAGAATAAGCATCAGCGTCGACTTTCCGGCGCCGTTCTCGCCAACCAGCGCGTGTACCTCCGCCATCCGCACGTCGAGCGCCGCGCCCCGGTTGGCGAGCACGGAACCGAAACGTTTCTCGATCCCACGCATGAGGATGATCGGGGCCGGATCGGCGGACGGATGAGTCATCGCTTCGCGATTCTCATCTCGTACTCGGCACTGTGATGCGCCCGCTGATGATGTCGCGCTTGATGGCTTCGATGCGGGCGTGGACGTCATTCGGAATCAGCGGTCGGTTGCGCTCGTCGTACACGTAGCCCACGCCCCCCTCGGCGAGGCCGTACGAGTACACGCCGCCCTGGAACGTCCCCGCCTGCACGCGACTGACCGCGTCGAAGGTGACCGCGTCCACTCCCTTCACCATCGACGTAAGGACGTAGCCCGGCGCCGAATCCCACTGATCCGCGTCGACGCCGATGGCGAGCTTCTTCATCTGACGAGCGGCCTCGAAGACGCCGAGCCCTGTGGAGCCCGAGGCGTGAAAGATCACGTTCACCCCGGTCGCGTACTGACTGAGCCCGAGCTCCTTTCCCTTGCCGGGATTGCTGAACGCCTGCGGCGTGACGCCGGCGTATTGCGCTACCACCGTGCAGTCCGGACAAACGTACCGGACCCCGGCGCGGTATCCTGCCTCGAACTTGTGGATGAGGGGAATGTCCATTCCGCCCACGAATCCAATGCGCTCGGAGCCGCCCACGAGCGCGGCGAGGGCGCCGACGAGGAACGATCCTTCTTCCTCGCGAAACTTGAGCGCCGCGAGATTCGGCGGAGGCTGAGCGACGTTGCCGGCGGCGTCGGTCTTGAGCGCGAAGTCGATGCCGGCGAAGGCGATATCCGGGTACTCGATCGCGAGCTCGGTGAGGTCGTCGCTGAAAATGAATCCAACGCCCACGACGAGGTCCATTCCCTCCGCGGCGAGGAGACGGAGCCCCGCCTCGCGATCGCTGCCCTCGCCCGGCTCGATAAATCGCAACCGCGCGCCGAGGCTGTCACGCGCCCGCTCGGCGCCGAGGAATGCGCCGTCGTTGAACGACTTGTCACCGCGCCCGCCGACGTCGAAAACGATCCCGACCTCGACCCCGATCCCTGCCGCTTCGCCCACAGCGCCAGGCGGTCGGACGAACAGCAGCGCGATGTGGACGGCGAGCAGCACGCCGATCACGATGAGGAGCTTTCGCATCGCGGAGAAAGGTACCAGCGCCCACGCACCAGGCACCAGATACGTGGCCCTTCCGTCCGCCCCGCCGCGGCGTTGATTTCGCGCCATGCCCGAACGCCTCCGAACGCGCTTCCTCGTCCTTGGCAGCGGCATCGCCGGCCTGCATACCGCGTGGCGTGCCTCCGGGAGCGGCGAGGTGATAGTCCTCACGAAGCTCTCGCTCTTCGACAGCGCGACCGCCTACGCGCAGGGTGGGATCGCGGCCGCGCTCGGGGCAGGGGATTCGCCAGAGCTGCATCGCCGCGATACCCTCGCGGCCGGCGCAGCGCTCTGCGACGCTGCGGCGGTGGAGGTGCTCGTGAAGGAAGGTCCTGCGCGCGTTCGGGAGCTGCACGCGGCCGGCGCGGCGTTCGACCTCGAGCCGAGTGGGGACTTCAAGCTCGGACGGGAGGCAGCGCACTCGAAGAACCGCATAGTCCACGCGCGCGGCGACCAGACCGGTGCCGAGGTAGCGCGCACGCTCATCGAGCGGGTTCGGGCGAGCGAGGGAGTCCGCGTCCTGGAGCGCGCGCGCGTCCTCGATCTCATAGTGGACGGCGGCGTGTGCTGCGGTGTGCGCGTCAGCGTCGCCGGCCGCGCGACGGAGATAGTCGCCGACGCGACCGTGCTCGCCACCGGTGGATGCGGACAGGTATACCGCTACACCACGAACCCTCAGGTCGCGACCGGCGACGGGTTTGCGATCGCCCATCGCGCCGGCGTCCGTCTCGCCGACATGGAGTTCGTGCAGTTTCACCCCACGGCGCTCGACACCCCGGAGACGCCGCTGGCGCTGATCAGCGAGGCGGTGCGCGGCGAAGGCGCGGTACTTCGTAACGACGCGGGTGAGCGCTTCATGGTCGCGCGCCACCGCCTCGCCGAGCTCGCGCCGCGCGATATCGTCGCGCGCGAGATTTTCCGCGAGCGGAAACCGTCCGCTCGCAGGCAGGGGGCGTTGGCGGGAGTGGGTAGCAAGGCGCGCCCGCCCGATCTTGGCGCGCCGGGCCGACGCGTCTGGCTCGATGCTACACACCTGGGCGCCGAATTCGAGCGGCGCTTTCCGGGGATCTTCGCACTCTGCCGCGCACGCGGCATCGATCCGCGCGGCGAACCGATTCCCGTCACGCCCGCCGCGCACTACATGATGGGTGGGATCGTCACCGACCTAGTCGGCCGCTCGAGCTTGCCGCGGCTCTATGCGTGCGGCGAAGTCGCGAGCACGGGTGTCCACGGCGCTAACCGGCTCGCATCCAACTCGCTGCTCGAGGGACTGGTCTTCGCCGAGCGCGTCGCGCGCGATCTGGCCGACACGCCCGCGCTCGACCGGGAGGCGCCGACCGAGTCCTGGCAGGTCCCGTTGCTCCGCGACCGTGGGGCGGCGCAGGTCGCCGCAAACGCTATTCGAGACGCGATGTGGGAACATGCGGGAATCGACCGGACGGCCAAAGGGCTCCGCACGTGCCTCGAGCTGCTCGACGACATCGAGTCGCGGCTACCTGGCGGCGCCACAGAGGAAGCGAACATGCTCGAGACGGCGCGGCTCATTGCCACTGCGGCGCTCCGCCGCAAGGAGTCACGCGGCGGTCACTATCGCAGCGACTACCCGGCGGCGAAGCGGACGTGGGAGGGGCGGCATATTGTGTGGTGAGGTGGGAAGTCGCCGCGATGACGTCGTCCCCGACCGTGCCGACGATCACGTTATCGTCGTCGGTGCGGCTTTCGAGACGTGATCGCCATGCGAACGCTCTTGATGCGGAGTGACTGGCGGTAAGAGGGGGGGATCGGATGCCTGCCGCCCGCCGTTGAGCTGCAATCGGATTCCGCGATGCGGCGCCGAAGGGGGGGGGCACAATAGCCCGCTCGTCAGCGCCAAACGTCTTGCTATGTGGCTGGCGCCTGGTCCTGCCCATCCGGGATTGTCTTCCTGGCCGGCTCGTGATGCACATCCCCGACAAGCGCCAGGTGATGACGCGCTACTACGGCTGGTACGCCAACCGGCCGCGGGGCCCTCCGCGGAAGCGGGCCGGTGACGCGGCGGCGGCGGCGATCGAGGCGGCATCGATCGAGGTGGCCGAGCGCGAGGTCACGCTCAAGGAGGCCCGGCTGCGCTGGGTACGCTCGACAGCGACCGCCCACCTCGGCGGCGCCCCAGGGATCGTATAGGCCCAGTTTCCACAAGTCGACCCGTCTCCCCAGCCGGGGACTGTTGTCACGCGCAGTGGTTCCGTGTCCTGGAGTAGGCGACTCCTGAGGCCGGACTGAAGCCGCCAGCCAGCAGACTTGTCGTGTGGGCCAGCCTCGACACCTCTTGAGCCCCGCCTTTCGGGGGCCTGCACCGCACGCTCCGAGTTCGTTTGACCACTCCCGAAACACGCCGCATGACCCGGCGGATGAAAGGAAACTCCTATCCCTCGTCTGTGAGTGGTACGATGATACACGAGAACGTTTCGTCATCGAAGTCGACGCGCGGAACGACCGCTGGGGACCGCTGTTTGGCTACCGCGGCTCCTTCGCCGTAGAATGGCGAGCCGTTCCGTCTGGAGTCGTGCCTGCATCGGTGATGCCTCGGCGCGAGGAGCAGCGGGAGTGAGACATGTGCTTTTTGGAGGCTACTACGTCGGGCTGCTGGATTCCGGCTTTCCCCGGAATGACTGGCCGAGCACGCACGATCGGTGGTCGCGCTGGATTTCTCCGACGGAATGCTGGCCCGGGCAAGGGAGCTGGTGAGCGTCCCGCACGCACGATTCGTCAGGCATGACGTACGTGAGCGATGGCCGGCGCCGGACTCTACGTTCGATGCGGTGATCGGAAAGCTGGTGCTCGAGCACGTCCCCGATCTGCCTGTCTACCGTGAGGCGGCACGGGTGCTGCGGCCTGGTGGGCAACTCTGGTTGTGCGAGCTGCACCCGGAGCGGCAGCGGCGAGGCGGGCAGGCGCACTTCACCGACTCGGCACGGGTGCCACCGTTCACGTGACGGCTCATCTCTATACCGTAGCAGAGTACGTGAATGAGGGAATCGGTGCCGGGCAGGTGCTGCGGCAGTTGGGGGAGTGGCAGGATCTCCAGCCGTCGCCTGACGCTCCTCCCCGCCTGATTTCGGTCCTCTTTCAGCGGACTGCCTAGTGCCTCGCTGCTTCGGAGATCATGACCCGCTGTACGCCGCATACCACGATCAGGAATGGGGCGTGCCCGTGCATGACGATCGCGTGCTGTTCGAGTTCCTGATCCTGGAAGGCGCGCAGGCCGGTCTCTCGTGGGAGACGATCCTGCGGAGGCGGGAGCACTATCGTCAGGCGTTTGCCGGCTTCGACGCCGAGAGCGTCGCGCGCTTCACCGCGGCGCGGGTCGAAAAGCTCCTGCAGAACCCCGGGCTTGTGCGAAACCGCCTCAAGATCGCAGGCGCGGTTAAGAATGCGCAGGCGTTCCTGCGCGTACAGAATGAATTCGGAACCTTCGATGCTTATGCATGGAGCTTCGTCGGCGGTACGGCTCGACAAAGCGCGCGGACGTCGATGCGCAATGTCCCGGCGCAAACGCCGGAATCCGAAACGCTGAGCAAGGATCTGCGGAAGCGAGGCTTTACCTTCGTCGGCCCGACGATCATGTACGCCTGGATGCAGGCTGTGGGGTTGGTCAATGATCACCATACCGGGTGCGCGCGGTACGCAGCGGTGATGCAGCTTGGAACGCCGGCGCGCTCCTAGCAGTAAACCGGCCTACTCCTCCGCTACACCTCTTCCGGGACTTTGTGCCGCAGCGTACGCTGCAGGAAGTACCAGTGGCACCTCTTCGGTAGTTCTCGTTCCTCGAAACGATCCATGCGTCAAACGCACGAGCCCGTCACAATGGGAAGCCCGCGATCCCGAGTCGTGGAAACAGGGATGTTCCGCCTCACGGAGGCGTGGTTCCCTCCACACGCCGTACTCGAATCGCACACGCATGAGCGAAGCATCATCGCGGTCATGCTCGAAGGCTCGTTCGAGACCGAGATCGCCAAGAAGCGGATCGATTGCATTCCGGCGACCACGTGGACCGAGCCACGGGAGGAACGTCACGCGAACCATGTCGGTTCACGGGGCGCTCGTGTTCTCGTCACGCAGCCGCATCCGGACCGTCACGAGCTGCTCGCGCCATTCGGCCGGCTTCTCGATGAAGTGCTGGACATCCGCGATCCGGAGATCGCGCTGGATGCCAGGCGGGTCGCCGCGGAAGTAGCGAGGCCGAACTCGCTGTCGTCGCTGGCGATGGACTCGCTCGTTATGTTGATGATGATCCGTGCGGCTCGGGGGACACACAAGCGGAGCGAACGGCGTGCCCCACCTTGGCTCATGCAAGCCCGCGATCTCGTCCACGCGCACTTTCATGACCAGCTGGATCTGGCCACCATCGCGGCCATCGTCGGCGTTACCCCATGGCATCTTGCGCGCACGTTTCGAAGGCACTTTCGCGCCAGCATCGGCGAGTATGCCGGCGCCATCCGCGTGGATTGGGCGCTTCGCCAATTGTCGGCGACCGGCACGCCAATCTCCGAGGTCGCCTTAAAGGCGGGCTACACCGATCAGAGCCATCTGACGCGGGCCTGCAAGGCGATCACGGGCTTGGCGCCCGCTGCCTATCGGCGGCGCGAGCAGGAGTAGAGCGGATGCAATCGCGCTCCGGAGACGGGCCTGGCTCGTCGTTCTTTCCGGCGATCATTCACCTCGGCCTTGGCGAGACGGAGCGTGCGCTCGATCTGCTCGAACAGGCAGCAGCAGAGCGAAACTGGCACCTCCGGCTGCTGAAGGTGGAGCCCATCTTCGATCCCGTGCGCTCCGACCCACGCTTCAAGGCCCTCCTGACCACGGTGGGGCTGGGCGAGTGAACGGCAGACGCTCCGCGGTCAGCGGTCGAGAGTCTGCCGGGATCCTACCGGTGCATCCCGGCGCGGCGTAGTGCGGCTCTTGGCTGACGAACACATACCGCTCGAAACCGTGCGTGCCGTGCGAAGTGCAGGGCACGATGTTTTGCGGCGGCGGAATGGGCCGCTGGAGCAGCGGACGACGTTCTGCTGAAGCGAGCCGGCGCGGACGGACGCCTCATCCAGCCTCCGGCGCGCCATCGAAGAAATCAACCAGCCCACTCTCCAGCGAATACTCGGCACCTACTACCAGGAGTCCATCTTCCTGAATCAGCCGCTCGAGAACTTCCGACCCGTGTCGCAGATGGTCCGCTGAGGCGCGAATGTTGGCCCGGACGGCGTGCTGGAGCAGAGCGTCCGGGTCGTGTCTGAGCTCTGTTGCCAGTAACGCTTCCACGGATGGCCGAACGCGGTCGACGATCGAACGCAAGTTCCGCGACTGGCTATTCGTCGGCTGCTGAAGTTCTTCCAAGGTTGCCAGAACAGCCCCGCACTGGGAATGCCCCAGAACCACCACAAGCCGTGTCCCGAACCGCGACGCGGCGAACTCGACGCTGCCAACTTGAGATGATGCGACGATGTTTCCGGCAACGCGGATAACAAACAGTTCGCCAAGGCCCTGGTCGAAGACGATCTCTGCTGGCACCCTCGAGTCGGAACATCCGAGAATGATGGCGAACGGCTCCTGACCTGCCGCCAACTCGGCGCGGCGCACCTGGCTCGTGAGCGTGTCGCGGCTCCGAACGTCAGATACGAACCGGCGGTTCCCCTCTCGCAGGCGTTTGAACGCTTCTTGTGCTGAGCTCATCGACGCTTCATCCCCGTCCGCCTAGTCAGCCTCGCTTCAGCCCATGAGAATCTCAGGATCGGAAACGATGTAGTTACTGCTTCCTCCCGGCCCGCGCTATCTTTCGCTCCATGCCGACCACCGCTGCCTCGCGTCCGGGCGACCTGGCGCGGCCCGACGACCACGCCGCACTCCAGGCCGAGATCCGTGCTCTCGCCCGCGAGCGAAACGCCGTCATCCTCGCCCACAACTATGAACGCCCAGAGGTCCAGGATGTAGCGGACTTCGTTGGCGACTCGCTCGGCCTGTCGCGCGAGGCGGCGAAGACGACGGCCGAGGCCATCGTGTTCTGCGGTGTCCACTTCATGGCCGAGACGGCGGCGATCCTCTCGCCCGGCAAGACCGTCCTGCTTCCGGACCTCGCCGCCGGCTGCTCCCTTGCCTCTACCATCGACGCCGAGCAGCTCCGGGCCTGGAAGGCCGAGAACCCGGGCGCGGCGGTGGTGTCGTACGTGAACACGAGCGCCGAAGTGAAGGCGGAGAGCGACTACTGCTGTACCTCCGGGAACGCCCTAGAAGTTGTCAACTCGATTCCCGCCGACAGGGATATTCTGTTTCTCCCCGACATGTTCCTGGGCGCGCACGTGCGCCGGATGACAGGGCGGCAGAACATGCACGTGTGGATGGGTGAGTGTCACGTGCACGCTGGGATCACTCCCGAGCACATCGAGCAACAGCGGGCGATGCACCCGGAAGCGGAGTTCCTGGTTCACCCCGAGTGCGGCTGTTCGACGAGCGTGCTGGAAGCGATGTCCGCCGGAGACGTCGATGCCGAGGGAGTCCATATTCTCTCGACGGAAGGAATGATCCGGCGTCCCGCCCTGAGCGACGCCGATGAGTTCATCGTCGCGACGGAGGTCGGTATCCTCCACCGGCTGCGTAAGGAGAACCCCGCCAAGCGCTTCCACGCGGCGAACGAGCGGGCAAGTTGCGCCTACATGAAAGTCACGACGCTGCCGAAAGTGCTCGCATCGCTCGAGCACATGCGGCACCGCATCACGGTTCCGCCGGCCATTGCCCGCCGGGCGCGCCGCGCGATCGAGCGCATGGTGGAGATTGGTGGACCGGCTCCAGCTCCCCTTCTTCCAGGCGCGGTGGACCCTGGCGAATGACGACGAGACAGACCCCATCGCACCGGATAGTGCCGGGCAGCGCCCCGCTGATCGCGCCTGCCGACCGTCTACGATTCCCCATCGACCGCCGTCGCCTGACGACAATTGTCCGCGGCGCGCTCAGGGAAGACAACGCCTTCGAGGACCTCACGACGATCGCCACCGTCCTTTCGAACCGCCGCGCGCGGGGCACCGTAGTCGCCCGCAGCGCTGGCGTGATGGCCGGCGTACCCTTCGCCCTCGCCGCGTTCGCGATGCTGGACCCGAAGGTCGCGATACGGGTCGATGTCGACGACGGCGGGCGCGTCGAGCCGTTGACGCCTGTGATGTTCGTCTCCGGCCACGCGCGCGCTCTCCTTTCCGCCGAGCGGGTCGCGCTCAACTTCATGCAGCGCTTGTCGGGGATCGCGACCCTCACGTCGAAGTACGTGGAGGCGGTACGGGGCACACGTGCGCGCATTCTCGACACGCGCAAGACCACGCCCGGGTGGCGCCTTCTAGAGAAGTACGCCGTGCGCGCCGGCGGTGGGATGAATCACCGACTCGACCTGTCGGACGCGATCCTGATAAAAGACAACCATATCGCGGCCCTCCGCGGCAACATCTCGCTAGCGGTGAAGCGGGTTCGGAAGATGATCCCGCCAGGCGCCCGCGTGGAGGTCGAGTGTGACACGCCGGAGCAGGTGGCCGCCGCGCTCGACGCGGGGGCGGAGGTCGTGCTGTTGGACAACATGTCCAACGCGCAACTCCGCGAATGCGTCCGTATGGCGAACGGGCGGGCGCTCACCGAAGCCTCCGGCGGGATCAGCCTCGCCACCGTGCGCGGCGTTGCCGAGACGGGGGTCGACTGGATATCCGTTGGCGCACTCACCCATTCGGCACCGGTGCTGGATCTGGCGTTGGAGTTCGAGAGCCTGGTGTGAACTTGGCGGCGGCCCACAGACCAGCGACAGCCAGTATCGCCGCCAGCGCCGCGATCGCGGCCGCGGCGCGATCCGTTGGTGTTGCAGCGCGCAGCAGCTCCACCACCTGACCCGCGCTCGCCGCGACAAGCGCCGCGACCACCCAGGCTGCAGCGCTGCTGCGCCCCCACAGCGCAACGGCGCCTGACGTGACCGCGATCAGCCCTGCGGCGACGAGCGCGCTTTCGATAACGCCAGAGTCAGCACGCGTGAGTATAACGAGTGGAACGAGCGTGCTCACGAGAAAGCCGAACAGCGCGATCAGCCGCGGCGTCGTCCGCGCCGCGTTCGCGCAAACCGCGGCGACGATCCCAACCGCCGGCAGTGCGAGCAGCACCGCGTCCCCTACCTCGAAAAGCCGCGCCGCGAGCGGAGCCAGCTCGTGCAGCACCGTCGACGGGGTCACCGGGTCGCGCTCCGAGCCGATGGTGCCGGCGGCGGCGACTACGGGGAAGAGAAGACCGAGCGCGCCGCCGGCGAGCAGCATGTCGCGCCCCCCCCCCTCGTTACCTGCCGCGGCGGGCGGCCAGAGCGGGAGCCCGACGCGCCGGCGCAACCCGCCAGCGATGTACCAGAGCGCTACAACGATGAACGCGACGAGAGAGGCGGCGAGCGTGCCAAGGGTGAGCGTCGTCTGGAACGTGCTCCACGGGGTGGCGGTGTCGTACGTGGCAAGGTGGCTCGGCCGGTTCTGAAGTACACCGAGCACGTACCATGTGGCGAGCGCGATGAGCGCGCCGAGGGTGAACCGGCGGCCCTCGACGCGCCGGTCGGTCGCGAGCTCTACGCGCGGGTCGCGGCGCTGTAGGGTGAGCGCTCCCGCCAGCAGCGCGAGCAGGAGGACGCACGCCGCGATCACGCCCGCGGTCTCCAGAACGTCCTGACGAGCGCGGTCAGTGCGCCGGAAGCTCTCGGGAAGCAGCACGTAGCGATGGATCGAGAGGGGGCGGGTCCCGGCGAGCGTGACGGCGACCCGCGCCTCCGCGCCCATGGGAAGCCGCACCGTCGTGTCCGAATACTCGATGGTAGCATCGCGCCGGGCGGGCCGCGGGATCACCCGGAGCTCGCGCTCTTGCAAGCGATCGGGGCTCAGTCCCGCGCCGCGCAGCGCGGCGGCGGCTAGCGCGCGCAGTTCGTCAGGCGTGCCTTGGCCGCCTAGGGAAAGTCGGCGAGAGTCGGGCGCTTCCTCGGGTACTTGGTGGGTGACGTCGAGCACGCGCCCATCGGGCAGGAGTCGCACCGTCCACTCCTCGCGCCTGTCTGCCGCGCTGCCCGCTGTGCGGACGTACCGGACCGACCACGCGACCGGTGGGGCGTACTCGATGAGGCGCCGGCGGAGCGCGCCGGCGGAGTCGTGGGGGGCAAGGAACCGATCGAGCCGTCCAGCTCCATAGTCGTGCACGGTGGCGAGCGCGGTCCATACGTCAGGCTCCGCGCCGCGCGCCGTGAGCACCGAGTCGGCCGTCGCGACGGCGCGGGCGCGATCCGTCGTGAACGGCGGACCGAGCGTCGGGTGCGATGCGAGCACCGGGAGCGCCGCGAGACCGAGGAGGATCATGAGCGCCGCCGCAGCGCGCGTGACCGGTGTCATCTGACGTGCGACGGCGAGCGGCGGACGCGGCGCTCGGAGCACCTTTTCGGCGGGGCTCCACGCGGCAAACCGTCCCTCGGGGCCGAGTATGGTGAGCCCCCGCTGCATGACGACTCGCGTCGCGACAGCGATGGCGGGGAAGAGCAGCGCCGCCAGTACGACGGCCGCGGTGATGCGGTAGGCCGGCGCAGAACCGGCGAGCGCGAACAGCCCGAACCAGACGAGATTGAAGAGGAAGTGGGCGATGATCGTCGTCGGGAGTCCCCAGCGGATGTATACGACTGCCCACAGCGCTGCCTCCAGGAAGAGCTCCACCCCCCGCGAGTACGGCGGCCACGAGGGGTAGTTCGAGTGGCCGAACGCGAAGACCAGCGCGGTCCCGATCACTCCCGCCGCGAGCACCGGCCGCCGACGTGGCCCGTTGCCGGCCCAACGCACGAGAAATGCGAGTGGAACGGCGCGAAAGAGGCACTCCTCGAGCACTCCCGCGTGTACCGCGGCGGCGATCCCGGCCATCCATGGGAGCGCGGTCGCGATCTGGTTCGGATCGTCGAGCACCGCGCTCGGCACCCACCAGCCGAAGAATCGTCGCGTAACCAGATAGAACGCGGCGACGTAGGCCAGCCCGGCGATGGCGAGCGTATATCCGCCCAAGACGCGCCCCGCTACGTCCCGCGTCCCGCGGTGCCGCCACATCCCCCACCAGTCGACGTGTTCCGGAAACGCCTCGCGAGTCATCCCCTCCGCCATCGCGATGAGCAACGCGCTCGCCACCCCCATCGCGGTGCCACCCACGATGGCGAGCAGCGCCTGGCGCACCACGAACGTCGCCGGAGACGTCGCGGTGTCGTAGAAGAACCAGGACGATGGGATCTCGTTTACGACGCTGAGCGCAACGAGCGCTCCCATCGTGCCGCCCGCCCACGCGGCGGGACGCCATCGCACCCGTCCGCGCCGCGCCAGCCTGACGAGCGCCCCAAACCCTACGAGCGCCAACACCGGCACCGCGACCTGCGCCAGGAGCGCAAGGAGATCGTTTGCGGAGCGCATCTCCCCGTACCGTCGCTCGAAGCGCTCCGGTATCTCCACGTACTCCCGTAAGCGCACCGGCATGTCGCCGGCGACATCGACCTCGAGACGAATGGGCGCCCCGGCGAGCCTCCGGTCGGCCCGTTCGAAGATGAATGTTCGATCCGTCCGGCCGCTCTCCGGCACGGTCACCTCGGATGCGGAAACGAAGCGCCACCGCGCCGGATCGCGCGCCCCCCACCTTACAATGAGCGACTCGGCGAGCGCGCGCGCCGCCGCCTCGCGAAGCGCCGGCCGGCGCGCACTATCCGCGATCCGCTGTTCCACGCCGACGAGTCGTCCATCCGCTGCGTACGTGACGACGGCCTCGCGCGCGGATCCGGGCGCGAAGAATCGAACACGCCAGACGAAGATCGCGATGTCCTGCCCGCGCACGACGGCGGCGAGCGTGTCCTTACCACCGGCGCCGAGCTCGATGAAGGTCTGTAGCTCGTCATCGCGCTCGAACCGCGCGGCGCTGCGGGTGGCACCCGGCGCCAGCGCATTCGTGCGCGCGAACGCCGACGCCGTCTCGACTGCTTGCTCGCGCGAGAGCGCTATGTCGAGCGCGATGATCGGAAACGCGCGCGGGAAAAGCGCGATGGCGAGCACGCCGAGGAGGACGGTGAGGGCGGCGGTGAGCGCGAGTAGATTATGCCGCATGTTCCATGTTTACTGTCTCGTCACCGCCGGCGCGTGAAGTGTATTCGCCCAGGAGATCGACTCCGGACCCACCGCCGGATACGCCTTCGCCGGCTGAGACGTGCGATATCTGTGGCTCCGATCAGGTCCTGTGGCGCGCGTGCAAGCTCATCTGCCTGAACTGCCGCGGGATCGTCAAGAGCTGCGAGGACTTGTGAGGGGGTGAGGGT
>JALZIF010000149.1 GCA_030860435.1 Gemmatimonadota bacterium | reverse complement strand
GACTTCGTCATGATCAGTCCTCGGGGGCTGCGCCTCGGCGGCGCCCGGTCACGCACCGGCGAGCGCAGTCGCGCTCCGCCACCGCACCGATCCGTCGCCGGTTGCGGCATCGATCATCGCGGCAAAGTCGGGGCCATGGCGCGACGGGTACCGACTTCCCTCTAACGGCGCGAACGCTCAATGTTCTCGGCCATGCGTCTCCGCACCGCGATCCTCTGGATCCACCGCTGGCTGACCTTCGTCGTCGGCGCCTGGTTTGTGATCGTGACCGCCACTGGATCGTACCTCGTCTTCGGCGCCGAGATTGACCGCGCGATGAATTCGGCTCTCTACCGCACCACGCCCGGGGACGTTGGGGCCGACAGCGCGTTGGCGTCCGTGCGCGCCGCACACGCGGGCCGGACGGTCAGCCGCATCTGGCTTCCGGCGGCGGGGGCTGGGGGGGGGGAGGGGAGCCCCGTCTACGTGGGTGAGATCCCGTCCGGACGGCGACGGCACCTCATGGTCCACGTGGACCCCGGGAACGGCCAAGTGCTCGGAACGCGCGGCTTGTCCGCGACGGAAGTGATGCGCGCACTCCACATCAATCTGCTCGGCGTTCCCCGCGGAGCGAGGATTGTCGGAATCGTTGGGCTGCTGCTCGTCATGATGTCGGCCACCGGGCTGTATCTCTGGTGGCCCGGGGTCCGCAAGCTCGGGCTCGGCTTTCGCCTGCGATGGGGGAAAGGCGTCGCTAACACCATCTATGACCTTCACAACCTCGGGGGGATCATCTCGCTACCCGTCGTGGCCGTCACCGCGCTCACGGGGGCGATGCTCGTCTTTGTGAGCGCGACTCAGCTCGCCGTCCACGCCCTCTGGGGCCAGCGGCCTCCCCCACTACAGCGCGAGGTCGTCCGATCTGTCCCGCCAGGCGCGGGCGCGCAACGACTGCCGCTTGGCGACTTCCTGCGCATCGCGCGCGACGCCGCACCCGAGATGACCCCGTTGCTGATTACCGTACCTTCGCGGCCCGACCATGCCGTGCAGGTTCGAATGTACCACTCGAGCACGCCCTCCCCTGACGGCGCCGCGCGCGTCACGATGGACCAGTACACCGGGGGCGTGCTGACATTCGAGCATCCCCGGACGATGACCGCGCCGCGACGCTTCGTCCATCGCTGGCCTTATTACCTTCACATCGGCGCCTTCGGCGGGATGACGACTCGGGTTCTCTACTTCGTCCTTGGCCTCGTGCCGGTCGGTCTGGCCATCTCCGGAGTGCTGGTGTGGTGGAATCGGCGGCGCGGACGGCTTCTGCTGGAGGGCCGCCGGGCGGGAAGAACAGCGGCGTGAGGCTCAGCCTTCGATCTCCACCGCCCACTCCACCGGGACATCCGGTCTGAGCGAGTCTCGTACCGAGCAGTACTTGGTCACCGCGAGCTCGACGGCGCGCTCTACCTGGGCGCGCTCGATTCCTGGGCCGCGAACGCGCACCTTCAGCAGGACGTGTTGCAGGCGGCGCGGCGTCGTCTCGACCCGCGTGCCGACGACCTCCATGAAGTATGCGTCGGGCGGGGTGCGCTGCTTCTTGAGAATGTCGACAACATCAACCGAGACGCACGACCCGAGCCCGGCGAGGAGGGCGTCCACCGGGCTCGGCTGGCCGTCGGTGGAGTCGCCATCCACGCGGATCGTTGGGCCGTTCGGCCGGCCCGCATCGAAGCGCCGCTCTCCGGCCCACGTTAGGTGAACGACGTTCGGTGGGCGGCGACCGGGCGTCTCACTCACTTCTCGACTGGCATCCGGACCGAGTTCCCCCACTCTGTCCAGCTCCCATCGTAGTTGCGCACGCGGCGGTAGCCGAGGAGGTAGGTGAGGACGAACCAGGTGTGCGAGGAGCGCTCGCCGATGCGGCAGTAGGCGACGACTTCGTCGTTGGGCGTGAGGCCGATCTCCCCCTCGTAGATCGCGCGCAGGTCGGCGGCCGTCTTGAAGCTCCCGTCCGGATTCGCCGCGCGCGCCCACGGGACGCTCTTCGCGCCCGGGATGTGCCCGCCGCGCAACACCCCTTCCTGTGGGTATTCGGGCATGTGCGTCTTCTTGCCGCTGTACTCGTCAGGCGAGCGCACGTCCACGAGCGGCCTTCGCGCCTCCATGTGGCGGACGACCTCGTCTTTGAAGGCCCGGATTCGCGCATCGTCGCGGCGCGGCGCCGTGTAACGGGTGTGCGCGAACGTCGCCACATCGGTCGTCATCGGGCGCCCTTCCTGCTCCCACTTCATGCGCCCGCCGTCCAGGATCCGGAGCCGGCTTTCGGGAAAGTCGAAAAGCCGGAACACCCAGAAGGCATAGGTCGCCCACCAGTTGTTCTTGTCGCCGTAAAAGATGACGGTTGTCGTGTCGTCGATTCCCTTCTTGCGGAGTAGCTCGCTGAACCGCTCGGAGGAGACGTAGTCGCGGACGAGCGGGTCGTTGAGGTCCTCGTGCCAGTCGATCTTCTGCGCACCCGGGATGTGTCCGGTGTCGTACAACAACACGTCCTCGTCGCTCTCGATGATGCGCAGCGAGGTGTCATTGAGATTGGCGGCGAGCCATTCGGTCGTCACGAGCATTTCGGGACGGGAGTATTCTTTCGCCTGGAGGCCGGCGTAGGCGGCTGGTGGGGTTGAGGTGGTTGGCATGGGAGGCTCCGTTGTGCGAGAGAATCGATCGTTGTCGCCACGGCGTCGGTACAGTCTGGAAGATCGGTTTGTCTACACGATAGGAGCTTGCGAGCGTGCCGGCTAGCGCCGTCGGCTTGCGCGCAAGGCTCATGTGGGGAGGCTGACCTATCGTCTCTCCCGTTCCGATTCAGGCTCAAAATCGTGCACCTCATTGAGCGGCGCCGCCGCCACCCGGCCCGGCTTGACGTCGACCAGATGAGGCGGCCCTATCTCCATAACCGAGCGCACTTCGTAGATCACCTCCGAGGGATCCTCGAAGTCGACGCTGATAATCTTCGCTTGAATGACGTGGCCGTCGCGAAAGCTGAGGGTGACGGTCTTGCCGCGCTGCTTCGCTAACTCCAGCAGCCGGATGATCCCCGGCGTGTCGTAGTGCCCGAGCCCAAGCGTATGATCGAGCCAGTGCTCCGCCTCGCGAGCCGCCGTTTCCCACCCCGGCTCGGCGGGTAGCATGTGCGCGCGGCCGAAGTACTCGCGGAACGGTGCGCCGTACTTCGCCGCGATGCGGCGCGCGAGCCGTGCCGGGATGAAGCGGTCCGCCGATGCCGACATTACGAGGACCGGGCAGCGAACGCGCGCCGCATCCACCGGGACGCCGAACAGGATGTCGCGGGCAGCGCGTCCGCTGCCCGGCTCGAATCGCGCGTGCATTGCGGCCCGCTCGTGCGGCGGGATTCCGTTCAGGATGAGAGCGTCCGCGGCGTCGCGGGCGGGTACGATCGCGCGCCCGCTGAGGAGCGCCGCGAGATAGGGGAGTAGCCGGCGGTAGAGCGGCCAGGATACGAGCACGATCCCGCGTGGCGGTGCGGGGCAGATGAGCACTGCGGCGCGCACAGCGCCTGACTCGGCGAGCTTCTGGGCGACCAGGCCCCCCAACGAATGGCCGATCACGATCGGCGGGCCACCGCCGTGCGAGGCCGCGATAGTCCTCGCCACCTCGAGAGCGTCTTCGACGTACGCCGCGAACGGAACCGCCCCGCGATCCGGAACCGGGCGGCTGTCGGCGTGCCCCCGCAGCGTCACCGCGTACGCGGGATAGCCGATCGCGGCGAAGAACCGCTGGAGCGGCTCGAAGACCCAAGCCGCCGCGAAGTAACCGTGGACGAACAACACCGGCGGCCGAGTCGCCGCCGCCGGCCGTTCGACCGTCACGGTGAGTCCGTGCACCGAGATCCGCTCCGGCATCGTTCACCCTCGCGCTCCGACGGCCTGACGTGCGCCGCCGACCCCGGCTATCCTATCGACAACCGACGCAGCCCGCTTCCCTGACGACGCCCGCTCATGCCCGCACTACCGGCGATGGACCCATACGCGCGCCACATTCTGGTCTGTACGGGGGAGTTCTGCTCCCCCGACCGCGGGGGACGCGCACTCTACAACTTACTGCCGACTCTCCTGCAGCGCGAACACCTCCTCTTCGGCCCCAACCGTGTGAAGCGTGGCGAGACCCCCTGTCTTGGCGTCTGCGCCGGCGGCCCTATCGTCGTCGTCTACCCCGAAGGCATCTGGTACGCCGGCGTCAGCCCGGAGCTGCTCGAGCGGATCGTCGTCGAGCATTTGAAGGGCGGCCGCGTGGTGGAGAAAAGTGTGTTTTACAGGCTGCTTGGTGCTGGGTGCTGAGTGCGTGGTTCTGAGATCACGCCGCCTACCTCAATCCCGTGTCCTCCTTCGACAGCCAAGCGAGGCTCTTGGCATGCAGACTCTGGATGTACAGTCGATCGGCTGTTTCGATCACCCCTGTAGTCTCGGGATACTTGCCGCTCGGGTCCTGCAGGTCTGCCACGATTGTACCCACTTCGTCGAACGCGATCACGTGCCCGTAGGCGGGCGGTACCGGCCAAAGGGACTTGGGCAGCCGCATGACGACTTTGCGCAGGAACGGCTGAGCGGACAGCTTGTCAACCGCCGCACTCCGCGGCTTTACGAGGCCGAGCCAGATGCGCCCGTCCCTACCGCGCGTCAGATTGTCTGGATAGCCGGGCAGGTTCGAAAGCAGAATTCTCGCCTGCGGCGTACCGCCAATCGCCACCTGCGCGCTCAGATCGTTCGCGGCGGGGTCGACACTCCAGACTCGGTATTCTCCCGTTTCCACTACAAAGAGACGACTTTCGTCCACGGAAAGCGCTACCCCGTTTGCGAAGCACAGGTCGCGCATCACCGTGCGTGTTCGGCGCGTCGCGGGGTCGTACTCCAGCAATCGCCCGGTGGCGGAGTGCTCGATGATGTCGTGCATGCTCGCGTTGAATGTGCCGCTCCACGCCTTTGCGCCGAAACGGCGCGATGAGTCCGTAAAGTAGATCCGGCCATTCTTTGCCACCGCCACGGAGTTGGTGTAGCGAATCGAATCGCCGGCTACATTATCGGAGAGGAGTTCATACTTCCCGTCGGGACCGATCGCGATCAGTCCCCGCATCGCATCGGCTGCGATCAGGCGCCCGTTTGCGTCGAAGTCAATGCCGAGAACGCGACCGCCGGTGTCGGCCCATTTCTCGAATCCACTGCCATCCGGATTCAGGCGCACGATGGCGCCGGAGGCGACCGCCGCGTAGAGTTTCCCGTCGGGACCGGACGCCATGCTCTCCGGTCCCTCCTCGTTGCCGATGACCAGATGCCGGAGTTGCGCAAGCCGCGTATTGCGCGCATGCGGACCCGCGTAACCCGGCGCCTGCGGCGCCTGCCACGCGACCGGCTCCACGGGTACCGCGGCGAGCGTGAGATATGCGATCCCTGCGAAAGCCAGAATCGCGATGACAGCAGCGGCTGCGCGTAGCATGAGCAACAGGACTCCCGGAAACAGCTCAAAGCGCGGAAGCGCTCGACCGTGACTGGATCTACTGCCGCAAGCCGGCGCGCTGGAGGAGATCAGCGAACCGTGGGTCGCTGCGAAGCGGATCGAGACGAGGCTCCACTTTGAGGTAGCGGACCGAGCCGCTTCGCGCCTCGATCGAACGCTCGAGCCAGTGGATGGCCTGATCCCGATCCCCGCGGGCGGTGTGTACCAGCGCCACGAAGAATGCCAAAGTCGGCTCATCGCGGGCGCCCTGCTCGAGGGGGACGAGAAGCTCGCGCGCCGCACTGTCGCGTCCCGAGAGCGCGTAGACCCTCGCGAGCGCAGCGGTGAAGTTGGGATTACCGGGCCGCCGATGGAGAGCGCGCTGGAACGCCGACTCGGCCGCGGCCAGTCGCCCGCTCTGCTCCAGCGCCATCCCCATGATCCAGGACGCGGTCGCAGAGGTCGAATCCATCTCCAGTGTCTTCCGCTCCTGGGCCACGGCCTCGTCGTACCGCCGCGCGGCATACAGGGCCATCCCCATGTCGGCGCTCATCCTCACCGACAGGGGATCCAGGAGGACCGCTCGGCGCATCGCGGCCACGGCGTCGTCCACGCGGCCGAGCGTGGTCAGCGCGAGCGCGTGCCAATGGTATGCCGGCGCGTACCCGGGGTCCAGCTCGATCGCGCGACCGAACTCGCGGAGCGCCGCCTCCCACTCCCAATCATGCAGGTGGGCGTGAGCAAGGGACGTGTGCGCTTCCGCGGAGGAGGCGTCCAATGCCAGCGCGCGAGTAGCGGCGTCCCTCACGCGCGCGTTCGCCTCCGGGCCCGAGAGCAAGCCGTAGTCGAACATGCTGATGTACGCATCGGCCAGACCCGAGTACGCAGCCGCATAGCTGGAGTCACGCGCAACCGCCTGCTGGAACAGCTCGACCGCGCGCTGCAGGCCCTCCGGCGTGCGTCTGTTCCACTCGTACCTGCCGCGTAGATACAGGTCATGCGCCACTGGATCGATGTCGGCCGCGGCCCACTGCGGACCGCCGCCGGCCCCCAGCTCCAGGCGCAGGGCGTTGACGATCGCCCGCGCAATGTCCTGCTGCACCGCTAACACGTCGGTCAGATTCCGGTCGTACGATTGGGCCCAGATCTGGAACCCGTCACGGACGCCGACCAGCCGGGCGGTGACATGCAGCCGGTCGCCGTCAGTGGCAAGGCTGCCCTCGAGAATCGTTGCCACCCCGAGCTTCTCGCCGACCTGATGGAGATCGGCGTCCTGGCCCTTGAACCGAAACGAGGACGATCGACCGGCGACCCGCAGCCCCGTTACCCGTCCGAGGGCGGTGATGAGCTCCTCGGTCAACCCGTCGCTTAGGTACTCGCGCTCGCTACTGGCGCTCCGAAATGCGAACGGCAGTACGGCGATGGAATTCGAGACCGGGGCGGTCGGAGGACTCTCATCCGCAGACCGGCTGTGCCACCACGCAACCAGTGCGGTGACGATGAGGACCGAGGCCCCCGCGCCGGCCAGCGCCGCGGTTCGCCGCTTCCGTGGGGCACCGCTTCGGCGCGTGCCGTCGGCTCCACCGGTCAGCGCTGCGGCGAGGGCGTCGCAGAACGCGCGCGCCGTCGGGAAGCGATCGGCCGGAGCCACAGCGAGGGCCGCTTGGAGGACGTCCTCGACCGCCTGCGGGATAGCGGGGCGGACAGTTCGCACGAGCGGTATCGGTCCGGAGAGCCGCTTGGCGATGAGCGCCTGCGCCGTTGGGCCGGTGAACGGCTGCTCGCCTGCGAGCATCTCGAAGAGCACGCAAGCGAGACTGTAGATGTCGCTGCGACCATCGATGGCGCGGTCAGCGCTCGCCTGCTCGGGGCTCATGTAGGCGGGCGTGCCGATCGAGATGCCCGCTCCGGTGAGCGTGTCGCCATCCGCCGACCGACCGATAGCGCGCGCGATCCCGAAATCGGTCACGACCGCCTGCCCATCCTCGAGCAGGATGTTCTCCGGCTTGATGTCGCGGTGGACGACCCCGCGCCGGTGGGCATAGTCGAGCGCGCTCGCGACTTGCGTCGCGATCTGCACCGCTTCGCCCAAGGGGAGCTGCCCTTCCCGACCGAGCCGGGCGCGGAGCGATTCTCCCTCCGCGAACGGCATCACGTAGTACAGCAGATCGTCGGCCCCCCCGGACTCGAGCAGCGGGAGGATGTGCGGGTGACGGAGCGTGGCGGCGGTCTCGATCTCACGCGTGAAGCGCTCCGCACCGACCGCGTGCGACAGATCGGGTAACAGCACCTTCACGACCACGTTGCGGCCGTGCCGCAAGTCGCGCGCGAGGTAGACGACCGACATGCCGCCACCGCCGAGCTCACGCTCGATCGTGTAGCTGCTGCCGAGTGACCGTTGAACCCGGTCCTGAAGCTCCGATGTGGCCATTAGCTGTATTGGCGTGCTGGCCACTGTATGTCAACACCGGTTGAAAACGGAACAGATCACCGGTTGAAAGTGGAACAGGTTCGGGGGTCAGCCCGAGGCTGTTGCCGTAGTCTCCTGACGTCTGGTACATCTGGGTGTACCCGAAGACGGCGTAGATGATGGCACCGGCGGATCGCTGGCGCGAGCGTTCGCGGCCGTCGCGACGCTCAACTATCTCGACGTTCTGCGGCTACTGAGCGGTGCTGGGTACCTGCAGCAGTCGGACCAGAGCAGGTGCAGGTCTTCGCGAGGCTGTCGATCGGGTCGCATAACTCGGGCTTGGGCGTTGCTTTCGTGTACCCTGGCCTCGGATTCGCCCTCGCACGCGGCTGACGATTCGCGAAGACGGCGAGGTTTACAACCCGATCTTTCGCGTCGAATACCGCGCGCCTGCTTAGGATGCACGGCTGCGTCGACGAGTTCGCCGGCTCGCCGCATTCACAGGAGATGATCGCCTCGGTAACAGCATCGCCGACTTTTCTCACGGAAGTCCGACCGACGCGCTGATCGAGAGGGACGGCTCGGGAAGACACGTGAGCGCGGGCGGGTGGAGGTGAATCCGACGTCAGTGTCGACCCCCGCATCGCCGTCTCCATGCGCAGCGGCGTTTGGACCACCCGCCTCAGCGGCAGCACGTTTCACCAGGGGCGGTGGCGCGCAGACGCAGCTATTCCGGACGCCGGTACTCCGTCGGGCCTAGCCGGTTGCCCAAGGCAGCGCAATTTGACGTGCGCCATGCTTTTCGGCAGTATATGCCCACACCGCGCGGCAGCCCAGGTGAGTCACGGACGCTGCCGCAGACACTGCAGCAAACGCCGACAAGAGGATCTAATGAAGACCCGCCTCCGTCTCGTTCTTTCCATGCTTGTGCTTGGCGCCCCGGCCGCGCTCGCGCAGGGCACGCCCGACGCCGTTGCCGTGGACCCGACTCACCATCAAGTGGTCCTGGAAAACGACCACGTGCGCGTGTTCCAGGTGCTGGCCTCACCGGGCGCGCGGAGTGCGATGCACTCGCATCACCCATTGGTGTTTGTGAGCCTCGGAAGGGCCCGCATCCGGATAACGGCGCCCGGCGGCAGCACCACGATATTCGACACGCATCCCGCACAAGTGCTCTGGTTTCAAGACGTGGTCCACTCCTGGGAGCTGTTGTCTGGGCAGTTACAGGTGATCGCCGTCGAGCCAAAGGCGGCCCGCCAAGGGAACGCACCAGCAGCCGTCAGGCGCGCGGCCAACGACCCGGTTACTGTGGACCCCACCCACCACCACGTGATCATGGAGAATGATCATGTGCGGGTATTTGAAGTGCTGGCATCTCCGGGTGAGACGAGCCCCATGCACGCGCATTCGCCGTTCGCGCTCGTCAGCCTGGATCGCGTACGGTTGCGCTTGGGGTTGCCGGACGGGAGCAGCGCGATCCTCGATTTGCATCCCGGGCAGGCCGTGTGGTTGGAGAACGCAACGCATTCGTGGGAGTTGCTTTCCGGTCAGCTCCGGGTGATCGGAGTGGAGGTGAAGGCGGCGGCTGCGCCTTGAGAGCAGCGCCGCACGGATTCAGAAGCATGCGCTGGCGCTCGGCTCCACGGCAACGGAAACGCGGCGTTAGGCCAGCGGGCTCACGGTACCCGGCTTACAGCCGCAACGTAGGCGGCCGTGTCGTAGTAGTTGCGTACCCGAACAATCTTGCCGTCGTGGAACGTATAGAGGCGCACGATTTCGCTGCGGAAGGGCCGCCCCGTCGCGCGGGCAACTCCCGCCCCGAGGAAGATGGCCGCCACATGCTCTCCGCTGACCAGATATTGCTTTAGCTCGACCGTGTCGTAGCGCATCGTCTCGCCCAGTCGCGTCTGGAACTCAGCCACCCCCTCCAGCCCCCTCCAGCTACCGGCGAAGGGCAGAACCTCGGGAGGGCCCGCTACCCACCACTCGGCGTCCTCTGTCAACAGGTCCGAATCGCGCAGCCGCTGGATCAGCCCGAGGCCCGGCGCGTGAATCTGCTGGATGCGAGCGAGGTTCTGCTGCTCACGCGGGGAAAGCTGGTCGAGCGCTGGAGTGGCCGGAGCAGACTGTGCCGAGGCCCGGCCGGGTAGGAGCGCCCAACCAAGCGCCAGCAGGAGAAGGAAGCGCATGTGCATGCTTGCCTCAACAAGGTGGACAGGTGGGCCAACCGCGCCGCAGTTAAGCCGCGGCGCAATCTGTGAAATACTCAACCACACTGCTTGGGCTCGCCGGCGGGTTCAACTCCACGTTATGCAGCCGCGAACGCGTGTGCGAGCGCGTTGCCGCTCTTCAGCGCGACTCGACGAGCGCTGCGAGTTTCCCGAGCGCCATCTGCCAGCCGATCTCATTGTCGGTCGGAGACAGTCCGGGTGGCAACCCATCATGCACAGCGACAAGATCGGTTCCGCCATTTGCATCCGTGAGCGGTATCCGGATTGTCATCTCACCGCGCAGTGCCGAATCGGTCGTTTCGAACTCATCCACTTCAACGACCTCCTTGTTTGGGATAAGCCTCACAAAGCGGCCGCGGTAGGTGTCAGTGTGCGCTGTCGTCTTGCCGGACTCTGTTGACTCATTGTACGTAAGAGATACGCGGATGGAGCCGCCTCCACGTGCCTCGAATTCATGTACCTGGCAGTTCATGCCGTCCGGCACCTTCCATTTGGGGATGGCTCGCGCATCAACTAGCGCCTGATACACGGAGGCAGAGGGGGGCGTTGATGTGCCGACGGATACTGGTCGAGTTCATAGTCGAACGTGTCCCGGAAGGTTCCAGGCCTGCCTAACGCGAGGCCGTTCAACCGCAGGCGTCAACTCGCGAAGCGAATCGGTGCCTGCTGGCGAGCAACGCTCGCCAGCGTGTAAGTGTGATGGCCGGGTGTCACGGGCACCGCCGCTAGTGGTCCAGCTGCGCCATCAACTTCTCGCTGTAGCGCGGCCCGGCCACCTTCTCTGGCGCGAGCGCCGCGTCGAGCGCGGCCATCTCGCGAGCGCGGAGTGACACGGCCGCCGCGCCGACGTTCTCCTCCAAGTAACGCCGCCGTTTGGTGCCGGGGATCGCACGATGTCGGGGCCCTTGTGCAAGAGCCAGGCGAGCGCGATCTGCCCCGGGGTCACCCGACGAAGCGGACCTTGCCCTCGTGCACGAGGTCGGCCATCGCGCCCACCGTCTCCTCGACCGGCACGGCGGGGTCTACGCGGTGCTGGTAAAGCAGGTCGATGCGATCGGTCTGGAGCCGGCGCAGCCAGCCTTCGACCACTTCGGCGGATGTGCTCCGGTGCGCTGTCCATACCGGAGGTGACGCCATTCGCGTCGAATTTAAAGCCGAACTTGGTGGCGATGACGACGTGCTCGCGCGCACCCTCGAGCTCCTTGAGTGCGCGGGCGAGGAGCTCCTCGTTCTGGTAGGGACCATACGCCTCGGCCGTGTCGAGGAACGTCACGCCGAGCTCGATGGCGCGGTGGATGGTGGCGATGGACTCGCGCTCGTCGCGCTCCTCGGAAGTGCCATAGGCCTGGCTCATACCCATCAAGCCGAGCCCGATGGCCGAGACCGAGAGGCCCTGTGACCCCAATGTGCGGGTGGTCAGCATTGCACCACCTGGCCCGGCGCGCACCAGCTTCTTGTACGCCACCCCGTGCGGCTGGTCGGCGTCGATGCCTTTCCACTTGCGCAGATCTTCTTTGTATGCCGATAGGCTGTTGACCCACGGGGGTTCGCTATCCCCACTTCAAATCATGCTTGGAAACAGGCAACGAGCGAATCCGCTTGCCCGTCGCGGCGAAGATCGCGTTGCACAGCGCCGGTGGCGCGGGTGGAAGCGCGGGCTCTCCGATTCCCGTTGGCGGGAAGTTCGTTTTCCGCCAATGCACTTCGATGACCGGTGGCGCCTCACGCATGCGCAACACCGGGTAGTCGTGGAAGTTGCTCTGCACCACGCGACCCTTGTCAATCGTGATCTCTTGCGTGATGGCCTCGGAGAGTCCATCGATCACGGAGCCCTGAACCTGATTCTCGGCGTTACCGGGATTGATGATTTCGCTCCCGACGTCGCCCGCGGCCCACACCTTGTCCACCGTGAGCGCGCCAGTCCGACTCACGGTCGCCTGCACGACCTCCGCGAAGTATCCGCGGTGGCTCCAGTAGAACGCCACGCCAAGTCCCGTCCCCCTTGGCACCGACTTCGAGCGGCGCGCCCAGTCTGACTTTTCCGCCACCAGCTCGACGACGCCGCGCATGCGATCCCCGCTGTACATCTGCGGCGTACTCTCGCCCAGTGCCGGGGCAGAGAGGAGCTCGATGCGAAATTGCATCGGGTCTTTGCCCGCCGCGTAGGCCAGTTCATCGAGGAAGCACTGGAACGCGAACGCGATGCCGTTGCTTCCCGGCGCACGGAGCCATCCCGTCGGCACCCCAAGCGGCATGTACGACGCACCGAGCGAGAAGCTCGAGAGGAAGCGCGCGGGAAACTCGAGTTGCGGAATGTCCGCGGCACGGACGCCACGCTCCGTTCCATCCTGCGCTTTCTCGCCAAAGCTGATGAAATGGGTCTTCATCGCCACGAGCTTGCCCGATGCGTCGAGGCCAGCTCTGAAATGGTGCCAGCCGGCGGGCCGATAAAAGTCGTGTCGGAGATCGTCCTCGCGCGTCCAGACCAGCTTCACCGGGACGTCGATCTCCCTGGCGATCCACGCCGCTTCCACCATGTAGTCGTTCATGAGCCGGCGCCCAAAACCGCCGCCGCTGCGCATGATGTGGATGGCAACATCGGCCTCGGCGATTCCCAAGATGCGTGCAACCATGGCGCGCCCGTTCGCCGGCGATTGTGTCGGCGACCAGATCTCGAGCTTACCGTCCTTGAAGTGGGCCGTCGTGTTCATCGGCTCGAGCGCCGCGTGCGCCAGGAACGGGTAGTAGTACTCGGCTTCGACCGTCCTGGCAGCGGACTTCAGAGCTGCGTCTGCGTCGCCGTCGTGCCTCACCACGCGCGTCGGCGGTTGCTTCGATAGCTCGGTCGCGCGCGCCACGAAGGACGCGGTGCTCTGCTGCGCTGTCGGTCCTTCGTCCCAGGTGACTTTCAGCTCCTGCCGCGCCTTGTTCGCCGCCCACCAGCTTTCGGCAACGATCGCGACGCCGTCCACCAATCCGTTCGGATCCGGGCCGCCATCGACCTCGAAAGCATTACGCACGCCGGGCAATCTTCTGATCTCGTCGAGATTTGCGCCGACGAACTTGCCCGCGGGAACGGGGCACTTCTCGAACACCGCGTAGAGCATCCCGGGCAGCGTTACGTCCATGCCGAAGATTGGCTTTCCCGTGACGATCGCTTCGTTCTCGACGCCGCGCACCGACGTCCCGATGATCCTGAACTCCTTTGGATCCTTGAGCTTCACCTCGTCGAGCGCCGGCGCGGGAACGGCGCCGGCCTTGTCGAGGAGCTCGACGTACAGAATGCGCCGGTTCGTCGCGGCATGCAATACGGCGCCGGCGCTCGTCGTCAGCTCGCTCTCGGGCACGCTCCACGTCTGCGCGGCCGCCGTGACGAGCATCGCACGTGCTGCCGCGCCCACTCGACGCATCGGCAGCCAGTTGTTAGGCGTCGCCGTGC
>JALZIF010000082.1 GCA_030860435.1 Gemmatimonadota bacterium | reverse complement strand
CTGCTTCTCCCGGCGCGCGGCCCAATAGCCGATTGCGAGAATCCCGGCGAAGTACAGCGCGACGACGGCGAGGTCGACGGCGGACATCATTGGTCGTGTCTCACGGCCGCGGTAGTCGCGCCAGGGCGAACTGCACAGCGAGATCCGTGAGGTTCCAGAGCTGAATGTCGGAAGTGCTACCGTAGCGAATCGGTACCAGCCGGTTCCCGCCCTCTTCGATTCGGTAGCTCCACAGCTCGCTGTGCTTGAGCCCCGACGCCTCAACCGCGCTGCGTGTTCGCCGCAACGCGTCCTCCAGCGTGCTGACGTACGAAGCGAGCGCAGGATCCAGGGGTCGCCCCGACGAGTCGACTGCGCCCGCTATGCGGTTGGCGAGTCCGAGGAGAAAGAGATTCACCTCGCGCCCCCAGACCACTCGCGGGGAGTGGTAGAGGTCCTCCCGGAACGCCTCCCAGACGGCCGGCGCCGCGTAGGCGTCGTTCGCCACCACGGCCCCGAGGCCGGCCACGAACAGGCCGACCGGGTACGGGCGCATAACGACCGCGACATCCCGCAGCACTCGCGCGGTGTCGCCGGCCCCTTCCGGCAGCGGGTCCCCGAGGAACAGCCCCATCGCCGGATCGGTGTTTGCGACGGCGACGGGGCGGCCTGTGGCATCGAGCGAGAGCGCGAGCAGCTCGAGCGGTTCGCGAGCCGCTCCCTCCGTCGCGAGTGTGCGCTCCCAGTATGTTCGCTCGTCCGGTGGCAGCGAGCGCAGCTTGGCGTCAATCCGCTCGCGGAGCTCGACCGGTGTCAGAGCGACCACGAAATGGCGTGCCGCGCCTGTCCAGCGCTCAACCGCTTGCCTGAGCGACGCGGGGTCGCGGGCGTACTCGCCCAGCGGCGTCCCCACCATTGCTGGCGCGAGCCCCCTTAGCTGCTCGCTCGTTATGCCGAGCGTATCGAGCGAGGCGAGGATCTCCGCGATCGCCTGGAGCGCGTGCGGCGCCCAGATCGCGTTGACGTCCAGAGCGAACCGCCCGTTGGCGTAACCGGCCCCGCTGTCTCGCCAGCTCCCCGGGAACCACCGTATCGAGTCCCGCTTCGGGAAAGCGATCAGGTGCTCGACCGCCGGATCACGCGCGTACGGCGCGGTCAACCGCGTCACGAGCCCCAGCTCGCGAAGGAGCAGCGCTAGGCGCGAGCCGTTCCCGTCTGACGAGTCCATCAGGAAAGCCCGCTTGCGCGTCGCGCTGACGCGGGAGTCCGCGAGGTAGCGGGCGGCGAGAACGGGGAACTGAAGCTCATCATCGAGCATGTTGTAGTTCTCGCGCATCGCCTGGAGATCCCCCAGAATGGCGCGAGCGCGAACCAGCGCGCTGTCGGCGCGCCGTCCCTCGCCTCGCCTCGTCAGGCGGATGTGCTCGGCGACCAGCGCGGCGTACTCGGCAGCATTCTCGCGGATCGCCTGGCCGCCTAACGCCTCCTCGTGGCTCACCTGCCCTGACGGGGAGAGCTTCCGGAGCACGCTCGCGATAACGTGCTCCGACATCGATTCGGACCAGATGGGGCGCATCATGAGCGCCGTCATCAACATGTCCCGGCCGAAATACGTCGCGAAGTTAGGAAGCCCGGCCATGAGCTTCTCCCGCGAGCTCAGAAGCTCGAAGCTCCGGACCTGCCGGTCGAGCCACCGGGAGCGGAGCACCGCTGGGTCGGCGCCGCGGTCCCCGCCGATTCGCAGCATGCTGTCGTGCGCCGCGCGTGCCCGCGCCACGAACTGGAGGAAGTCAGGACTGAAGATCTCGTCCCGGTCGAGCGGCGTGAGCGACGCCGCGTCCGTTGACATGCGGAGCGCGAGGACGATCGGGCGCGTAGAGCGGGACCTGATGGATACGGTGCGCCCGGTCACCTCCGCGACCGCCTCGCGCGGGTCCACGCGCAACTCGAGCGCGAGCCGGTTGCGCCCGTCGAACGACGGTTGCTCTACGCGGATTACGCGGCGGGCGCCGGTGCCCGAGCCGGTGATCGTTGGGTGCAACCGGGTCCGCAACTCGGCGATGCTCCGCGCTGGGACGAGCGCGAGATGCCGTTGCCGCTCGCCGGGCCCGAGACGCTCCAGCGACGCGATCAGCTCGTCCAGCTCCCGCAGCCGGAACCGAGGTGCGCCGAACGGCTCCAGATGCCTTCGCGAGTACTGGAAGTCGCGCTCGACGCGCATGGAGCCGAGCAGAAACCACCCAACCTCGAGGCGCGTCGCGTTACTCGCCAGGCGATATTCGACGGTGCGAACCGCGCCGGAGTCGGCGATCGCCGCACCTCCCGAGCCCCACGCCAAGCGCGCCGGACGCCCCGCCGCATCGCGGGCCGTGAGTCCCACGCTCGCGTTCGCGGCATCGGCCCACAAATGCACGACGCGCCCGGCGCGCGGATCGAGATAGACCTGGACGGCGTTCCGTTTGGAGTCGCGGAAAAAGCGAGTCGTGTAGCCCTGATACGCCGTCGTATCGTCCAGCCCGGGCTCCGGAAGGGTGAGCACCGGGAGTGCCTCCTCGGCACGAGCCTGCCCGGAAAGACGGTCGGTCGCGAAAAGAGGAGCGCACGCCGCGCATACCAGCGCGTACCGTAGGGCTCCCCGATTCACGCCCATGGGGCGGCCGATAAGCATCATGCCGCAGCGAGCCCCCGGCTCCGGTCCTGGTCTTTTCGCATGACGAACCTCCTGGCGTTGGCAGGGCTACGTTGTAGAGGGAAGAGCGAAGAGGGAAGAGGGGGAATGCAGAGGGAAGAGGGAAGGGGGAAGAGGGAAGGGGATAGCCGGTCCTACCGTCTAGTACGGGTTTCATCTTCCCTATTCCGTCTTCCTCTTCCCATTCGCCTCTTCCCTCTTCCCCCTTCCCTCTTCCCCACGCCCCTGTAGTATCTCCCCTCATCCCACCCCCAAGGAGCACCCGCGTGGCAGGTTCGATGATCGAGTTCCTCTCCAACGGACGCACCACATCCGGCTACCTCGCCATTCCTCTGTCAGGCAGTGGGCCAGGACTGATCGTTATCCAGGAGTGGTGGGGGCTCGTCGGGCACATCACGAACGTGGCCGAGCGCTTTGCCGCCGAGGGATTCGTCGCGCTGGCACCCGACCTGTACCGCGGCGAGCGGACGAAGAGCCCCGATCAGGCGGGGAAGCTGATGATGGCACTCGACATCGCGGGAGCGGCGAAGGAGCTGCGCGGGGCGGCTGAGCACCTGCTGGCGCTGAGCGCAGTGCGGCCCAAGAAGGTGGCCGCCGTCGGCTTCTGCATGGGAGGGCAGCTTGCGCTGTTCGCGGCGCAGGAACATCCCGACGTCATCGCGGGCGCGGTGAACTTTTACGGCATCCATCCGAACGTACCGATCGAGCCGGCGCGGCTCGAGCGCCCCGTGCTCGCGCACTTCGGAAAGCGCGACACGTCCGTGAAGGAAAAGGACGCACGGAGCCTGATGGGCAGCCTGACGAGCGCCGGGAAGACGGTCGACGCGTACTTCTACGATGCCGGGCACGCGTTCTTCAACGACGAGCGTCCCGAAGCGTACGACGCCGAATCCGCCGAGACGGCGTGGCAGCGGACGCTCGACTGGCTGGGAGCACACCTCCGGTAACGCCTCTGCCAGTCCCCGAGCGTGCCGCGCTCACCCGCGCCACGCTTCAGATCGCCGCCAGCGCTGTTTGCTTCAGCGCGATCTCGATCTTCACCGTCATCGCCACCGAGCGGGGCGGCGCGCCGCTCGCCTCGGTGCTCGCGTGGAGGTACGTGTTGGGGGCCGCCGCGCTCCTGCTCGTCGCACGCACGGCCATGCGGGTGTCACCGCGACGTGCGCTGCCGATCCTCGTCTTCGGCGGTTTCGGGCAGGCGCTGGTCGCCGTGACCGCGCTCTCGGCGCTGCGTTGGATTCCGGCGGCGACCGTGGGATTCCTATTCTA
The DNA here is from genome assembly GCA_030860435.1 of Gemmatimonadota bacterium. GTDB lineage: Bacteria > Gemmatimonadota > Gemmatimonadetes > Gemmatimonadales > Gemmatimonadaceae. The sequence goes on along the minus strand of JALZIF010000082.1, from coordinate 6,514 downwards.
TACTTTCCCGGCGTGGGTCGCGATAATCGCGGCCGTGCGGCGACTCGAGCCGCTCGACGGGCGCCGCCTCACCGCGCTCGCTCTCGCGTTAGGCGGAATCATCACGCTGGTCGCGGCTCCAGGCTCCGGCGAACTTCACCTCGGCGGGGTGCTCCTGGCACTCGCCTCGGCATTGCTATACGCGATCTACATACCCCTCATCGGCCGGCTCCAGCGCGAGCTGGCCACGGCCGCGGCATCGGCCTATGTCGCCCTGGGCGCCGCTGTCGCCTTCCTCGTCGGAGGCGCGGTGGCGGAGCAGCTCACCGCCTCACTCACGCTCATCGCCTGGGGAGCGACCGCCGGACTCGCGCTCCTCTCGACCACGCTCGGGTTCATCCTCTTCCTCCGCGGTCTCCCCGTGCTCGGCCCGGTGCGCACGGCAATCGTCTCCACCGCTGAGCCTTTCTGGACCGCTGTTCTCGCCGCGCTCGTACTTGCGCAGCCCCTTACCGCCGCGACCGCGATCGGGGGAGCGCTGGTGGCGGCGGCGGTGGTAGTCCTACAGACCCGCGCAGGCGGAACGTAGCACCGTCATCATCCCACCAGGATCGTCCCCAGGGCGTGAGCATTCGCGCTCGCGCCGCGATGAATCCTTCTCCCCGGAGGCACCGATGCTGCGCGATTTCAAGGCGTTCCTTATCAAGGAGAACATTCTCGGTTTGGCGCTCGCCGTCGTCATCGGGACAGCACTCGGCAAGGTCGTGGCCTCGATCGTCGACAACTTGATCATGCCGATCGTCGCTGTGTTGACGCCGGCCGGTGAGTGGCGCGAGTGGACGACTCCGGGGCCCGTCCCGTTCGGCATCGGCGCGTTCGCCGGCTCGGTCATCGACTTTCTCATCATCGGCTTCGTTGTGTGGCGCGCCACCCAGGCGTTCGTAAAGCCCCCGGCAACCACCGCACCAGCAACCAAGCCCTGCCCGTTTTGCCGCATGAGCATCGACGGCGCCGCCACCCGCAGCGCCCACTGCACAAGCCAGCTCGGGGAGGCGCGCCCCGCCCACACGGACGCGCGCTGAGCCCGACCGGATCCGGTCGGTCAATGGGCACGAAGCCCAGACGTTTGCGTCTGGCGGCTGGCGGTGTAGGTTAGAATTGTCTAATGGGTGGCCCACTCCATGCGCGTTCCGCGACCGGCTCAGCCGTTCTCGGCGAGATTCGGTCGGTCTCGGCGACGACGGAGCACGGTCGTCAGAGTCCCGCCCCTGGCATGCCCCCAAGGCCCCAACCGCTTCCGCCGCCTCCGATTCAGGTCACCGTCGCCCGAGCATCGCTCGGGTATTATCGCATGCGACTATCGTGGTGCGATCGCGAGGTATGGGCGCGCGTGCACGGGTCGACGCCCACCCTTGGCGCGGCGCTAGTGGCAGCGGCCGACCAGCTTCGCGACCTCTTGCCGGACGCGCTCTGGTGGTTGTATCGCTCGGCGCAGACCGTCGAGGCGGATCCCGTCGTCGCGGCGCACCCGACGAACGGCGTTGCCTGGGGATCCGCGTCCAGCATCCCGCTCTTCGGCGGAGAGCGGCGGTCAGCGGCGGTGCGGTGCACCATGCTCGAGATCTGGCAGCAGGGGGCTGAGTTGCTCGACTCACTTCGGCCACGCGCGATCGAGGTGCGAATCGCGAGCGCGACGTTCGCGCGCCTCGACGACCGGGAGCGGCGCGCGTGGACGCAGCTCATCGCCGACCGCGTCGAGGACACCGTGATCGACGACACCATCCCGCCGGGCGAGGTCCACATCGTGGCCTGGGAGGACCCGGGGGGCGGGGACTGAGCGCGGGCTCGCGGTAAGGCGGCGAATGACGTAGAATCGAGCGGCGCTTCGCATCTGGAGACCGACCCGATGCCCGTGCAGAGCAGGACCAGTCCGGTCGCGCGGATAATTGGCGAGCCGGTGGCGCGAACGGCCGCTTTCTACGCGCTCGTCGGCGCTGCCGTCGCGGTCCTCTGGTGGCGCAGCCGCTCGGCCGACAACCCCTTCGCCAGGCGGACGCTCGAGGCGCTCGCGGGGGCGCCCGTCGCCAGTTTCGATCGCGGAATCTTCGGCCCGCCAACCGTCGACGCCAGCGCTCCGGGGAACCTCGCCATGACCGCCGTGGTCGCGATGGTCTGCGCTGCCCTGCTCGCTCTCCCTGTCGCCTGGATCTACATCCTCACGCGGCAGAAGCGCGGCTACCGGCAGTCGGTGGTTCAGACGTTGGTACTCTTGCCTGCGGTCGTCGGTGGCGTAGTCGTGCTCGTGCAGCACAGCGTGGCGCTCGCTTTCAGCCTTGCCGGGATCGTCGCCGCCGTGCGCTTCCGCAACACGCTCGAGGACAGCAAGGACGCCGTCTACATCTTCCTCGCCACCGGCCTTGGGCTTGCCGCCGGCGTGCAGCCGGCTGTCGCCCTCGTGCTCTCCGTCGTTTTCAACAGCCTGATGCTCGCGCTCTGGTATGCGGACTTCGGACGGACTCCATCGCGGCTCGAGGGGCGCGAAGCCGAGCGCCGGATGGCGCGCTCCCTCGCGATCGCGAACCGCACCGGGCAGTTCGTCGCCAGAATCGACAACGAGATCCTGAAGGCGATGTCCCCGGAGCAGCTCGATGCGCTTGCGGACCGCGCGTGGCGCCGGCGTCGCCGAAATGCCCCCGACCTCCCGACGGCGCCCCCTCCATCGCGCGATGACGTTCTTCTCCGCGTCCGCACCGCGACAGTCGAGGAGGCACGCCGGGCGCTGGAGCCGGCACTCGGCCAGCAGTTGAAGCGGTGGCGCTACGGGGGCGTCGTCCACGAGGATGATGGAACGCACGTCCTCGAGTACGTGGTGCAGCTTCGCCGGAGCGTCCCCGCGGACGTGGTGCGGGACGCGCTGCGGGCACAGGGGGCGCCGCACGTCACTGATGTACAGCTCGGGTAGTTAAACATCCCTCCGGGAGTCGCCATGCGGTACTCCATTCCCCCGCTACTTGCGGTGCTCGCGCTGGCACCGGTCGCCGCCACGGCTCGCGCCCAGGATCCCGCCGCGGACTCGTCAGGCATCTTCGCGGCGGAGAGCGCTTTGCCGCTCACCCTCGCCGGCGATCTCCGCGCGCTATTCCGCGATCGCGGCGATGAGCACCCCTGGCGCGAGGCGACGCTCACCTACCCGGACTCCGGCGGCGCGACCGCGTCGCTCCCGGTCCGCGTGCGGACTCGCGGACTCTGGCGACTTCGCAACTGCACGGTGCCGCCGCTGCGACTTCGGTTCGCGAAGGAGCATGTAAAGGGAACGCCGTTCGAGGGCCAGGATCGGCCGAAGCTGGTCACTCACTGCCGGGACGCGGGGGAGTACGAGCAGTACGTCGTGCAGGAGTACCTGCTCTACCGCGCATACAGCCTACTGACTCCCGTCGGCTTCCGCGCGCGGCTGGCGCGGGTGACCTACGCCGATAGCGGTCGTGGCAAATCCAGCACGCACAACGCCGTACTGCTGGAGGCTCCGAGCCAGCTCGCGAGGCGGAACGGTCTGACCGTGCTCGAGGCGAAGGGCGCCCGCCCCGACGACCTGGAGCCGTACCAATCAGCGCTCTTCGGCGTGTTCCAATATTTTATCGGGAACACCGATTGGTCCATTTCCGGCCTGCACAACGTCGAACTTGTTCAGGGCGGCGGAGCCGTCTACCCCGTCCCGTTCGATTTCGATTTCTCAGGGGCGATCGCGACGCGCTACGCGACGCCGGACCCGCAGATCCCGATCAAGTCGGTGGTTCAGCGGCACTATCGCGGATACTGCGCGTCGCAGCCGCAGCTCGAGAAGGTCTTCGCGTTATTCAACGAGAAGAAGGAGGCGATCTACGCACTCTACCGCACCCCCGGACCGCTCGACCGCCGGCACGAGGAACGCGCGCTCGAGTACTTCGATGCCTTTTATCGGATAATCAACGACCCAGCGCGCGTGCGGCGCGACATGCTCTGGTCGTGCCGGAAGGAGTGACGCACCCGGCCACACCTATTTCGCCGCGTTCGCGACTTCGGCCAGCAGCCGCTCCTGCATGCTCGGGCGGTCTCCCCTCTCCCGGACGTACTCACCGTGCGGCGTGAGCTCCCAGGCGGCCGCGTCTTCTAGCTCCAGTGTCAGCAGGCCATCGAGTCTGGCGCGACACGCCGCGTCGGTGATTGGCGCGAGTAGCTCGACCCGCCGGCGCAGGTTCCGCGATCGCAGGTCGCCGGAGCCGATGAAGTACTCGTCTTGTCCGCCGTTCGCGAAGTGGTAAATGCGGGCGTGCTCGAGGAAGCGATCGACCGTCGCGCGCACGCGAATCCGCTCGGTCACGCCCGGCACGCCTGGGCGGAGCGTGCAGATTCCGCGCACGAGCAGATCGACCGACACTCCGGCCCGCGATGCATCGCGCAGCGCATTGACTACCTCCGGATCGGAGAGCCCGTTGACCTTGATCCGGATCAAGCCGCCGCGACCGGACCGCGCGTGCGCGGCCTCGCGCCTGATGCGCTCCAGGATCTCGGACAGTAAGTACCTGGGCGCGACGAGGCAGCGCCGCAGAGCTATCTCGGGCGCGCCCGGGGAGCCGGTAAGCTCGTTGAACAGCTCGCTCACGTCAGCGCCGAGCTCCTCATCCGCCGAGAGGAGGGACAGGTCGGTATAGCCGCGCGCTGTCTCGGCGTTGTAGTTCCCGGTGCCGATGTGGACGTAGCGGGTCGCGCGTCCCACTCCGCCGGCCTCTCGCCTGACGACGAGGGCGACCTTCGCATGGTTCTTGAGCCCGACCAGCCCATGAACCATCCGCGCCCCGGCTCGCTCCAGCGCCGTCGCCCACGCGACGTTGCGCTCCTCGTCGAAGCGCGCCGTGAGCTCCACGAACGCGACTACTTCCTTTCCCGCGGCAGCGGCGCGCCGGAGCGCGTCAACCACGGGAGAGTGCTCCCCGGCGCGGTAGAGGGTGAGCTTGATTGCGGTGACGTCCGGATCATCGGCCGCTTCCGCGAAGAACCGAAGCGCGGTCGCGTCCCACCGATCGTACGGGTGGTGGAATAGGAGATCGCGTTCCCGCAGAACCCCCCAGAGCGACGCCGCTCCGGCGAGCGGGTCGCGCCCTTGGAACGGCGGATAGCGGAGCGCGGGGATGTGAAGCGCGGACAGCGTGGCGAGCCCCCCGAGGTCCAGCGGGCCGTCGACTTCATGGACGTCACTTTCAGTCAGCGTCGCCGACGCGCCCACGCCCCGCCCCCCGGCCTCGCGCCCCAGCTCGGCGAGAAGCAGGCCGCGCAGCACCGAGGGCATCCCGCGCTCCACCTCCACGCGCACTACGGCACTCGTCGCGCGCCGTCGTGCCGCCGCTTCCACCGCGTCGATGAGGCTTGTGCTCGCCGCATCCAGCTCGAGGTCGCCGGCGCGCGTGACTCGGAACACGTGCGCCTGCTCGATTCGCCGGCCAGGGTGGAGCAGCTCGAGGTTGCCGCGGACGACATCCTCGAGGAGCACGAAGTCGCCACCGCCCGGCACCGGCATCAGGCGAGGTAGATCGTCAGGCAGCTCGACCTCGGCGAAGCGAGCCGGGCCGCCGGCCGCGCCGGCGAGCGTGACCGCTAGAGCGAGCGTGTGGTGCGAGACGAACGGAAAGGGATGTCCGGGACTCAACGTCATCGCTAAAGGCGTGAGTGCGGGGAGAATCTCGTCCCGGAAGCGCTCGCGCAGTTGCGCGCGGGCCGCGGGCTCGAGCTCGTCCCACCGGAGAATGCGCGTTCCGTGGCGAGCGAGCTCGGCGATGCATTCCCGCCAGCAGCGCCGCTGCCGCGCGATGAGCGGAGGGACACGCAGTGCGATCGCCTCGAGCTGCTCACGCGGCGTGAGCCCGTCCGGGCTGACCTCCGTTGACCCCTGCGCCGCAGCCCGCTTGAGCGCGGCGACGCGCACCATGAACAGCTCGTCGACGTTCCCGCTCACGATCGCGAGAAAGCGAATTCTCTCGAGGAGCGGCGTTCGCGTGTCCTCGGCGACGGCGAGGACGCGGGCGGCGAAGGCAACCAGGCTCAGTTCGGCGTTGAGGAACGGCGATGGTCCGTCGGCAATGAGCGCCGCGGCGGGCGGCGATCCGACGCCGGTATCGCTCACACCGGGGAGCTCTCGGCGATCCGGAGCGGGCGCCCGAGGCCGGTGAGGCGCCGCGCGCAACGCGCCGGCAGTGGTGAGACCAGAGCGCGCCACGACGGTGAGCGCCGCGATCGCATCCCAGTCGCGTGGTTCTGTTGTCGTCAGGCGCGCGAGCGCTTCGTCCAGTGGCTGCCACGTGACGCCGGGCCGGGCCGCGCGCGCTCCGGTCGCGGCCCAAATCTCCACCACTGGACCAACGCCCGAGGCGGGGAGAGTAGCGAGCGGGCGCACTTCCGCATCGCCAAAGCCGAACCACCACGTGAGTACCGAGCGCGCGACTGTCTCGCCGCTTCCTGCGGCCCCGGGGAGGTGGATCGTCCCGTTCTCCCAGCGGACAGCTAC
>JALZIF010000017.1 GCA_030860435.1 Gemmatimonadota bacterium | reverse complement strand
GGCGGGAAGGGGACGCGTTTGGCTCACCGCCTCGACGCTCGTCACCCGCCCGCCGTCGACGAGGCAGTACGCCGTGCTGATCACTTCCACTTGCGGGTGCCGGTCCAGGAACGGGACGGCGCGAACGTGCTCCTCGATGAGATACTGTGCGTTCCGCCCCGAGACGAGCGAGAGGAAGAGCACCGCGTCCACCACCGCGACGAGCTGCGACGCTGTCGCAGGGAACTGGATGAGTGGCGTAGCCGGAGCGCCCTCGCGCAACGCATCCGCCACGGCGCCGACGTCGTCACACCCGAACGAATTACCGACTAACAATGCCGCCGCCCCTTCTCCCTCGGCGCGCCGGGCGAGCTCGAGTGCGCACTCGCGATCGGTGCGTGCGGGATCTACCAGCACGGCGAGGCCGCCGCGACGCTCCTCCAGCCGCTCAGCGATACTGCCGCCGCGCTCCGCGTAGCCGCGCACGACGCCGCTCACGCGGCTTCCGCAGCGAGCGTTGCGATCCGCTGCATCGCGGCTCGCGCGCGCCGGTCGAATCCTTCCAGGTCCTCCGCCCCGGCCTCGAATGCGTAAGTGACGAGCGCGTCCACCGTGAGCAGCTCGAGTGCCTCGTCCGTTCCGGCCGCGCACCGCGGGAGGTACGCGCGCAGGGCCCGCTCCGCGGCGGCGAGGCAGAGATCACTCGCTTCCGACGCGTCACGCGCGAGCGCATCGCCTAGCGCCGCACGGAGCCCGTCAGCGAGCGCCGGCGGCGCCTCAGGCGCGCGCGTCCTCAGCCACTCGTCGAGCGTCACGATGCCCGGGCGAGAAAGGGGCGAACAAGCTCCGGTGCGCGATCGATCGCGTCGGGCAGGCGCGCCGCGTCCGGAATCCCTGCCTGCGCCATGTGCGGCTTCCCCCCACCACGCCCGTTCGCCGCCGCCGCCAGCTCGCGGACGATCTCATCCGCGCGCACACCGCGCTTGCGCAGGTCGTCCGTGACGACGACGAGCAGCGTCGTCTTACCGTCGCCGAACGACGCCGCGATGACGCCGACGCCGCTGCCCATCCGCTCGCGAAGCGCATCGCCCATCGCCTGCAGCTCCTTCACGTCCGCCGCCGAAACGACCGCCGAGACGAGCGTAGTGCCGTCGAGCGGTTGCGCACGCGCGATGAGGTCAGCGACCTTGTCGCCGCCGCCGCGCATGGCATCATCCAGCCGCCGCTGGAGCGCCCGCCGCTCCTCGAGCAGCGCCTCGACGCGAGCGACCACGGCTGGTGGAGGGCTCCTCAGCAGATCGGCGATCGCGTTCAGTCGGCGCTCCTCGTCGCGAACCAAGTCGTAGGCTTTCGGGCCAGTCACCGCTTCGATCCGCCTCACGCCCGCCGCGACGCCCGTTTCGCTGACGATTTTGAAGAGCGCGATCTGCCCCGTGTTGCGCGCGTGGGTGCCACCGCACAGCTCCGTCGAGAGGCCGGGGATTCTGACGACGCGGACTATGTCACCGTACTTCTCACCGAAGAGCGCCATCGCTCCGGCGGCGACCGCTTCCTGGTACGGCATCTCCTCCAACTTCAGGTCGATGTCCGCCCAGATGCCGCGATTCACCCATTCCTCGATCTCGGCTAGCTTGTCAGGGCGCACCGGTCCGTGATGGGTGAAGTCGAAACGCAGCCGGTCCGGCGCCACCAGCGAGCCGGCCTGGTGCACGTGCCCGCCCAGTAGCTCACGTAGCGCCGCGTGCAAAAGGTGCGTCGCGGTGTGATTGCGCTCCGTATCGCGGCGCTCATCGGATGGGACGCGCGCGCTAACCCGACCCCACGAGAACTTGCCCGTGAGCTTGCCGATCGCTGCGATGTAGCCCTCGATCTTGCGGACCTCGTCCACGTCCACGCGCCACCCGTCCGCGACGACCTCGCCCCGGTCGGAGATCTGGCCGCCCGACTCAGCGTAGAACGGGGTCTCGAGCAGCATCACCGCGACTCGACCCTCCGCAAGACGGCGAATTCCGGTGACTTCCGTCTCGATCTCCACCACGTCGTATCCGACGAACGCCTGCTCGCCGAGTGCGCTTGTCGGCTTGGGCAGTGAGCTCTCGGTTCGCGACACCTCCCACTCCCAATCGCCTGTCGTCGCGGTGCCGAACGTCACCTGCCGCGCCTTCCTCTCCTCGCGCGACTGCGTGCGCTGCGCCTGAAGCGCGTGCTCGAATCCGGCAATGTCCACGATGTAGCCGCGCTCGCGCGCCATGAGCTCCGTGAGATCGATCGGAAAGCCGAAGGTGTCGTACAGGCGGAACGCGTCCTCGCCGGCGAGCGTCCCGCGAATCTCCGTGGAGCCTTGGGTCGTGTGCGCGGGGGCGAGTTGGTCGAAACGCGCCATACCACCGTCGATGGTCGCGAGAAATCGCTCCTCTTCAGCGTTGGTGGTCTCGATGATGTGCTGGGCGCGATGCCGCAGCTCTGGATAGACGTCTCCCATCGCGTCCAGCACCGCTTTGACGACGTGTACAAGGGTCGGCTCGCGACGGCCGAGGAGCCACGCGTGCCGCACTCCACGGCGCAGGATGCGCCGCACCACGTAGCCGCGCCCTTCGTTCGAGGGGAAAACGCCGTCGGCGAGGAGAAACGCTACCGCGCGGGCATGGTCGGCCAGAACGCGGAACGACGCGGGGTCGGGAGAGCGTCGAGCGTCGAGCGCCGACGCTCGACCCTCATAACGCACCCCGACAACCTCCTCCACTTTGGCGATGAGCGGCGCGAACAGGTCGGTGTGGAAGCTGTTCGTCACGCCCTGCATCACCGCCGCGATCCGCTCGAGCCCAGCGCCGGTGTCCACCGACGGCTTGGGGAGCGGAACGAGCTCCCCGTCATACTGGCGGTCAAACTGCATGAACACGAGGTTCCAGATCTCGAGGAAGCGCCCCGCTTCGGCCCCCTCTACGAACGCCTCGGTGGAAAAGTCGGTGCGGTCCAGATCCGTCCACTCGCCGCTCGCTCCCTCGGGAAGGGTCCAATCGGCGGCGACGTGCGCTAGGTCGACGTAGATCTCCGAGCAAGGGCCGCACGGGCCGGTGTCCGCCATCTGCCAGAAGTTGTCCTTCTCCCCTAGCCCATAGATCCGCCCGTCCGGCAACCCCGCGACCTCGCGCCACAGCGCGCGAGCCTCATCGTCCTCGCGGAAGACGGTGACCCGCAGCTGCGCGGGATCGATGCCCAGGTTCCCCGCCTCACGACTTCCGGTGACGAACTCCCACCCGAAGCGGATCGCATCGCGCTTGAAGTAGTCGCCGAACGAGAAGTTCCCGAGCATCTCGAAGAACGTCTGATGCCGGGCGGTATGACCCACCTGCTCGAGATCGTTATGCTTTCCGCCCGCGCGCACGCACTTCTGGCTCGTCACCGCCCGCCGCCCGAACGCCGGCTCCTCGAGGCCCAAGAAGACCTTCTTGAACTGCACCATTCCGGCATTGGTGAAGAGGAGCGTCGGATCGTCGGCCGGGACGAGCGACGAGCTGGGCCGGACAACGTGACCCTGCCGCTCGAAGTACTTCAAAAAGCGAGACCGGATCTCTGAGGCGTGCATTGCTGGAATATACCGGGGAATGGCGAAAACAGGGGAAGAGGGAAGAGTGAAGAGGGAAGAGCGCGATGACGACAGCCGCGTAATGCCGTTCCCAGTTCACTCTTCCCCCTTCCCTCAGTTCCCGTCCAGCTCCTCAACGACTCGACGGATGTCGTCGATATCGTAACCGCGCCGAGCGAGGAACCCGAATATGCGGCGGCGTCGAGTGGCCGGGTCGAGGGCGACCAACGTGGACAGCTTTTTCCGCGCGAGCCGTTCGATGATGGCGCTCTCATTCACTTCGTCTTCGGCCATCACCGCGGCTATCGACTCTTCCGCCACGTCGCGCGCGACCCCCTTCCTGAACAGCTCCTGGTGGAGCCTGCGCTTCGAGAGGCCGGGACCGAGCACCTTCGAGCGGGCGAACTGGCGGGCGAACTGCGCGTCGTCGATCAGCCCGAGCTCGGCGAGGCGTGCGATGGCTGCGTCCGCGAGATCGGCAGGCTCCCCCTTCTCGATGAGGCGGCGGCGAAGGTCGCGCGCCGACCGCGCGCGGAAGGCGAGCATGTTGAGCGCGCGGTCGAGCGTGGCGGTGACCGCATCCTCGCGCTCGACAGCCTCGCGCATTCGCTCATCATACGCGGCCCCAGAGCGGAGCCCGAACCGCTCGACAGCATCGATGGATAACGTCGCGACCAATCGGCCATCGACCTGCACCGCCCACCGTCCAGGTCGGGTGCGACTTGCGGAGATTGCGGAGATCAACGGGCTCGTCGGGATCGTCATCATTTCCCGCTTTCCGGATGTGACGAGCCGGGAAGCAGCGCGTGCAAGGAGGGCTTTTCCGGGTGCCCACCTCGCAACGCTCCACTTCCCGGCTCGCCGGCCCTGCGCATCGCCGAGCGGCTGAGCGCGGCGGTGCGCGATCGTCTCAGTCGGCCCGCTCGGCGTCGCCGGTCATGGCGACGATGCCGAGCACCCCCTTCACCTTCTCTTCCACCTCGCTCAGCATCGCCGGCGTGTCCTTGAGGAACAGCTTCGCGTTCTCGCGACCCTGGCCAATCTTCTGACCGTTATAGCTGTACCACGCACCCGACTTTTCGATTATCCCAGCCTCCGCCGCGATGTCGAGCACGAGCGAGGCGTGGCTGATGCCCTCGGCGTACATAATGTCGAACTCCGCCTGCTTGAACGGCGGCGCAACCTTGTTCTTCACCACCTTGACGCGCACGTGCGAGCCGGTGATCTCCTCCTTCTCCTTCACCGCCCCAATGCGCCGGATGTCGAGGCGGAGCGATGCATAGAACTTGAGTGCCTTCCCGCCGGTCGTCGTCTCGGGGTTGCCGAACATCACGCCGATCTTCTCGCGGAGCTGATTGATGAAGATCACCGACGTCTTCGAGCGGGCGATCGCACCCGTGAGCTTACGGAGCGCCTGACTCATGAGGCGCGCCTGGAGGCCAACGTGCGAGTCGCCCATCTCCCCTTCGATCTCCGCCTTCGGCACCAGCGCCGCGACCGAGTCGATCACCACCACGTCCACCGCGCCCGACCGCACGAGGATCTCCGCAATCTCGAGCGCCTGCTCGCCGGTGTCGGGTTGCGAGACGAGGAGATTGTCCATGTCAACGCCGAGCTTGCGAGCGTAGTCGACGTCGAGCGCGTGCTCCGCGTCGATGAAGGCGGCGACTCCGCCGGCGCGCTGCGCGTTCGCAACGACGTGAAGACAGAGGGTCGTCTTGCCGCTCGACTCCGGGCCGTAGATCTCAGTGACCCGCCCGCGCGGAATCCCGCCGACCCCGATGGCGGCGTCGAGATTGATCGCCCCGGTCGGGATTGCCTCCACGCGCACCCGCTCCGCGTCCGAGCCCATTCGCATGATGGAGCCCTTGCCACAGCTCTTCTCGATCTGCGCGATTGCCAGATTCAACGCCTTCTTCTTGTCGTCCTGCACCGTAGAAACCGTCATTCGTTGGCCCCCCGCTGTCGCTGTTCGAACCGGTTGGAATCTGGCCTGGGCCCACGTGAACCTACGCGATTCGCCGCCAGCCGCGGACCCCGAACAAACTACGAAGATGCGACCCGAAAATCAACCGCAAGCTGGAATCAGAAACGCGTTCTCCACATGGCGGACCCGGACTCGGTCGTCGACGAGGAGCACACCGACCACGTCGAACCGGTATGCCTGGCCGGGCCGCCCGAACCGATCGATCCATACCTGTGCGGAGCGCGCGAGCTGGCGTTGCTTCCGCCAGCCTACCGATTCGACCGGGTCCCCACGGTCGCAGCGCCGCCGCGCCTTTACCTCGACGAAGACGACCGTGTCCTCGCCTTCGACGATCAGATCGATGTCGCGGTGCCCGTTGCGGAACCGCCGCCCAACCAGTCGCCACCCCTTCCGGCGCATCCACTGCTCCGCGATCCGCTCGCCGAGCTCGCCGAGTGCCTGCGTGTCGATTGTCATGACGCGGAAGGTAGGGTTCCGCGTCAGCGTTCCGACATCACCGGAATGCGGGTGGGGTCATTTCGCTGCGAGGGGGCATCCGGGCCCGGGCGCCGGGATTCGGGTCATTCGCGTGACGTCATCCCAATCTGCAGGAGCCGCCATGAAAGCGGGGAAACGGCCTGGACAGGATGAAAGGGGATGCACAGGATGAAAATGGACGGCAGGAGCTGCCGCAGTCGCGCGGCACTGAGACGTCGGCAGGGGGTTTCACATCCTGCTCATCCTGTTCATCCTGTCGTTTGTTGCTGGGAGGGTCGGCGGGACTCATGACAACCTCTCGCCTGCTTTACACACTGAGGTGCCTGGCGCTTCGCTTCTGTCCCCCCCGTAGTGACCTCTCGCGGAGGCAACATGCTCGCGCATCCGGTCGTTGTTCTCGCCCGTCGCGCGGGCACGCATCGAAGGAGCGATCGCACGGCTGGGCTTCCCTCGGGCCGCGATCATCGTCGAACCGGGTGAATACGCCATCCCTACCGTCCTGCGGAGCTCGATGATACATCGTCCACTGTGATCAAACTCTCACGTGGCTATGCCGCCGAGGGGCACGATGGAAATGCTCGTACAACAGGTTCGACTCGCGGCTCGCAGCTTGACCCGTGCGCCCGGCTTCGCCGTGACTGCGACGATCACCTTGGCCCTGGGCATCGGCTTGTCGACCGCCGTGTACACCGTAGCCGACGCGCTCCTTCTTCGCAGGCTTCCCGTTGGCGACCAGGATCGTCTGGTGGTGCTCTGGGGTGAGACGCGAGACGGGCAGTTCTCCAATTTTCCCCTCGCACTCGATGACATCCGCGAATTCGAGCTACGGTCACGATCCGTGGAGCACGTCGCTTTCTTCGCCTTCCGAGGCGCAACGCTCACGCCGATCCGCGCTGACGATCGCGTGCTCCCGGTTCGCACCGCTCTCGTTTCGGGCAACTTCTTCGACGTGCTCCGAAGTCGTCCTGCGATCGGCCGTACATTTCGGCCCGAGGATGATGTAGTCGGCGCAGCACCCGTGCTCGTCCTCAGTCACCGCGCCTGGCAGCAGCACTTCGGTGGAGACTCGGCGATTATCGGTCGATCGATCGCAATGATCCAGACCGGGCGATCCTACGCGATCGTGGGTGTCATGCCGCGGGGTCTCGAGTATCCGCGCGGCACGGACGTCTGGGCTCCCCTCACTGCATACAGCGCCGCCGGCGGCTTTCTCGATATCATATCCGGAGAGCTCGATATGCTGGCACGCCTACGGCCCGGCGCATCTCCCGCGCAGGCGCGGGCTGAGCTTACGAGCTTCCTTGGTCGGCCCGAAGCGCCGGCGTGGCACCGCGACGTACGTGGCGTCGTGCACACGCTGCCTGACATCGTGCTCGGCGAGACAAAGCCCGCGCTCCTCGTGATTACGCTGGCTGCCGCGCTGCTGCTCTTGATCACCAGCGTGAACGTCGCCAACCTCTTGCTCGTTCGCGCGCTTGGTCGGGCCAGAGAGTTCGTCGTGCGATCGGCGCTCGGCGCGAATCGAGGACGCATCGCGGTGCAACTGCTCACGGAGAGCGGGCTGCTTTCAATCGTCGGGGGTCTGCTGGGCGTCGGCTTCGCGGTCGCCACTGTCAGAACGTTCGTGGCTCTCGCGCCCGACAACGTTCCACGGCTCGACGAGATCGGCATCAACGTGGCTGCGCTCGTCGCAGCCCTTCTGATTACCGCGGCAGTGATGCTTCTGTCGGGTCTGGCGCCGACCCTTTTCGCCTCGCGCGTCAACGCGGACGATGTCCTTCGTTCGGGCTCGCGTCAGAGTGGAGGTCGTCGCGCTCGTGCGGCAGCGGAGATGCTCGTAGTTGCGCAGGTCGCACTCGCGGCGATGACCTTGGCGGCCGCGGGATTGATGACCAGGAGCCTGATTAACCTGGTGCAGGTCGATCTCTTATTTGATCCCAGGCAGCTTCTCGTCGCCGACCTTGCATTGCGGCAGGATCAGCTCGACGATACGCGAAAGCAACAAGCTGCGCTTGATCTGTTGCTGCCACGTTTGGAAGCGCTGCCGGGCGTGCGGGCCGTGTCTCCAGTGCTGACGGTGCCGTTCTCCGGCGCTGGCGGCGGCATCGACGGACGCCTCTCCACACCGGGGCAGAGCCAGGCAGAGTCGGCTGGTAATCCGATGCTGAACATCGAAATCGTCGCCCCTAACTACTTCGCCACACTCGGGATTCCGCTGCTGCACGGACGAACCTTCTCGGAAGAAGACCGCGATGGATCGGGGCCGGTCGTCATCCTAAGCAGCTCGGCCGCCCGCCACTTTTGGCCGAGCGACGATCCGATAGGAAAGCGTGTCCGAGTGCCTGGAAGCGAGGCGACGGTTGTGGGCGTGGTCCCCGACACGCGCTACCGAGAGCTGCAGACCGCGCGACCCAGCGTCTACTTTCCCGTTCGACAATCGCAGTTTCCCGTCGTGCCGGCGACGTTGCTGATCCGCACGTCCGATTCTCCGGCGGACCTTGTTCCAGCGCTTCGTCGTGCCGTGGCTGAGGCGCATCCGGGGGTGACGTTGGCGAGCGCTTCATCTCTGGAAGTGTTGCTCGATGCGCCCCGCGCGCAGCCGCGGCTGAATGCCATGGTCCTCGCTCTCTTCGCGTCCGCCGCAGTGTCGCTCGCCGCGATTGGCTTGTTCGCCGTCATCACGACCATGGTGCGTCAACGCACACGTGAGCTCGGCATTCGGATGGCGCTTGGCGCGACCGCCACCGATGTGCGCAGGATGGTCCTGTTCCGCGGCATTATGATGGCGGCTGTCGGCACAGTCGTCGGGATTGTTGGCGCGCTCGCGACCAGCCGCATGCTCTCGGCGTTGTTGTTCGAGATCAGCCCAACGGATGGCCCGACGCTGGTTCTTGTCGCTGCGCTCATGCTCGGTCTAGCCGCGATCGCGAGCTCCATTCCGGCACGATCGAGTATGCGAATCGATCCGGCTATCGCGTTGCGGAGTGAGACATGACCGACCACAGCCTGACGATCGCCGCGGTCACGCCCCAGGCCCGCAGATCCGGTCGATGTCGTCCAGACCGATGCGCACGTCCCGCCCCTTCGACGACCCGCGCTCGTCGAGAACGCCTGCCTCCACCAGTTGATCGATGATCCGCGCCGCACGGCCGTAGCCAATCTTGAGGCGCCTCTGCAGAAGCGACGTCGAGCCGCCCTGGTTCTGAACGCACAGCTCCGCAGCCTCGCGGAAGAGCCGGTCCCGCTCGCCAGGTTCCACGGCATCGTCCTCCGCTTCGCCGGCCTCCTGGGCCGCGCGGGCGCGCATCGCTTCGAGGATGTCCGGCTCCTCGTCGAGCGGAGCTGCCACCACGGGGCCCGCCGCGAAGGGCCGGTCGCGGCGGTCGCGGTACCATTCCATCAATCGCTCGGTCTCGTCGCTCGATAGGAACGCGCCCTGAAGGCGCGCCGGCTCGCTCCTTCCTGGCGGGATGAACAGCATGTCGCCGTTCCCCAGCAACATCTCCGCACCCGCGCCGTCGATGATGGTTCGGCTATCCACTTGCGAGGCCACCCGGAACGCGATCCGGCTCGGGAAGTTCGCCTTGATGAGTCCCGTGATCACATTCACGCTCGGACGCTGGGTGGCGAGGATGAGGTGAATCCCGATCGCGCGGGCCTTCTGCGCTAGCATGGCGATCGGCGGCTCTACCTCCCCCGGCACGGTCATCATCAGGTCGGCCATCTCGTCGATCACGACGACGATGTAGGGCAGCTCCCCGTTGATGTAGATTCGCTGCTCGAAGGCGACGTCGGGATCCTTCGGGTTCTTCATCTCCTCGCCGTCGCGAACGCGGTGGTTGAAGTCCTGAATGTTGCGGCACCCATTCTCGGCGAGAAGCTTGTATCGGTCCGCCATCTCGTGAACTGCCCACTTGAGCACCGTCGCGGCGTCCCGGTTGTCGGTGATGACCTTGTGCCGCAGGTGCGGGAGGTCGTTGTAGGTCGAGAGCTCCACCATCTTCGGGTCAACCATCAGGAACCGCAGCTTCTTCGGCGTGTGCCGGTAGACGAGGCTCGTGATGATGGTGTTGACGCAAACGGACTTTCCGCTGCCCGTAGCGCCGGCGATGAGCAAGTGCGGCATCTTCGCGAGGTCGGCGACGATCGGTTTCCCTTCCAGGTCCTTACCGAGAGCGATCGGGAGCGCCCACGCCTTCCGATATTCGCCCGAGTCGAGGATCTCGCGAAAATGAACGATTTCCGGCGATGGGTTTGGGACCTCGACACCGACCGCGCCCCGACCGGGGATGGGCGCGACAATTCGGATGGACTGCGCTCGCATTGCGAGCGCGAGGTCGTTCGCGAGGTTCGCGATCTGACGCACTTTCACCCCTGCCGCGGGCTCCACCTCGAACTGCGTGACGACCGGCCCCGTCGTCCACCCGGTGAGTGTCCCCTGCACCTTGAACGTCTTGAGGGCATCCATCAGGCGCTGGCCCAGTGTTTCGAGCTCCCGCCTACTCACCTCCTGGTTCCGTGCCGGCGGCAATGAGAGCAGCGAGAGCGGCGGAAGCAGGTCGACTTCCGCGGGCTCGGCCGGGGCGGCGAGCGGCGTCGCTATCCGCTCCTGGCGATCGGGGAGAGTCCCCTTCCCGCGTTTTCGCTTCCGATCACCCGTGGCTTCCTCGACGCCGACCACTGCCAACGGCGGCGCCATGAGCGATGCATCCATCGCCGGCATTTCCTCCGGCGCGGGCTCGAGCGTCGCGCTGGCGCTCTCGTCGCTGCGATTGCTGTACCTCCGCGCGAGCCCCGTTTCGCCGTTGGCCCCACCGCCGAGGAGTACGCGAACCGGATTCCAAGCGAGCGTCGCGACCGTGAGCGCCGACACGGCAAGGGTGAGGACGATCCAGCCGCCGACCGTCCCGAAGGCCCGCGCGAGGTAATAGGCGACTAGGCTTCCCCACAAGCCGGTGAGTGGCTGGGTCTCGCGTCCCAGGTCGAGCGCGTGCGCGATTCCGACCGGAAGGAGAAGCGCGACCCCGGCGAGAAAGAGGAGCCAAGATCGGTCGAGGCGCGGTTCGATGCGTCCGAACAGTCGGAGCGCGTACAGCGCTGGCAGCGCCGCGACCAGGAGCGCCGCCGGAAGGCCGACCCCGCCGATTACCCACGCGCTCAGGCACGCGCCTACGGGCCCCAGCAGCCCGCGGCTGCTGGTGCACGGCCCCGACGCGCCTTCCCCTAGGCCGACCGCGATTGACGCGAGGAGAAAGATCGCGAGAAGCGACAGCGCGACGCCGAAGAGCTCTCGCCTGGTCTCAGCGCGACTCACGGGATTACCGCTCTCGACCGGGTCCGATCATGGTGATCTGGCGATCCTGGTAGACGGCGATCACCGGGAACGCGTCGAGCGCCGCGCAAGTCTCGAGGTCAGCCGCGTACCCCGTCTCGGCGAGCGCCCGCCCGTGCTCCGAGTCCGCGAATACGCGATCGATACGGTCGTTGTAACGGCGCTCGATCAGGACGGCAGCGTGCGCCGCGTCGTTCATCTCGGCGGCCGGCGCCGCCTTGGCGACGTGGCGGACAAACCGGCCCGCGCACGCTGCGTCCTCGAGAGCGAACTGTCGTTCCCGGCCGGCGCAAACAATGGCGAGATCAGTCTCCCCCCGCACCGCCGTGCGCAGCAGCGTCAGGACAGGTGTGAAGTTCACATAAGACGCGATGATCACCTCACGCGCCCCCTGAACCGCAGCGATCGCCGGTGTGCCGTTGGTCGTCGCCAGCAGGACGGTCTTGCCATCGACGGTGTCGGCGGCGAACTCCCGCGGCGAGTTCCCGAGATCGAAGCCGGAGATGGGCTGCATGCGGCGCTCGCCGGCGAGGACGACCTCCGAACGGTCGAATGCTTTCGCCCGTTTGATGACCTCTTCGGCGTCCTCCAAGGGCACGACGTTGCGGGCACCGTTCACCAGTGCCACCGCGATACTGGTAGCCGCGCGCAACACGTCGATCACCGTTACCACTCGCGCCTGCGCGTGGGCAGGGGTGAATTCCGCTGGCGTGAGGAACACGTCGATCCGCATCGACTAGTCCCGCAGCAGCTCGCTGTGGCGCTCGATGAACCTCGTGTCGACCTCACCCGCCTGGAACGCGCTGTTCGCCATCACCCGGCCGAGGAACGGGATCGTCGTCGTAACCCCTTCGATGATGAAGCTCTCGAGCGCCGCCTGCATGCGCCGGATCGCTTCCTGACGGTCACGCCCCTGGCAGACGAGCTTGGCCAGGAGGGAGTCGTAAAACGGTGGAACTGTGTAGCCGGCGTACACGTGAGTATCGAGCCGAACGCCCGGTCCGCCCGGTGCATGGAAGACATCGACGTGGCCTGGGGAGGGCTGAAAGCTGCGCGCCGGGTCCTCGGCATTAACTCGACACTCGATCACGTGGCCGCGCAGCGGCGGCAGAGTCTCGACGGACAGGCGCTCCCCCGCCGCGACGCGTATCTGCTCCTTCACGAGGTCAACGCCGGTGAGCATCTCCGTCACCGGATGCTCGACCTGGATGCGGGTGTTCATCTCCATGAAGTAGAACGAGCCGTCCTCGTCGAGCAACATCTCGATCGTTCCCGCACCCACGTAATCGATCGCCTTTGCGCCGCGGACCGCCGCTTCGCCCATAGCCTCACGGAGGGCCGGCGTCATGGCGGGGCTCGGCGCTTCCTCGATCAACTTCTGATGGCGCCGCTGAACCGAGCAGTCGCGCTCACCGAGGTGGAGGAGGTTTCCGTGCTTGTCGCCGAGTATCTGGAACTCGATGTGGCGCGGGCGTGCCAGGTACTTCTCGACGTACACATCGCCGTTGCCGAACGCGGAGAGCGCTTCCGAACGGGCGAGCTGGAAGGCGCGGGCGAAGTCGTCAGGGTCGTTGGCGACGCGCATCCCTTTCCCGCCTCCGCCGGCAGCGGCCTTGATGATCACCGGGAAGCCGATGTCACGGGCGAAGCCAAGGGCCTCGTCGGGATCCTCCACCGGCCCGGGTGTTCCCGGGATGATCGGCACTCCAACGGCGGCCATGGTCGTCCGGGCGGCGGCTTTGTCACCCATCACGCGGATCTGCTCGGCGGTGGGACCGATGAACGCGATGTTCGACGCCACGCACGTCTCGGCAAACTCCGCGTTCTCGGCGAGGAAACCGTAACCTGGGTGGATCGCGTCGGCCCCGGTGATCTCCGCGGCAGCGATGATGCGCGGAATGCGAAGGTACGAGTCGCGCGCCGGGGGCGGTCCGATGCAGACGTCATCGTCGGCAAACCGGACGTGCAGGGACTCGCGGTCCGCCTCGGAGTAAACGGCGACGGTTTGGACTCCGAGCTCGCGGCACGCGCGGATGACGCGAAGCGCGATCTCGCCCCGGTTCGCGACCAAGACTTTCTTGAACATGCTTAGGCTTTGGCGCCGATCGCGGCCGGGCTCAGACGTTCGAGTCTTGCCGGAACCCTTCCCACGTCGCGTCGCTAGACCCCTCGACGCCCTGCGCACGCAGCGCGAACTCGCTCGGATTCGAGGCGAAGAATATCGCGCTCTCGTACGAGATCGCACCGCGCGTATACCACTGCATGATCGACTGGTCGAAGGTCTGCATCCCATACTGCACTGTCCCCTCGCGGATGAGGTCCGGGATGTTGAGAGACTTTTCCATGTCGCGGATCTGGTCGCGGACGGCGGCGGTATTGATCAGAATCTCGCAGGCGGGAATGCGTCCCGGCTTGTCGGCGCGGGGAATCAGGCGCAGCGAGATGATCGCCGAAAGCGCGCTCGAGAGCATGAAGCGCACCTCATTCTGCTGGTGCGGCGCATAGAACGAGATGATGCGGTTGATAGTCTGTGTCGCATCAGTGGTGTGCAGCGTGGAGAACACGAGATGGCCGGTGTCCGCTGCCTTGAGCGCCACCTCCAACGTCTCGAGGTCGCGGATCTCACCGATCTGGATGACGTCCGGATCCTGCCGAAGAACGCGGCGCAACGCCGCGGCGAAGCTGTTCGTGTCGCTCCCGACCTCGCGCTGGTTGATGTTGCTTCGATTGTCGCGGTGGAGAAACTCGATCGGATCCTCGATCGTGATGACGTTTGCCTGGCGAGTCTCGTTGATGTGCTGAAGCATTGCCGCGAGCGCAGTGGATTTTCCCGACCCCGTGATGCCCGTCACGAGCACGAGGCCGCGCGGCCTCAGGGCGAGCTCTTTGACCACCAGCGGCAGGTTCAGCTCCTCAACCGTCTTCACCTGGTACGGGACGGCTCGAAGTGCGTAGGCGACCGTTCCGCGCTGCTGGTAGACGTTGACGCGAAAGCGCCCGATGCCCGGGACGCCGATCGCGAAATCGGCTTCCTTGTGCTCGGTGAACTCCTTCACCTGGCGCGGCGTCATGATCTGCTCCGCCAGCATCTTCAGATCCTCCGGCCGCAGCGGCGGCATCCCGAGCGGGAGAAGGTCGCCGTTGATGCGCAGGACCGGCGGGCGCCCAACCTTGAGGTGCACGTCGGACGCGCTCTCCTGTACCATCCGCTGGAGCACGGCCTTGAAGTTGAACGTCGCCGCGGCCTGCGATACGGGGACCGGCGAGGAGAGCGGGGTCGTCTTAGCCATTAGGGTCGATCCTGAAGAGTACCTGGCCATACTCGACCGGGTGCGCGTCCGCGGCGCTTATCTCCTTCACGACCCCGGCGAACTCGGACTCGATCTCGTTCATGATCTTCATCGCCTCGATGATGCAGAGCGTCTGTCCCTTCTCGATCCGCTGCCCCTCGTTCACGTACGCCGGCGTGCCCGGCTCTGGCGACACGTAGAACGTTCCGACCATCGGCGACTTCACCTCGAGCAGCGGCTTCGCCTTCGGGACGACGACGGCGACCGCGCCATCGTCGGCGGCGACGAACGGAACCCCATCGGCCGGCGTGCCGCGCGACGCCGGGATAGCGGCGATCGCCGCCGCGGCCGGGAGTACCATCGACGGCGCCATCTGCACCGCACCACGCTGCTGGGGCGTCTTCGACAATCGGATCTTCATCCCCTTGTCGGAGGAGATCTCGATCGAGTCCACGGTGGACTGGTCCAGCAGCTCGACGAGCTTTTTGACGTAGCGAAGATCGATCATTGGCGTCGGGTGTGATCTCTCCCGAAGGGAGGAGCTCACGCGAGCTCGAGCAGCTCGCGGGGGAAGGAGGTAAGGATCCGCGGTCCCGTCACGTCGAGATGTACGTCGTCCTCGATACGCACGCCGCCCCAGCCGGCAATGTAGACGCCCGGCTCGACCGTCACCACGGCGCCGGCAGGAAGCACACCCTCCGCGGTGGCAGCGAGACGCGGCGCCTCGTGCACCTCCAGCCCGATTCCGTGGCCCAGGCTATGCCCGAAAGCCTCGCCGTACCCGCGCCCCTCAATGTAGCGACGAGCGACTGCGTCGGCATCCCTGGCGCGCATCCCCGCGTGCACGCGCGCGGCACCGAGCGCGTTGGCTTCCCGGACCACGTCGTAGACCTCTCGCTGTCGTTCGTCCGCCGGCCCGACGACGACCGTGCGCGTCATGTCCGCGCAGTACCCGCTGACCACCGCGCCGAAGTCCATCAACAGAAAATCACCGCGCGCCACGGCCCGCTTGGACGACCGCGCATGCGGGAGCGCCGCTCGCGGCCCTGACGCGACGATCGTCGGAAACGCGAACCCCTCGCTTCCCAGATCGCGGAGCCCGCTTTCCACGAGGCCGGCAACCTGTAGCTCGGTCATTCCCGTTCGGATCAGCGGGAGAACCCGCTCCAGCACCGCCGTCGCGATGTCTGCGGCGGCGGCGATGTGGCCCACCTCCGTGGCGTCCTTGCGCTCGCGTAGCGCCTCCACGCGATCGGTTGACGGACGCCACTGCCAGCGCACCCCGCCATCCAGCAGGCGCTGAAAATCGCGGTGGACCAGATGGGCCGATTCGAAGGCGACGATCTCCACGCTCGGCA
Source organism: Gemmatimonadota bacterium (assembly GCA_030860435.1). Classification (GTDB taxonomy): domain Bacteria; phylum Gemmatimonadota; class Gemmatimonadetes; order Gemmatimonadales; family Gemmatimonadaceae. Next base: position 5,753 of record JALZIF010000017.1, on the reverse strand, counting down.
ACTGCGGCAGCAGCCGCCATAGGCCGCTCCACAGGCTCTGCGTCTCGATCGCGATCTGCGCGAGCTCGCCGACCTCCTCCGGTGCCTGCGTCTCGTAGCGGAAATCCGTGACCAGCAGCGCCGTGCCGGTCGCTGGCACTACAACGAGCGCGCTCGAGCCTGAGAAGCCCGTTAGGTATCTGATGTTCGGAAGACTGGTGACGAGCAGCGCGTCGAGGTGGGATGCTTGTAGCGTCTCGACGAGCGCAGCGAGGCGCCGCGGCCGCTGGTCAGCCGACGGATCGGGCGCTCGATCAGTCACGTACGGCGAGGGCACGGACGAGGCCCCGCAGGGCGATCTCGTACCCGAACGCGCCGAAACCGCACACGATCCCGACCGCGCCCGCCGCGAGCATCGATTGGCGACGCTCCGGCTCCCGCGCAAAGATGTTGGTGAGGTGCACCTCGACGAAGGGGAGCCGCGCCGCGGCTAGCGCATCGCGAAGCGCGAGGCTGGTGTGCGTATACGCTCCGGCGTTGACCAGCGCCCCTTGCGTGCGCCCCCGCAACGCGTGGATGCAGTCAATCAGCTCGCCCTCTCCGCTGCGCTGCGCAAACTCGACCTCGACCCCGATCTCGGCGCCCACCGCGCGCAACGACGCCTCGATGTCCCCCAGAGTCGCCGTGCCGTAGATCTCGGGCTCGCGCTCGCCGAGAAGGTCGAGGCTCGGGCCGTTCAGCACGGCGATGCGCACTACCGCTTCAAGCCCTCGAGCCAGGCATTGAATGCCTCGAGGTCGGAGGTCTCGTCCCCACCGTCGCGCTCCCCCCCGCCTCCGCCTCCCCCCCTTGCTCCCTCGCGCCCCTCCGGCGCACCCTCACTCGGCGCGGACGCGCCGCTCTCAGGCTCAGCGAAGAAGGCGTCAAACGAGAACGCATTCCCGCCGCCCCGTTGCCCGCCGCTCGCCTCCCGAAAGACATGGTCGAGCGATAGGTCGTTCGACGCCACGCGGGCCGGCTGGCCCGGAAGCTCACCTGCCCCGAATCCGCCGCCGTAGCCGCTAGCCAGGCGCGCCGCCGCAGCGTCCTCGCTCTCCGCCGACGCGTCGCCAAAGAACGGGTCGACTACACCAGGGGGACCTCCCTCGGAGGTCATCGCGTTCACAGCCATCGCCTCCCTGGCGGGGACCGCGGGCGTCGAGTGGGCGAGGTCCATTTCGTGAGTCGCGGGACGTGCCGGTGCGCGCCGGCCGGCGAGGCCGGCGAAGAAGCCGCGCACCGACGGGTGCGCTGGGTCGCTCGCGGCCGGCGTCCCGCCGCCACCTGCTTCTTTCGCCGCGTCAGGCACATCCGGATCGGAATCCAGCGTCGTCCCCGCTAGCTCCGGCTCGATCGTCGCCTCGGCGACCGGCGCTGGCGTCTGTTCGATGACCGGCTCTGGCGTAGGTTCGGTGACCGGCTCTGCCGTCCACTCGGCGACCGGCTCGGATGTCCACTCAGCGATCGGCTCGGACGTCTGTTCAGCCACCCGCTCGGGCATCGGCTCGGCGTCCGGCTCGTATGGCCTCTCAGCAACCGGCTCGGCGGTTCGCTCCAGCGATTCCGGCGCGGTCTCCGCCGAGCTATCCGCGATGGCCGGCCCGGTCTCGATGTCGATGGACGTGTCGAACCCGAGCGCCTCGGCGAACGGGATGTCGGCTTCCCACGCCCGTGCGGCGTCGACACTATCCGTGACGAGGGGCTCGGCGGCGAGCTCCAGACCATCGAGATCGGGTGCCGGGAGCTCGATGTCGCGAATCTCGTCGATGCTCGCAGTGTCACCGGCCTCGAGCCGCGAGACGCGGTCGCGAAGCGCCTCATCGTCCGGATGCAAGGTGAGGAGTCTGCGATAGATACCGAGCGCTTCGTCGCGGAAGCCCTGCTGCAGGTAAAGCTCCGCCATCGTCTCGGTGACGAACGCGGCCGGCGTGTCGTCGGGCTCCGCAGCATCTCCCGGCGACCCCTCGTCCTGGTCCGTCGCTGCCTCACCGACCGAGAACTCGGACGCCTCCGCGCGCTCGACCCGAAGCGCTGCGGGCGGCTCGTGCGCGCTTGGCAGCTCGAGTGACGCCGCAGAGAGGTCGAGGGCGTCGTCGAACGCCGGAAGCTCGGCCTCGACCTTAACCGTCGAGACGGCGTTCGACTCGTACCCCAGCTCGTCGACCATCACCTCGTTCTCGTTGAAGGCAAGGTCGAGCGGTTCGTGTTCCGCGACCGCATCGCTCGCCGCGCCCTCGGGCGCAATCGGTTCCTCGTCGTCGAGAAGGACGGTCGTGTCACTCGGCCAGTCGATCGCCTGGCGCAGATCGCCGGAACGGTCGGAGTCTCCGGTCCACGCGGCGGGATCGTCCGCAATGCCCGACGGCGAGGGCGGGGCTTCGCTGGTCGCAACCGCCGTGGGCTCTCGCTCGCCTGCGGACTCGGTCGCCCAGTCGGTGCTCTCGCCCGTGACCGCGACCGGCGTCCGATGTGGCTGGCTCGTAGAGGCGGCGGTGCCGGGGTCGAGCGCGTCGATCTGACCAATGATCTCGGTGTTCTGCGGATCGACGTCGAGCAGCCGCGTATACCAGTCGCGGGCGATCGCGGTGTCGCCGCGGAGCCGCGCGATGTCGCCGAGTTGGCGAAGCGCGATCAGGTTCTCCGGATCCAGCGACAGCGCCATCTCGAAGGTCCGGCGCGCATCGTCGAGCTGACCGTCATCGTACAGTGCCTGACCGAGCACGATGTGCCCACTGATGTAGCTCGGCTGCTGCGGAACGTGAGCCCGGCACATCTCGATCGCCCGGCCGACGTCTCCGGACTTGCGGTATTCGTTAGCGAGTCTCGCGAAGACGCGACGGGGATTGTCGCTGAACTGCTTCTCGAGCTCCAGGATCAGGGCGGAACTGACCATGCGTTGTCCTCAGCGAGCGCCGCCCACGGCCGGCGGCAGGGAGGGTGAAGATACCATATGCTGACGATTCAAGTCAATCGGAAGTGACATGCTCGCTTGCTTTTACCCGTCGCGGCCAGGTACATTTTGCGGTTTCGCCGTCCCCTCCACCGTCCGATCTCGCGAAAAAGGTAACGGTCCCGTGCTGCAATCGATGCGGAGCTCCGCAAAGTACATCTGGTGGCTCCTGGTCATCACTTTCATCGGCGTGTTCATCTTTGCGGAGACTTCTGGGCTCTCCAGTCGCAACGTGACGCGGGGCTCGTCGGTCGGCTCGGTTAACGGCGAGACCATCACCGTCGACATGTACGACCGCGCCGTGCGAGCGCTTACGGACCAGGCCCAGCAGCAGGGTCGGTCGCTCACGCTGGACGACCAGCGCCGCTTGGAGGAGCAGGCGTTCAACCAGATCGTCACCGAGATGCTGATTCGCCAGGAGCTCGATCGGCGCGGAATTCATGTCACCCCGGAGGAGATTCAGCAGGCGGCCCTCACGCAGCCCCCGCCAGAATTGATCAACAACCCTGAGCTCCACACCGACGGGAGGTTCGACCCTGACAAGTACGAGCGTTTCCTCCGCAGCCCAGCCGCGAAGCAGCAGGGCTTGCTCACCTATCTCGAGGGTTACTATCGAAACGAGATCCCAAAGGTGAAGCTCGCCCAGCAGCTCGCTACCGGTGTGTACGTTTCCGAGGCGCAGCTCTGGAACATGTACCGGGACACGCACGATTCGGCCGAGGTGTCGTTCGTCGCGCTCAACCCGGAGATGGTGCCCGACTCCCTGGTGACTGTTACCGACGCCGAGATCCGCGACTACTACCGCGAACGTGAGGACGACCTCGGCGAGCGTCCGGGGCGCGCGGTTCTGTCCCTCGTCACACTTCCGCGCCCGATCACTTCGGCCGACACCGCGGCGACTCGCGAGCGCGCGGTCGCGATGCGGAACGAGGTGCTCGCGGGCGCGAGCTTCGAGGCGGTGGCCAGGCGCGAGTCCGCCGATACGGCGTCGCTCGAGCAGGGCGGCCTCTACGAGGGGATAACTCCGGGCCGTTTTGTAAAGCCGTTCGAGGACGCCGCCTTCGCGCTGGACTCCGGCGGGATTTCGGAACCGGTGCTCACGCAGCACGGGTTCCACATCATCAAGGTCGAGGCGAAGCGCGGCGATACGGTGGACGTTCGCCATATCCTTGTCCCGATCGCCCAGAGCGAGTCGGCGGCGGCGGTCACTGACCGCCTTGCCGACCAGCTCGCCCGGCTCGCGGCGGAGGCGGAAGAGCCGGACAAGCTCGACTCCGCGGCGACGGAGATGCGGCTCTCCGTCGCCAGAGTCGAAGCCATCGAGGGTAACCCGCTCATGTGGTCGGGACAGTACGTGGCAGACGTGAGCGCGTGGGCCTTCGGCGGCGCCGAGCCCGGAGAGACGAGCTCGCTCTTCGACTCTCCCGACGCGTACTACCTGGCGCGGCTCGACTCCCTCACGGAGGGCGGTAAGCCGACACTCGATGCGGCGCGCGAGGAAATTCGTGCCGTCCTCGCCCGCGAGAAGAAAATCGAGGCTCTGGCTCCGCGAGCCCGCGACGTCGCCGGCGCCGTGGCGGGGGGCACGACGCTGGAGCAAGCCGCGGCGGCGAACGATCTCTCCGTTCAACGCTCGGGAATGTTCACGCGCACGTCCGCGGTGGCCGGAATGGGTCGCCTCAATGAGGCGATCGGGGCCGCGTTCGCGCTTGCGGCCGGCGCGGTGAGTGCGCCTATCGAGACACGAAACAGCGTATTCGTCATCCGCGTCGAGCGCCGCGTCCCGGCCGACCGCGGGGCGTGGGAGGCGCAGAAAGCGACGCAGCGCGACGAAGTGATGCAGCAGCTCCGCCAGCAACGCGTCCAGCAATTCCTCGGGAATCTGCGCGAGGCCGCGGATATCGAGGACGAGCGCCGCCGGCTCCGCGAGGCAATGTCGGGAGCCGCGACGACGTAGCGCTCAGCTCATCAACCGCCGCGGCTCCGGCCGGTCGTCGTCCTTCCCCGATTCCACGGGTTGCGTTGGCGCGATGTCGGCGGGTCGGAGAGGCTTGTCGTCGCGTACGGGCTCGCTGATCGAGCGCTCGACGTCGGTCATGCTGCGCTTGAACTCTTTGATCCCCTTGCCGAACGAACCCGCGATCTCCGGGATGCGCTTCGCGCCGAAGAGTAGCAGGATGATCACGAGGATGATCATGATCTCGGGGAAGCCGATCGGACCCATAGCGTACCTCCTAGAAGAGCGACCGCGCGATCAGATACGCTACCAGCACTCCCACGAGGCTGAGTAGCGAGACGTCGAGCGCGACCGGACCGACGGCGAACTTGACGATGACCAGGTCTAGAGACAAAGGACCCACCGACGGCGTCACGGCCGTCGTCAGAAACTCCTTCACCGCCCCGGCCGGAAGGAAGTGGCGCGCCAGCATGGTGAGAAAGCCACCGACGATGAAGCCGGCGGCGAGCACCAAGGCGTGGAACCCCGGCCGGTGCCGCGAAGATCCGCGCGAGCTCATCACTGGCTCCGGTCCAACGCGTACGCCACGGCGTCGTGCAGCGCCCCGACGGCGGGGGTCTCCGGCAGTGCTCCGAGTGCGTCCTCGGCCGCGTCGGCGAATTGCGCACCCCGGCGCCGCGCGTAATCCAGTCCGCCGCTCTCTGCGACGATCTCGATGACTCGCGCAATCCGGGCATCTCCCGGCTCGGGAGTGTCGAACAACACTTCCACCTCTCGGCGGGCCGCCGGAGACATCGTCCGAAGCGCCTCGATCAGGGGAAGGGTGAC
>JALZIF010000180.1 GCA_030860435.1 Gemmatimonadota bacterium | reverse complement strand
CGTGCATCGGCTGCGGAGCGTGTGTTGCCGCGTGCCCTAACGCGTCAGCGTCGCTCTTCACGGCCGCGAAGGTAACGCACCTGGGCCTACTACCGCAGGGCCAGCCGGAGCGTTATCGGCGGGCGCTGCGCATGGTGCGGCAGATGGACATCGAGGGGTTCGGGCACTGCACTCTCTTCGGCGAATGCCAGGACGCCTGCCCGAAGGAAATCAGCATCGACACGATCGCGCGCATGAACCGCGACTACGTGAAGGCGACGGCGATGGCCCGTGCGACGCCGCCCGCGGCTGGCGACGACTGATGCGCTCGCCAGGGCCGTGACTCGCGCGGCGGGAGGCGACGAATCGCGGCCCGATTGCTGCACTGTTCCGCGCCTTCATCGAGACAGAGGATCTGCCTTATGACCACGCCGAGTAGTGGGCCGAGCGGCTTCGGGGACGCCGAAGTCAACCTGGGTGGCGCCGACGCGGTGCAGAAAACGTCGAGTGTTACGGGGGAAGACACCCAGCCGGAGCGCCGCAAGGAGGAGCGCCCCGGTACCGGCGTGCCGGCCGTCGGCGCCGGTGGCATGGGTGCGCTGGGCTGGGGACTGGTGCTGGCGGTCGCGGCTATCGTCGCCTATTTCGGATTGGCGTTCCTGGGATAGTCAGCCCGCCGCCGCCGGCGGTCCCTACAGCTTCGGGAGCGTCACCCCGCGCTGACCCTGGTACTTTCCTGCCTTGTCCTTGTAGGACACTTCCGGCCCCTCGTCACCCTCGAAAAAGAGCACCTGGGCGATCCCCTCGTTCGCGTATATGCGGGCGGGGAGAGGCGTGGTGTTCGAGATCTCGAGTGTCACGAACCCCTCCCACTCCGGCTCGAAGGGGGTGACGTTCGTGATGATGCCGCACCGCGCGTACGTCGATTTCCCGACGCAAACCGTGATCACGTTGCGCGGGATGCGGAAGTATTCGACGGAGCGAGCCAGTGCGAAGGAGTTGGGCGGGACGATGCACGCGTCTCCCTCGAACTCGACGAAGGAGTTGGGATCGAAGTTCTTGGGATCGACCATCGAGTTGAGGACGTTTGTGAAGATCCGGAACTCGCGTGCGACCCGCATGTCGTAGCCGTACGAGCTGACGCCATAGGAGATGACTCCCTCGCGCACCTGACGGTCCGCGAAGGGCTCGATCATCCCGTGCTCGTGGGACATCTGGCGTATCCAGCGATCGTTCTTGATTGACATTGCGGAATGGAGGCGCGGAGAGATCCGAAGGGGAGGGGGCGGGGTGCGTTGGGGGGGCAACGGCGGAGGGCGACGCGAAGGCCTGGATGGGCCTGGCGCGCTGAATGTATCAGGGACGTACACCGCCCGCTACTCTCGCCGTCGCGAGCTGATTCGCTTCCCGTTGCACCCCTATGGAGGTTTGAATAGTTTTCGCTGGCCGAGCACGTGAAAGTTTTCACGAAGTCGAAGGAGCGTAGTCGAAAGACTCATGGACGTCCGAGCATACCTGCCGATTCTGCTCCTGATGGGGTTCGTGATCGCGAACGCGGTCATGATGCTGGCCGTGTCGCACCTCACTATGCGTTCTCGGCCTACCCCCGTGAAACAGACGCCGTACGAGTCGGGGATCCCGCCCCTGGGAAACGCGCGGGAGCGGTTCTCGGTGAAGTTCTACATGGTTGCGATGCTCTTCATCATCTTCGACATCGAGACCGTGTTCATGATTCCGTGGGCGGCGTATTACCGCCAGCTATCCTGCAAAGTCGACCTCGTCAACGGGGCATGCCCGGCCGGTCAGATCTCCGCGTTCGGGCTGGCCGAGATGCTGGTCTTCATCGGCATCCTGTTCGTCGGCTACGTCTACGTGTGGAAGAAGGGAGCCCTGCAATGGGATTGACAGCCCGTCCCGAATCGCGCGTCGTAACGCATGATCCGGACTCGCAGGAGAGTTGGGCTACCACACGGCTCGATTTCCTGGTCAATTGGGCGCGCGCTAACTCACTCTGGCCGATGCCGTTCGGCACAGCCTGTTGCGCGATCGAGTTCATGGCGACCGCGGCGAGCAAGTTCGACCTGGCCCGCTTCGGGATGGAGCGGATGAGCTTCTCGCCGCGCCAGGCGGACGTGCTGATCTGCGCGGGCCGCGTCCCGTTCAAACTCGCGCCGGTCATCCGCCGCATCTGGCAGCAGATGCCGCAGCCGAAATGGTGCATCTCGATGGGTGCTTGCGCTTCTTCCGGAGGGATGTTCGACAACTACGCGGTGGTGCAGGGGATCGACACCATCATACCGGTCGACGTCTATGTACCGGGGTGCCCACCGCGGCCCGAAGGGCTGATGTACGGGATCATGCTCCTCCAGAAAAAAGTCATGAACGAGCGCATGTCCGACGAGTCGCTTCGCCACGAGATGGTGCCGGACCCGGCCAGCGGCCTCTACATCCCGCCGGCGGCGATAGACGAGCTCTCGGAGCCGTTCGGCAACTCGGTGCACCAGACCCGGTCAGGGCTGTGACCCCGAAGCTTACACCGATCCTCCCCGGCCGCGCCGCGCCCGACGCCCCCGCTGCCGTAACACCGCGCAACATCCCGAACCGCGGCGGCGACACCAACCCCTCCGCCGCAGCGTTGCGGGAGCGCTTCGGCGATGCCATCAGGCGGGTGGATGTGGTGTGGGGCGAGACGGTCGTGTATCTGGATCCAGCTCGCGTACTGGAGATCGTTCGCTGGCTCCACGACGATCCGTCACAGCTCTACGATTATCTGTCGGACGTCACCGCTGTCGAGTATCGCGACCTGGAGCAGCCGTTGGAGGTCGTCTGGCACCTCCGCTCGCTTCCTTACCGGCGCTTTCTACGGCTCAAGGCGGAGCTCGAGCGGCGGGCGCCGCTCGAGGTCGAGAGCGTCTGGTCGGTCTACAAGGGTGCGGATTGGCTCGAGCGCGAATGCTTCGACATGTTCGGCATTCGCTTCCGCGGGCACCCGGACCTGCGGCGAATCCTCATGTGGGAGCAGTACCGGGAGGGGTTCCCGCTACGGAAGGACTTCCCGCTTCGCGGCCGGTTCAGCCGCGCCGAGCAGCTTCGTCAGGCGCTCGCGGCGAATCCGGAGGCGCGCTACTCGCTCGAGGAGCTGTCGATCGCGCAGGCGTTCGAGGATTTGCCGGATGACATGCGGAAGCGCCTGCGGACGGGCGAGCCGGTCGGCGAGTAGCGCATGGCGACGACGAAGCGGACGGTCGAGGTAGCGCTCGGCACGCCCGGCATCGACCCCGAAGGCCGCCCGATTCGCCGCCCGGTCACGGTGACGGAGAACGGTGCCGTCACGGCGCTCGCCGAGCCGCGCGGCTGCGTGGATGGACCCGCGCCGGAGCTTGCCGGCGAGCACATGCTGATAAATCTTGGGCCCCAGCATCCGGCAACGCACGGGGTGCTGCGGCTCGTGCTCGAGCTGGATGGCGAGACCGTGGTCCGCTGCATCCCGCACATCGGCTACCTTCACTGCGGATTCGAGAAGATCGGCGAGTACCGCCAATACAACCAGATCATCCCCTGGACGGACCGCGAGGACTACCTCAACTCGCCCGGGAACAACGTGGCCTTCGCGATGGGCGCCGAGCGGCTGTTCGGGATCGAGATCACGGAGCGGTGCCGGGTTCTGCGCGTGATCGCGATGGAGCTGTCGCGTATCATCTCCCACCTCGTCTGGCTCGGCACGACGTGCATTGATATCGGCGCGTTCACGCCCTTTTTGTGGGCGTTTCAGGAGCGGGAGCGTGTATACCTGCTATTCGACAAGTGGATCGGCGCGCGAATGACGACGAGCCTGACGCGCGTCGGCGGCATGGGCGCCGACATTCCGGATGGCTGGCTCGACGAGCTCGAGGGGTTCGTCAAGTCGTTTCCGCGAACGATCGACGAGATCGACCGTATGCTCACCCGGAACGCGATCTGGGTCGGGCGAACGGTCGGCATCGGGGCGATGTCCGGCGAGGAGGCTGTCAACTACGGGCTCTCCGGCCCGATGGTGCGGGCCTCCGGTGTCGCGTACGACGTGCGCAAGGACTTTCCGTACCTCGATTACGAGACCTACGATTTCGAGGTCCCGATCGGGACCAACGGGGACGTGTACGACCGGTTCCTCGTTCGGATGGAGGAGTTGCGACAGTCCACCCGCATCATCCAACAGGCGATGCAGCGGCTACCGGACGGCCCGGTGAACGTGGATGATCACCGCGTCATCCTTCCGCCGAAGACGCGCGCGATGAGCGACATGGAGTCCATGATCCATCACTTCAAGCAGGTGATGGAGGGCGCGCGCCCCCCAGTTGGCGAGAGCTACGTTGCGGTAGAGAGTCCGAAGGGGGAGAAGGGCTACTACATGGTGTCCGACGGCACCGCGAAGCCCGTGCGGTGGCGCATCCGGCCGCCATCTTTCGTCAACCTGTCGGCGATCCCGAAGATGGTCGAGGGACACTTGCTGTCCGACGTGGTCGCCATCAACGCCAGCATCGACATCGTCATGGGGGAGATCGACCGGTGACGGCCCACGAAGCGAGCGTGCCGAATACCGCGGAGCTCGGGCGGGGAGTCGAGTATACGCCTGTACTCGTCGGGCATGTGCGGCAGGAGCTGGACGAGATCGCTGCTCGCTATCCAACGAAGATGGCGGCGCTACTGCCCGCGCTCTGGCTCGTGCAGCGCGAGCGCGGCTGGGTTAGCGAGCACGCTATGGCCGAGGTGGCGCAGACGCTCGCGCTCACACCGGCGTACGTGAAAGGCGTCGTGACGTTCTATACCATGTACCACCAGCATCCGGTGGGGCGGCACTTCGTGCAGGTGTGCACTACGTCGCCGTGCGTCGCCTGCGGCGCGGAGGACGTGGTGCGGTCGTTCCTCGAGCAGACTAGTTGCGGCGAGCTTGGCGTCACGTCGCCGGATGGCAAGTTCACCGTCATCGAGGTCGAGTGCCTTGGCGCCTGCGGTTACGCCACCCCGGTCATGATCAACGAAGAGTTTATCGAGTCGGTGACACCCGACAAGGTGCCGTCCATCCTCGCGCCGCTTCAGTAATGGGTTACCCCCATACGCCACACGACCGGGAGACGTTGCTCCTCTCCCGTTATTTCGGCGACCCCGAGGCGAGTACCCTCGATGGGTGGCGGAAGCGCGGCGGTTACACCGCGCTCGAGCAGGCGCTCGCGATGGAGCCCGCCGCGATCACGAGCATAGTCAAAGAGTCGGGACTTCGCGGGCGCGGCGGCGCCGGTTTCCCCACGGGCCTCAAGTGGTCGTTCATGAAACCCGGCGACGGCAAGACGCATTACCTCTGTTGCAACGCGGACGAGTCAGAGCCGGGGACGTTCAAGGACCGGGAGATCATGCGCTGGACTCCGCATGCTCTGATCGAGGGATGCGCGATCGGATCCTACGCGATCGGCGCCGAGACGTGCTACATCTACATCCGCGGCGAGTTCACAGAGCCGCTCCGCGCGATGGAAGCCGCGCTCACCGAAGCGCGTGCCGCCGGTATCGTCGGCCCTAACGCGATGGGCACTGGCAAGACGGTGAACATGTGGGTGCACAAGGGCGCTGGCGCCTACATCTGCGGGGAAGAGACGGCGCTCATGAACTCGATCGAGGGGCGGCGCGGAAACCCGCGGATCAAGCCACCCTTTCCGGCCGTGGCTGGGCTCTTCGGCCAGCCGACGACGATCAACAACGTCGAGACGCTCGTCGCGATTCCCTATATCCTGACGAACGGCGCCGAGTGGTACAAGAAGCTCGGGCGACCGGATAACCCCAAGAGCACTGGGACCAAGCTCTATTCGGTCTGTGGCAACGTGGCCCGTCCGGGTAACTACGAGGTCGTCATGGGATTTCCGTTCAAGGAGTTCCTCTACGACCTGTGCGGCGGTCCGCCGGCGGGACGCAAATTCAAGGCGGTGATCCCGGGCGGCTCATCGGTTCCGATTCAGACGATGGAGGAGGCCGAGGCGACGCTGATGGACTACGAAGGCTTCGTGGCGCAAGGCTCCATGCTCGGCTCCGGCGGCGTTATCGTCTTCGACGACGCGCAGAGCATGGTGAAGATGATCGCACGCCTGGCGCGCTTCTACGCGCACGAGAGCTGCGCGCAGTGCACGCAATGCCGCGAGGGAACGGCTTGGGTAACGAAGATTCTCGAGCGCATGCTCGCCGGCGGTGGCACCTCGCGCGATCTCGACACGTTGCTCGAGCTCTCCGAGAATATGACCGGGAAAACCATCTGCGTACTCAGCGACTCGTGCGCGGCACCGGTAGTCTCCGGGATCCAGAAGTTCCGCGGCGAGTTCGAGGCGCTCATCAAGCCGGTGTCACACCCGGTTCGCAGCACGGCGGCGGTATAATGGCGGAGGTTGAGCTCGTCAATCTAACGATCGAGGGGCGGCGCATATCCGTCGCCTCCGGCACATCGCTCATAGAGGCCGCGAAGGCCGCCGGCGTCCTGGTCCCGCACTACTGCTATCACCCCGGGCTCCCCGTCGCCGGCGTTTGCCGGATGTGCCTCGTCGAGGTGGAGAAGGCGCCGAAACTAGCGCCGGCATGCGCGACGGCGGTCGCTGAGGGTCAGGTGGTGCATGTGCATTCGGAGAAGGCGCTCGAGGCGCGCCGAAGCGTGCTCGAGTTTCTGCTGATCAACCACCCCCTCGACTGCCCGATATGCGACCAGGCCGGGGAGTGCGAGCTGCAGGATTACACATACCGGGAGGGGCGCTCGCAGGGGCGCTACCACGAGCCAAAGCGCTTCAACCCAGTCGAAGATTTCGGGGGCGACGTGTTGTACGTCCCGAACCGGTGCATCCTGTGCACCCGGTGTGTTCGGTTCATGGACGACATCGCGCAGCAACCGGTCCTCAACGTCAGCGAGCGTGGCGACCGCGCCGTGATCGGGAAGTTCGAAGGGGAGGATCTCACGCACCCCTGGGCCGGAAACGTGATCGACCTGTGCCCGGTTGGCTCGCTCCTCTCGAAGGACTTCCTCAACAAGGCGCGCGCGTGGGAGCTGGACCGCGCACCGAGCATCTGCCCGAATTGCACGCAGGGCTGCAACGCGATCCTCGAGACGCGCGACCAGGTCGTCGTCCGCATGCGCCCGCGCCCAAACGACGACGTCAACAAATACTTCCTGTGTGACCATGGCCGCCTCACATATCGCTGGCTGAACGAGCCCGAACGCCTGGAGGCGCCGCTCGTTCGCGACGGCGAGCGGCTCGCGGCGGTGAGTTGGGACGACGCCATCGCCGCTGCGAGCCGGCTGCTCGGCGGGCGCCGGGCCTTCGTCGTGGCGTCGCCAATGTTGTCCAACGAGTCGCTCTACATGCTCGCCAGGCTGATGGAGCGAACCGGTGGGGAAGGGACGTTCCGCGTCGAGACGGGCCCCGAAGCGCCGCTCCCCGGCGTGGAGGATCTGGCGCTCCGCGCCGAGCGTGCGGCGAACGTGCGCGGCGCCGAGCTGTTCGGGTTTGCACGGACGGACACGCCGCTCGGCGCGATGCCGGGGGGTGACGTGCTGGTGGTCGCGCATGTCGGCGGCGCGCCCTTCCCGGTTGACGCACCGGGGCTCGCGAAGGCAGGCGCGGTGATCGTCATCGGCACGACGCTGCCGGAGGTCGCGCGCACAGCGCAGGTGGTGCTGCCGGTGACGAACGTCGCCGAAGAAGAGGGGACGTTCACGAATCTGCGCGGACGGGTGCAGCGCTATATGCAGGCGAAGGGGGCGCCGGGAATGGCAAGGCCTGCCTGGTGGGTGCTGGGCGACCTTCTCGCGGCGATGGGAGACGGCCAAGGCTACTTCCTCGCTGGCGACGTGTTCCGAGCGCTGGCCGTGGCGCGCCCCGAGATGGCGGGGATGACGTACGACACGCTCGGCCACACTGGCGCTATGCTCGCCGGGTCGTCTGACCCAGCCCCGGCCGCTCGATGACGGCGCACGGCGTGCTCGCGCTCGTGCAGCAACTGCAGGTCGCCGGCGATCCGAGCTCGCAGCTCCCGCCGACGTTCGGCTGGTTCTTCATCTTCACGGTGATCAAGATGATCATCGTCTTCACCGTGATCCTGGTCGGGGTGGCGATGCTCACTCTCGCCGAGCGGAAGATCTCGGCGTGGATTCAGGACCGGCATGGCCCGAACCGTGTCGGGCCGCACGGGCTGCTCCAGCCGGCCGCGGATGGTCTCAAGAACTTCATGAAGGAGGAGACTTACCCCGCGGCCGCCCACAAGCCGCTGTTCGTCATGGCACCGGCGATGGCGTTCATCCCCGCGCTATTGACGTTCGCGGTGATTCCGTTCGCCTCGCCGCTGCCGATCCCTGGCATAGGCTTGATCCCGATGGTGGTAGCCGACCTCCCGATCGGCTTCCTCTACATCCTCGCGCTCACGTCGCTCGGCGTGTATGGGATCGTGCTCGCCGGGTGGGCGTCAAACAACAAGTATTCGCTCCTCGGTGGGCTGCGCTCGAGCGCGCAGATGGTGTCGTACGAGGTGGCGATGGGGATGTCCACGATCGCGGTGCTGCTGCTCGCGGGGAATGTGTCGCTCAACGAGATCGTGTGGCAACAGGCGACGACGGTGTGGAACGCGTTCGGGCTGACGATCGCGTTCTTCATCTTCCTCGTCGCCGCCTTCGCCGAGACGAACCGGCTCCCCTTCGACCTTCCCGAGGCGGAGAGTGAGCTGATCGCGGGCTATCACACGGAGTACAGCGCCATGAAGTTCTCGATGTTCTTCATTGCCGAGTACTCGAACATGGTGACGGCAAGCGCGTTGCTGGTGACGCTGTTCTTTGGCGGGTGGGACATTCCCTTCACGCTCTGGGACAACAGGGCGCCGTGGTCAGTGTGGAAGACGCTCGCCACTCTCGTGTTCTTCAGCCTGAAGGTGCTGTTCTTCCTCTTCTTCTTCATGTGGGTTCGCTGGACGCTGCCGCGGTTTCGCTACGACCAGCTAATGTCTCTGGGCTGGAAATTCATGCTTCCACTCGCGCTCGCCTACATCGTGCTGATTGCGTCGGTGACACTATTCCTTGACTACGTCGGCGTCCCGCGTGATTGGCGCTTCGGCGGGGCGCTGATCACGCTCAACGTGATCGTCGGCGCGATAGTCTTCGAGGTGCTGGACCATGGACGGCTCATCAGCCCGGCAAGCCGGCGCGTTCGCGACACCGAGCTCGCGCGCCTGCGCGCCGCGAGCGCTCCCACGCCGGAGCCGCGGTCCGCGCACGGCGACTGAAACGCAGGCAACAGGAACCAGGGATCCAGGACCCGAGCCAATGGCGATTGCAGTCAAGGTGATGGACCGCCCGATCGAGCAGGTGAGTTACGTGCGCGCCATGCTCAAGGGGATGGCGCTCACCTTCAAGCATCTCGTGGACCCGCACAAGGTCACCACGCAGTATCCCGAGGAGAAGGAATCGATCTCGAAGCGGTGGCGCGGCACGCACCGGATGCTGACCGACGAGAACGGGAAGGCGAAGTGCGTAGCGTGCGGTCTCTGTCCGCAGATCTGCCCCGCGAACTGCATCAAGCTGGTACCCGGGGAGGACGAGGAAGGGAACCGCTATCCGCTCGTGTACGAGATCGACGAATTCCGCTGCATCTTCTGCGGCTACTGTCAGGAGGTGTGCCCCGAGGAGGCGATCCACGTCGGCCGCCACTACGAGAACGCCGAGTACAGCCGCGCCGGATTCGTGTACGACCTCGAACGGCTGATGGCGCAAACGCACCCGGTCTGCGAGATGTGGGACCCGGCGGATCCGAAGGGGGAGTGATGGATACCCAGGTCGAGACGTACGGGCTTTTCTATCAGTTCCACTTCTATCTCTTCGGGCTCATCGCCGTCGCGTCCGCGCTCGCATTCGTGACACGCCGTAGCCCGGTGGCCGCGGTGCTCTGGCTCGTGAACGTCATGTTCTCATTGGCCGCGTTGTACGTGATGATGGACGCGCAGTTCGTCGGCGCAATCCAGGTTCTGGTCTACGCCGGCGCCATCATGGTGGTATTCCTCTTCGTCGTGATGCTGCTGAACCTCGGGGACCCCTCCGACATCACGGACATCCGCGGAAGGTGGGGGCGAGTCGCGGCAGGTGGGCTCGGGCTCGCGCTGCTCGCGCAGATCCTCGTGCTGCAGCGGCAGCGACTCCCCTTGGCCGCGGACGCGCCACCCGCGGTCCCCGGGGTGATCAACAGCATCGCGCACCCTCTGTTCTACGAGTATCTGCTCCCGTTCGAGGTGACGAGCGTGCTTCTTCTGGCGGCGATCGTCGGAGCCGTCATTCTCGCCAAGCGCCGGGTCTGAGCCAGTCACCCCCCCCCATACCCATATGGTTCCCGAAGCGCTCTTTTTCTCGGCCATCTTGTTCACGATCGGCGTCGTCGGAGTCCTCACTCGCCGCAACGCGATCATCATCTTCATGTGCGTCGAGCTGATGCTCAACGCCGTGAACCTGTCGTTCGTCGCCCTCTCCAAGCTCTACGGGGCGACTGGGCAGGTGTTCGTCGTGTTCGTGATGACCGTTGCGGCCGCCGAGGCTGCGGTTGGGTTGGCAATCATCATCTCGATCTTCCGCCACCACGAAACCGTGAACCTTCAGAACATCAACCTGCTCAAGGGCTGATGCCGCAACAGCTCGACGTTCCCGGAGCGGGGGCGCACCCGCTCAGCGGGACTATCGCGGACTGGGTGGGGCTGCTCCCGCTCATTCCGCTCATCGGCTTCGCCATCAACGGCGTTCTCTCGCTGACCCACGCGTACAAGACCGGGCCGGCAGACCCGTATACCGAGGATCATCACGGCGCTCCCGGGGACACCGGGGGGGGGGGCACCGCGCATGGGCCTCGGGCGGGCGAGGTGGGCCAGCACGAACCAGCGGCGCCTGACCACGCCGCGGGCGACGATCGACACCCCGTGGTGCGGCACCGGCACGCCGCGCTCGTCAGCGTGATTGGCCCAGCCGTGCTCGCTGCGTCGTTCGTACTGGGCGTGATGATCTGGATGGCGATGCTCGGCGCCGGCCAGCCGCTGCGCGAGGCTGGGCCCTTCGTGAGGCGCTACTTCAGCTGGATGCCGGCCGGGGAGATGCAGATCGATTGGGCGTTCCAGGTGGACCAGCTCTCGATCGTGATGACGCTGATCGTGACCGGTGTCGGGTTCCTGATCCACGTCTTCAGCGTCGGGTACATGCGCGATGATCCGGGGTATCCGCGCTACTTCGCCTATCTCAATCTCTTCGTGAGCTTCATGCTCGTGCTCGTCCTGGGCGCGAGCTACCCGGTGATGTTCGTCGGCTGGGAGGGGGTTGGGCTCTGCTCATACCTTCTGATCGGCTTCTGGTTCAGCGAGAAGGCCAACGCGGACGCGGGGAAGAAAGCGTTCATCGTCAACCGCATCGGCGATTTCGGCTTCCTGGTCGCGATGTTCCTGTTGTGGACGAACCTCGGCGCGCTCGACTTCATCGGGCTCGCCGAGCGTGTGCCGCAGATGGCGTTCGGCGGGGCGCTGGTGACCGCGATCTGTCTATTCCTCTTCCTTGGCTGCACGGGGAAGAGCGCACAGATCCCTCTCTACACGTGGCTCCCGGACGCGATGGCCGGCCCGACGCCGGTGTCCGCGCTCATCCACGCCGCGACGATGGTGACCGCTGGCGTGTACCTGGTCGCGAGGAGCGGATTTCTCTTCAGTATGGCTCCGATCGCGAGCCTGACGGTCGCAGTGGTCGGCGCGGTAACCGCGCTCTTCGCGGCGACGATCGGACTGAAGCAGTGGGACATCAAGCGAGTGCTCGCGTACTCCACCGTGTCGCAGCTTGGCTACATGTTCGTGGCTGTGGGAGTCGGCGCGTACGTCGCCGGCATCTTTCACCTCGCGACGCACGCCTTCTTCAAGGCACTTCTCTTCCTTGGCGCCGGCTCGGCGATCTACGCGATGCACCAGGCCTATCACCACACGAACAACCATGATGATGCGCAGGACATGCGCAACATGGGTGGGCTCAGGCGCTCCATGCCGGTGACGTTCGTGCTTATGTGGATCGCTACGCTCGCGATCGCCGGAGTTCCTCTCTTCGCCGGTTTCTTCTCGAAGGATGAGATACTCGCGTCCGTGTTCGCGCGGGCGCAGGGCTCAGCGCTCGCCGACGCGAGTTGGCTGGGCATCCCGGGCGCAGCGGTGCTCTACGCCATCTACGCTATGGCGCTGGCGGCGGCCCTGCTAACCGCGATCTACATGACGCGGATGATGCTCTACACATTTCACGGACCGAACCGGACCGGCGAGGCTGAGCGCGGCTACCTGCGCGAGGCGCCGTGGGTGATGACCGCCCCACTGGTGGTGCTCGGCATCTTGAGCGTCGCGGGCGGGTGGCTCAATCTGCCGCACCTCATCCATCTCGGCCCGACTGGGACGCTCGACCACTGGCTCGCGCCAGTTGTCGGCGATGCGACCGCACGAATCACCGCCGGCAGTCCCGTGCTCCCACCGGCGTCCACGGAGTGGGTGCTGATCGGTGTCGCGGTGGCGGTGGGTGTGATTGGCATCGTTATCGCTTTCGCTCGCCTGAAACCCGACCGACTCGTGCCCAAGCATCTGGCGCCCGCGGAGCAGGGATTCGAGCGGGTGCTGGCGAACAAGTACTACGTGGACGAGGCGTATGACGTGGCCGTCGTGACGCCGGTAGTCGAGGGGTCGCGCAAGCTCCTCTGGCGCGGGGTGGACGTTGGGGTGATCGACGGCCTGCTCGTCAACGGGAGTGGCTGGCTCGCCCGCGGTGTCGCGTGGGGCGGGTCCCAGGTGCAGTCGGGACAGACCGGGACGTACGCGTGGGCGATCGTAATCGGCGTGATAGCGGTCCTCGGCGCCTTCACGTTGCGATAGTTCATGGCTGACTTTCTGGCGTCGATCGGCTACAACGGCTGGATTCTTCCGGCGCTTCTGGCCATCCCGCTCGTTGGCGCGTTGCTGCTGTACGTGCCGGGCCTGGGTGCGCGCGGTGAGGGCGACGTGTTCGCGGCCGGCGGCGCGACACGGGCGATCGCGCTCGGGGTCTTTCTGGTCGAGCTCCTACTCTCGCTCGGCCTCTGGTGGTCCTACGACCCCGCATCCGCGTCGTGGCAGGCGACCGTGGACCTCCCCTGGATCCCGGACTGGGGCGCGCGTTTCACCGTCGGCATCGATGGCATCTCCCTGGTGATGGTGCTGCTCACCACTGTCCTGATGCCGCTCGCCGTGCTCGGGAGCTGGAGCAGCGTACGGATCAAGCTCCGTGGCTACTACGCGCTCCTTCTCGTCCTTACGACGGGCATGCTCGGAGTTTTCGTGTCGCTCGACCTGCTCCTCTTCTACGTGATGTGGGAGGTCATGCTCGTGCCGATGTACTTCATCATCGGCATCTGGGGCGGGGAGCGGCGAATCTATGCGAGCCTGAAGTTCTTCATCTACACAATGGTGGGGTCGCTCCTGATGCTCGTCGCGATCCTCTACCTGTGGTCTAGGGTGGGGGGTAGCGTGACCTTCAGCTACGACGCGCTGCTCGCCGGCGGGGCCGTGTCATACCAGGCGGCGCTCTGGCTCTTCGGAGCGTTCTTCCTCGCGTTCGCCGTGAAGGTCCCGATGTTCCCCTTCCATACGTGGCTCCCGGATGCGCACGTCGAGGCACCGACGGCTGGATCGGTCATTCTTGCCGGGATCATGCTCAAGATGGGGACGTATGGCTTCCTTCGCTTCGCGATGCCCTTCTTTCCCGAGGCGGCGATGACACCGTGGATCCGCACGACGATCCTCGCCCTCGCGGTCATCGGGATCATCTACGGAGCTCTCGTCGCGATGGTGCAGCCGGACTTCAAGAAGCTCGTGGCTTACTCGTCGGTGAGCCACCTCGGGTTCGTGATGCTCGGAATCTTCGCCCTCACGCTTCAGAGCGTGCAGGGCGCTCTGATGGTGATGATCAGTCACGGAATCTCCACCGGCGGGCTGTTCCTCCTCATTGGAATGCTGTACGAGCGGCGGCACAGCCGCATGATCGACGCGTACGGCGGGATCGCGCGGGTCGTCCCCATGTTTGCGGTGATGCTGACGCTCGTCTCACTGAGCAGTATCGGGCTCCCGGGGACCAACGGGTTCATCGGCGAGTTCCTGGTGCTCGCCGGCTCGTTCAGCAACGCACCGATCTTCACGTTCTTCGCGGCCACCGGAGTGATCTTCGCCGCCGCGTACCTCCTATGGGCGATCCAGCGTATCCTCTTCAACTCACTGGACAAGCCGGAGAACGCCCATATCACCGACCTGAACCGCCGCGAGCTCGTGGTCATGGGCGCGCTTGCCGCGTTGATATTGTGGATCGGGATCTACCCGGCGCCCATTCTCCGTCGTACTGAAGTGTCGGCGAACCGGTTCGTTGAGGTGGTGGAACGCGGCGCCGCGGCCCGCGCGACGTCCCCTGCCGCCGCCGAGATCACGTTCGAGGAGCGCTGATGCACTTCGATCTTTCGATCCCGGCCCAGCTTACCGCGGCCCTGGGCCCGGAAATCGTGCTCATCACCGGGTCGATGATCATGCTTCTGGTGGCCGGCTGGCGTGCCGACACCGAGGACCACGGTCGCCGCGTTGCAATCGGATGCATCATCGTCACACTTCTGACGATTGCGGCGGTGATCTTCTACCTGGTGCGTGGAGCGACCGCGACCGCCGGGATCATCGCGGTGGACAACTTTCGGTGGGCGTCGGATCTGATTTTCCTGCTCGCCACGCTTCTCGCGCTGGCGCTTTCGATCGATTATCACCGTCGCCACGCACTCGTCGTCGCCGAGTCCCACGTGATGGTGCTCTTTGCGGCGTCGGGAATGATGCTGCTCGCGGCGGCGCGCGACCTGATTGTCGTCTTTCTCGGCATCGAGTTGATGTCGGTGGCGGTGTATGTGCTCGCGGGGCTGAATCGGCGAAGCAGCCGCGCAGCCGAAGCGGCGCTCAAGTACTTTCTTCTCGGCGCCTTCGCGAGCGGCTTTCTGCTCTACGGCATCGCGCTCGTCTTCGGCGCGACGGGCTCGATGAGCTTCGCGCGAATCGGAGCCTGGGTCGCTGAGCACGGGATCGCGGGCAGCCCGATGCTGCAAGTGGGAATCGCGCTGCTCGTGGTCGGGTTCGCGTTCAAGATTGCGGCTGCGCCATTCCACATGTGGACGCCCGACGTTTACGAGGGCGCGCCGACGCCCTACACCGCGTTCATGGCGGCGGCCGTAAAGGCTGCGGCGTTCGCGACGTTTCTTCGCGTCTGGTTCGAGGCGTTTCCGCTGTCGGCCTCGGATCCGGCCGCCCACCGGGCGCTCTGGTATCTCGCCGTCGTGACCATGGTTGTCGGGAACGTGGTCGCCCTCGCGCAGCGCAACATCAAGCGCCTGCTGGCGTACTCGAGCATCGCACATGCGGGCTACCTTCTCGTCGGACTCGTCACCGGGACCGCGCTCGGTGCATCGGCGTTTCTTTTCTACCTCGTCGCCTACACCCTGGCTACTATGGGCGCATTCGCGGTGGTGATCGCGCTGGACCACGCGGGCGAGCCCGACCAGATGGTCGACGACTACGCCGGGCTCTGGCGCGTGCGGCCGGCGCTCGCGATCGCTATGGCTGTGTTCATGCTCGCGCTGCTCGGCTTTCCGATCGCTGGCGGCATGGGGTTCTTCGCGAAGTGGTACGTTTTGCAGGCTGCGCTCGAGCGCGATCAGAACCACCTAGCGGTGTGGCTGGTGCTGACTAGCGTCGTCTCCGCAGGGTACTATCTGTACGTGGTGATGGTGATGTTCATGCGCCCGCGCGCTGCCAGCGCCCGGGAACCGGCGCCCGTGCCGGGTGTGACGAGGTTCGTCATCGGCGCTACCGTCGCGTTGATCCTCGTATTCGGCATCTTCCCTTCGCCGGTACTGCAGTTCGCGAGCAGGAATACCCTTCAGACCAACGGGGCCACGACACCTGCCATTCCCGGACCCGATTTCGTGATCCCGCCGGTAACGGCTGCGACCGGTCCATGATCGCCGCGGGGTCGCGCTGGCGGCCCTACTCCTTTTTGAGGAGGCTATGGCGGTAGCTCGAGGGATCTTCCGGCAGTACGACGTTCGGGGCATCGTCGGCCACGACCTTACCGGGGATGTCGCCTACGCTCTCGGGCGAGGCTACGTGACATACCTGCGGCGGCGAGCGACCGGGCGCGGGCCCCACACCGCGGTCGCGGTGGGGCGCGACAACCGCCCGAGCGGGAACGCGCTCCACGAAGCTCTGGTACAGGGCCTGACCGACTCCGGGGTCGATGTGATCGACATCGGAGTGGTGCCTACACCGCTCCTTTACTGGGCGCTGCACAACCTCGAAGTCGCCGGCGGGATCCAGATCACCGGGTCGCACAACCCCGCGGAGTACAACGGCTTCAAGCTGAGCATCGGCACGGCGTCGCTCCACGGTGACGAGATCCAGACGCTTTACGAGATCATCGCAGCAGGGGACGTGGTGAACGGCGATGGTGGGATTCGCGAAGAGCCGATCATCGAGCGCTACGTGGACGACATCGTGGCGCGCGTGGGCAGCCTCTCGCGCCAGTTGCGCGTCGTTCTCGACTGCGGCAATGGGGCCGGTGCGCTCGTCGGGCCAGCGCTCCTCGAGCGGCTCGGCGCACGCCTCACGTGCCTTCATTGCGAGAGCGATGGCACGTTCCCGAACCATCATCCGGATCCGACCGTCGTCGAGAACCTGCAAGACCTCATCGCCGCCGTAGAGCGCGAGCGCGCCGACATCGGGATCGCCTTCGACGGCGACGCGGACCGGATCGGTGTTATCGACGAGCGTGGCGAGATCATTTGGGGGGACTACATCCTCATCCTCTACGCTCGTGATGTACTCGCGCGGCTAGGAAGGCGGAAGCAGCCGATAATCTTCGACGTGAAATGCTCGCAGGCGCTCCCCGACGCCATCAGCCGGGCCGGAGGGACGCCCGTGATGTGGAAGACCGGCCACTCCCTGATCAAGAGCAAGATGAAGGAGCTGAGCGCGCCGGTGGCCGGAGAGATGTCAGGACACATGTTCTTCTCGGAAGGGTTCTACGGCCACGACGACGCCCTCTACGGCGCAGCGCGTCTCCTTCGCATCGTCGCTGACTCGGGGCGTAGCGTCGCCGAGCTGCTCGCGGACGTTCCGAAATTCGTCTCTACCCCGGAGCTACGAGTGAACGTCCCCGAGGAGCGCAAGTTCGACATCGTCGCCGACGCATTGTGCCACTTCCGAAGCCGGTACGACGTGCTGGACGTGGATGGTGTACGAGTGCTCTTTGGCGACGGCTGGGGGCTGATCCGGGCCTCGAATACGCAGCCCGTGTTGGTGATGCGCTTCGAGGCACTCACCGAGGAGCGGCTGCGCGCGATCCGCGCAGAGTTCGAGAAGTGGCTGCGCTCGCAGGGCGTGGCCGCCTGACGTGACGCGGCGGCGCTGGCTGGCCGTCGCCCTGGCCGCGGCGGCGCTGTTGCTCGTCGGCCGGGCTGCCGCGGGACTCTACGCCGACTACCTCTGGTACTCCGCGCTCAACGCACTCCCCGTATGGCGCACTGCGTTCGCGGCGACATTCGTAATGCGCTCGCTCGCCGTGGTTGCGTGGTCGGCATTCCTCGTTGCCAACCTCTACGCCGTTCGGCGCTCGGTCGTGTCGATCCGTATCCCGCGCCGCCTCGGCGACCTCGACTTCCCCGAGGAGGTCCCGGGCCGGATGCTCGATGCCGCGGCCGTGCTACTCTCGATCCTGCTCGGAATCGCGCTCTCGTTCGCGCACGACGACTGGACGCTGATGCTGCTCGCGCGCTTCGGTGTGCCGTTCGGCGAGATCGACCCGTACTTAGAGCTCGATCTCGGCTACTTCGTCTATTGGCTTCCGTTCGAGGTGGCGCTGCGCGACACCGCGCTCGTGGCGATCTTGGTGGCTGGCGCGCTCGTGGTTTTCCTCTACGCGCTCACCCCTAGTCTGTCGCGGGAGCAGGGGACGTTGTACGTGTCGAACTACGTGCGGCGTCACCTCTTCGTGCTCCTTGCTGGGCTCCTGCTCATCCTGGCGTGGAGCTACCGCATCGACGCGTACCAGGTGCTCATTGACGGGAGCAGCGCGGGCGGGGCATTCGGGTTCGCCGACCATCACGCACACGTTCCGGTGAGCGTCGGAGTGTCTATCCTCGCCGTAGCGGCGGCAGGGCTCGTGCTCTGGGCCGGGTGGACGGGGCAGCTCCGCATCGCCTTCATCGCGGTAGGCGCCCTCCTCATCCTCGCGATGTCGCTTCGCCAGGTGATGCCGTTCTTCGTGCGCCGCTCGAGCGCAGTCGAGGGCCCGGTGCGCGAGCGCCCGTATGTCGCGACGCGCGCGGCCTACACCCGCCGCGCATACGCCGCGGACGCCATCCGCCGCGCCGACTCTACGCTCATGATCGCGACGCCGCTCGCCGCCGCGAGCGCCGTGCCGGTCTGGGATCCGCCGGCACTTGCCCGCGCGCTCGGCCGGAGCGGCGACAAGCCAGGATCGCATTCCGTGGGATGGGAGATCGGGCCGAGTGGACTGCTCGCGATCGTGCCGGCGACGCCGCCGACGGCGGAGGAAGGCGATGATCGGATGTGGTCCATCGGACGCGTATCCGCGACGGCCGTGGAACCACGAGGCGAGCCGCTGCGGGTGGTTCCAGGAGACGCCGCACTCTTGGATGACGTCGCGCTGCCGGCGCCTCTGGTGGTGGACTCCGCTGCGCCTCACGTAGTCGTGCCGGACACGGCCGGCGGCGTAGCTGCGCCAGCGCTCACGACCTTCTCCTCGCGCTTCGCGCACGCGTGGAGCTTGCAGGATTACGGCCTCCTCGCCGGGGAGCTCCCTCAGCCGAACGCGCGCATCGTTACGTGGCGGGACGTTCGGGAGCGGGTGCGGCGGCTCGCGCCGTTCTTCGCGCAGGGGACGGCGGTTACTCCGGTTCTCGACGGCGATACGCTTTACTGGGTGTTGGATCTCTACAGCACGTCCCATTCGTACCCGCTTAGCCAGCCGCTCCGGGTCGGCGGCGCCCTCACGCGTTACGCACGTCACGCCGCGACCGCGGTTACGAACGCGCAAAGCGGGCGGGTCGCGGTCGTCGCCTCGACTGCTCCAGACCCGATTACCGCGACGTGGCTGCGGCTGCTGCCGCAGGCATTCGTTCCATGGACGTCACTCCCCGCCCGCGTCGCCGACCTCATTCCGCCAGCGACGGACGGTGCGTGGGCTCAGGCCGCGGCGCTCGCGAACGCCGGCACACGCCAAACCGGCGCGAGGGGCGGCCGGCTCCCACGTACCGACGGCGCGGATGGACCGCTCTCGTTCTCGACCCCCGCTCTCTTCGCCACCGGCTCGCGCGCCGGCGTGCTGGCTTGGAGCGTCCCGGTTCTCGACGAGCAGGAGCGCGTGACCGGCGTGGTCCTCGCCACCGGCGGCCGTGGCCGGATTACCGCTTGGCTGCCCGCGGCGTCACCGCAGCCACGCTGGACGGAGATCATCGACCAACTCCGGCGAGCCGCGGACACCGCCGGTGCGCCTTCACGTGAACCGCGGCTGATGCGGGGGCCGATCCGAGTCATTCCCATCGGCGGCGGCATTGCGTTCGTGCAGACGGCCTATGCGGTGCGCCCCGACGGCAGCCTCGCTGTCGCCCGGGTGGCCGCGATCGCGCCCGACGGCGCCGTGCGCACCGGCGGGTCGGTCGCCGCGGCACTTGGCGTGGCGGCGACGCCCTTGTCACCGCAGCCGGCGCCGCTCACGGGCGCCGCGTTCGAGGCGCGCGTGCGAGCGCTCTACGCGGAGATGCAGCGGGCGCTCGTGCGCGGCGACTGGGCCGCATTCGGAGCCGCGTACGCCGCCCTCGGCGATCTCCTGCCTGAACGCTCACCGTGACGCCACGTACCGCGTAGATGCCCGCTGACCGCGCCCGTTCCCCCGGCACCGCCGTTATCGCTCTCGGCGGAAACGCGCTCTCCCCATCAGGCGAGCGGTCCACCATCACCGATCAATTCCGCCACACGCGGCTGAGCCTCGGCCCGATCGTGGACCTCGCGCGGGACAGGTGGAACCTCTGCATCGTGCACGGCAACGGCCCGCAGGTAGGGGACGAGCTAGTGCGTAACGAGCTAGCTCGCTCATTGGTGTCGCCGCTCCCGCTGGGAGTGCTCGTCGCTGGGACCGCGGGGTGGATCGGGTACATGGTCCAACAGAGCCTCGAGAACGCGCTGCGGCGCGCTGGAAGCGAGCGAGAGGTGGTGACCCTCATAACCCAGGTGCGCGTCGATCCTGACGACGAGGCGCTCCGCAATCCGACCAAGTTCATCGGCCACGCGATACCGGAAGACCGCGCGCGTGCCCTGGTCGCCGAGGGTGTGGCGGTGAAGCGGGACGCGCGGGGTCGGTGGCGTCGCGTAGTCGGAAGCCCGAAGCCGCTGGCCGTGCACGAGATCAGCGTGATCTCGCGGCTAGTCAAATCCGGGGTAATCGTCGTCGCATGCGGTGGCGGCGGCGCCCCCATCTATCCCGAACCTGATCTCGGGTGGGAGGGCGTGGATGGAGTGGTGGACAAGGACCTCGCCGCGGCGGTGCTCGCGACCGGCCTGCGGGCGACTCTGCTGATGATCCTCACGGACGTGGATGCTGTGTATGCCGACTACGGTCAACCGACGCAGCGCGCGCTGCGTACGCTCCCCGTCGCCGAGGCCGAGCAGCTCGACCGCGGCGGCGCGTTCGGCGAGGGAAGTATGGCGCCCAAAGTACGAGCCGCCGCGAACTTCGTGCGACTCACGGGAGGGCGCGCTATTATTACGGAGCTCAGCCGCGGGCGCGAAGCAGTCCGCGGCGAGGCGGGGACATCGATCGTTAGGTGACCGACGATCCTATTGCGTTCTGATCCAGCACCAGCCGGAGCCCGCGTGAACATCCACGAATACCAAGCAAAGGACATTCTCCGCGCAGCCGGGGTTCCGGTCCCGCCCGGGGAGATCGCGACGACGCCGGCGGAAGCTGAGGCGATCGCAAGGCGCTTTGGCGGGACCGTGGTCGTGAAGGCGCAGGTGCACGCGGGCGGTCGCGGAAAGGCGGGCGGCGTCAAGCTCGCGAAGTCGCCAGTGGAGGCGCGCGATGTTGCGTCGCGGATCCTCGGTATGCAGATCAAGGGCCTGACCGTCGCGAAGGTACTGGTCACGCCGGCGGCGGAAATTGCTAGCGAGGCGTACGCCGGTATCATCGTCGACCGTGCCTCGAAGCGCGCGGTGTTCATGGTGAGTCCAGCCGGCGGGATCGACATCGAGGAGGTAGCCGCGGCTGACCCCGAGCAGATCATGAAACACCCGGTCGACCCACGGTACGGATTGCAGCCGTTCGAAGCGCTGCGGATGGGCTTCTTCCTCTACGACGACGTGAAGCAGGTCCGCGCCGCCGCCAAGATCATGCAGCAGTTATACACCTCGTTCCTGCACAGCGGGGCATCGCTCGCCGAGGTCAACCCCCTCGTGACGACACCGTCGGGCGAGGTGTTGGCGCTCGACGCGAAGATGGTCATCGATGACAACGAGCTGGAGCGCCGCGCCGACATCGCCGCGCTTCGCGACGAAGGCGCGGAGGCGCCGAGCGAGGCGGATGCCCGCAACGCGAACCTCACCTTCATCAAGCTCGACGGCAACGTCGGCTGCGTCGTGAATGGCGCGGGGCTCGCGATGGCGACAATGGACCTCGTGAAGTACTACGGCGGCGAGCCTGCGAACTTCCTCGACATCGGCGGCTCTTCGAGCCCGGAGAAGGTGATCAGCGCCCTTCGCATCATCACCGCCGATGCGAGCGTCAAGGCGATTCTCTTCAACATCTTCGGGGGAATCACGCGTACCGACGACGTGGCGAACGGAATCGTCGCTGCCACCAAGCAAAACCCGCTCGAGGTGCCGATCGTCATCCGCCTGACGGGCACGAACGAGGAGATCGCGGTCCGGATTCTCGAGGCAAACGGATTCAAGGCGATGACCGACATGGACGAAGCGGTGAAGGCGGCCGTGCGAATGGCGACGCCGGGGAAAGCCGCGTGAGCATCTTCATCAATGACCACACGAGGCTGGTGGTCCAGGGGATCACGGGGCGGGACGGGTCGTTCCACGCGAAGCAGATGATGGAGTATGGAACCGCCGTCGTCGCGGGAGTCACGCCGGGGAAGGGAGGCCAGACCTTCGAGGGCACTGTTCCGATCTTCAACACGGTCGCCGACGCTGTCCGCGATACCGGTGCGAATACGAGCGTCATCTATGTTCCCCCTTCGTCCGCCGCCGACGCCATGATGGAAGCGGCCGCCGGCGGAGTGCAACTCGTCGTCTGCATCACTGAGGGCGTACCGGTCCTCGACATGATGCGCGTCTACCCGTACGTGCGGGAGCACGGCGCGCGGCTCATCGGCCCGAACTGTCCCGGGCTGATCACGCCCGGCAAGAGCAAGGTCGGGATCATCCCAGGAGGTATCTGCGCGCCCGGTCCAGTCGGGGTCGTGAGCCGATCCGGCACGCTGACGTACGAGGTGGTCTACCAACTCACGCGCGCGGGCATTGGACAGACGACGTGCGTCGGTATCGGAGGCGACCCGATCAACGGGACCAGTTTCATCGACTGCCTCGAGGCGTTCGAGAAGGACCCGGAGACAAAGGCGGTCGCGATGATGGGTGAGATCGGCGGCACCGACGAGCAGGAGGCTGCTGAGTTTGTCAGGCAGCGTATGACCAAGCCGGTCGTCGGATTCATCGCGGGTCAAACGGCGCCGCCCGGCCGGCGTATGGGACATGCGGGCGCGATCATCTCGGGCTCCGCGGGCACGGCCGGCGAGAAGGTCCAGGCGTTCAGAGATGCCGGTATGGGAGTGGCCGAACGCCCGATCGACTTCGTGCCGCTGGTGCGAGAGCGGATCTCCGCGACGTGAGGCGCGGTGAGGCGCCCGAGTCCATGACCCCGGTGTCGCCATGAACCTCGCCGACCTGATCACGCCGGATAGGGTCATCGCCCCGCTGAACGCGTCAAACGTCACCGACGCGGGGCGCGCCCTCCTGGAGCGCCTCGTCGTCTCCGGTGCAGTACACGACTCGGAGCAGTTGTGGACACGCGTGAACGAGGAGCACGGGCAAGACACGGTCGCGATGGGCGACCGCGCCTTCGTCAAGCATTACCGGACTGACGCCGTTCGGGACGTCGTCGTCGCGCTCGGGACATCGCCGCAACCGATCCGACGTGAG
>JALZIF010000051.1 GCA_030860435.1 Gemmatimonadota bacterium | reverse complement strand
CAACGAGACCGGTGTTCGGTGCTCGGTGTTCGGTGTTCGGGGGACTGCGCGGGGTTAGGAGGGCGGGGAGGGATGGATGGGGAGGGAATGGGAAGGATGGGCTGGCATCCGGAAGGTGGATCCATCTTCGATCGTTCACCTCTCGGAGGGCTCATGAGCACGGCAATCGAAGCAAGACCCCTCGATGGGAGGATACGCAGCTATCGAGACCTGCGGGTGTGGCAGGCGAGCGTCGACATCGTCGTGGAAGTCGCGATGGTGGTAAAGCAGCTCCCGCGCAGGGAGGACTTCGGCTTGCGGGGCCAGATGCAGCGAGCAGCGGCGTCCATTCCAGCGAACATTGCGGAAGGACACGGACGAGAGCATCTCGGCGACTACCTCCGGCACCTCTCGATCGCCACCGGCTCCCTCATGGAGCTCGAAACCCACACATACCTCGCCGAGCGACTGGGGTTTCTCTCGACCGAATTCGCTGCCCCCCTACTCCAGCGCATCTCCGATGTGAGCCGCATGCTCGCTGGCCTGACAAAAGCACTCCGCGCAAAGTCCTCCCAGCCCACCTCCCCCCCACCCTAACCCCGCGCATTTCCCCGAACACCGAGCACCGAGCACCGAACACCGAACACCGAACACCGCTCTCGTTGCGCGCAATGGCCAGCAGGATGGCTCGTCGCGCGCAATGGCCCTGCCGAATGCCCCCTATCCCCCATCCCTACTCCCAAACCTCGCCACCCTGAACGCCCGCAGATCGAACCCAACCCCCCGCCCCAACGCCAGATCCGCCAAAACCTCCCCTATCGCGCTCGCGAACTTGAACCCATGCCCCGAGCACGGACTCGCCAGCACCACCTGCGCGTGCGCCGGATGCGTGTCGATGATGAAGTGTCGGTCCGGCGTGTTCGTGTAGAGGCAGACGGCCGTCTCGAGCACCCGCCCGTTCGCGGCGGGAAGGAAGCGCGCAAGGATCGCGCGCGAACGCATCTCGTCGTCAGGCATCGTCTCGCGGCGGACGTGGGACGGGTCTGTGAGCTCCCCATCGTGATGGATCTGCGCTTTGACCCCGTCGCCCATGTCAGGGTAGGTGGCGTAGATGCTGTCGTGGGCGTACTCCCAGAGCACGATCGGGCATCGCTCGGGCACGAAGGCCCCGGCATCCGAGGCGGGGGCGAACCAGTGAAAGACCTGTCGTTCGATTGTCAGCGGCAGCTCGAGCCGAGTGCCCGCGTGCGGGGGCATGAGGAGCTCCGGCATCCACGCCCCCGCCGCGAGGATCAAGCTGCCGGCGCGGTACGTCCCCGAGGCGGTCTCGACGCTTACGCCCGCGCCATCCGCCCGCCACCTCAGCAGCGCCTCCCCGTATCGCAGCTCCGCGCCGGCGCGCTTCGCCAACGCGTGGTACGTCTCGACTATCCGCTCGGGGAGGAGGAGCCCGGCCCGCGACTCGTGTAGAGCCAGCATCCCATCCTCGCCGCGGAACACCGGCCACCTGCGCCGCAGTTCTTCGACCGGCATCTCCTCGCAGGGAATTCCGTGCTCGGTGGCGCTCCGCCGCGCCCCTGCCACGAGCGTCCCCTCGGGAGGGCCGACCATGATCCCCCCCGTCTGGATGAGGAGCGTACGCCCGTCCCCCGCCTCCGCCTCCAGCGCCGCCCACCGCTCGTACGCGCGCCTGACGAGTGGCACGTACAGCGGATGCTCGAAGTACGCCTCACGAATGATGCGTGTCTTTCCGTGCGTGGAACCGAGCGTGTGCGGCGGAGCGAAGCGATCCAGCCCCAGCACCCGCGCGCCGCGCGCCGCGAGCTCGTGCGCCGCCGCCGCGCCCATGGCGCCGAGTCCAACTATGATGACGTCGTGGGGCATTGGGAGGAGGGAACGGGGTGCGGGCCCGACGCCCGGCGCTCGACGCGGGAGGTACTTGCTGTTGGTCCTATCCGCCGCCAAAATGCCGCTCGATCATCGCCTCGAGCTCGGTCTCCGTCGGCATTGGACGCCTTAGCGCCCGGAAGTGCCACCCGACCCACCGCATCAGCTCCTCCATCCCCCCACGCCGATCAACCACCGGACTCTCGTGATAACGCGCAGCCATCTCGAGTAGCTCTCGCCGCTCCCCCTCCTTAGCGACGAGCGCGAGAACCTCACGGAACTCCATGTCGTGTCTCTTCCCGTTCCCCGTTCCCTGTTCCCCGTTCCCCGTTCCCCGTTCCCCATTCCCCGCTCCCTGTTTCCCCTTCCCTCTTCCTCTTCCCCAGCTTCACTCCAGCTCCCGTACCCGGTCCTCCACCGCCGCCCGTACTGACGGCAGAACGTCCCGCTGCTCGAAGAGCGCGAGCAGCGTGCGCTGTGCGTCGCGAGCTTTGGTCCGCTTGCCGATCTCCGTCGACGCCGTCGTGTAGACGTCGACCGCAGACCGGTAACGGATGTGGCCGAGCGAGTCGGCGGCGGCCTCCGGCTGCTCCACAACCGGCTCGAGCGCGCGCGCGGCCAGCTCGGGGTCGGGATCCTGGACGCGCAACTGCAGCGTCCCTGGCTCGACCACCTTCGTCGGCGTCGCCAGCGGCTTCGCGCGCACCGCGGCAAGGTAGTACTTGGCGGGGTGACGGTCATCGAGCCGCGTGGAGACGCCGTCGAGCCGTTCATTCACATCCTCGAGCACGCGAGTCCCGCCCACGTACAGCGTCCGTCCGACGCGCGCGTCGAGGAGACGGCCGAGTGTACGGCGGTCGTCGTAGTTCACCGGCGGCCGGACGAAGAGCTGCATGACCGCCGCCGCCGTGCCGCCATCGAGATTCCGAAACGCGGCCTCGATGCGGTAAGGGCCCGGCTCCTTGAAAGGAAAGCCGAACTGCCCCGCGGTCATGTTGACGCTGTAGTAGAGTCTTTCCTTCCCGGGCTCCAGTACGTGCGGGTGCACCGAGCGGCGCGTGTGGGCGATCGGGATGAAGGGGCGCCGCTCGCCGCGCGGGTTGGTGACCGCTAGCTCCACGAAGCCATCGCTCGGGCTGAGGTTCCAGTGCGCGGCCACCGGCTGCGTCACGCCTGCGCGCAGCCCGATCCGCAGCTCAATGAAGACGGACTCCCCGAGCTCCACCGTTGCTTTCAGCCCGCGGACGACGAGCTCGAGGCGCGGGTCCACGCTCTCGCGCGCCACGCGACCGTGGTTCCGGAACCACGCCGCGTTCCCCATCTGCACGTAGCTCTCCGGCGCGTGCCGGAGGAAGAGGAGCTCGTTGTCGTCGAAGCGGAAGCGGAAGCGTTGGTAGAACCAGGTCGCGTTCGCGCCGGCGCCAGCGCCTGGCGTCGCCGCGTCGGGGTAATTCATCCACGATAGCGCTTGCTTGTTGTCGCGGAGCGGCATCCAGCGCGGCGGCGTCCACGCCCCGCCCTCGCCCGGTCCGATCTCGAGCTGCTTCTGGAACGAGTGCGCCAGGTTGAACGCGTGTCCGGTCTCGTGAATCAGGTTGAAGAAGAGCTCGCGCCGCACCGCATCCCGCGCCGGGGGGTTGGCGGCCGGGTAGCCGCCAGCCTCGGTGTGGAAGAAGGGGCAGCCCGTGAACAGCGCGGTCCCTTGCCGGTCCACGCCTCCGGGCTCGTCGATGTCGCCGTCGAACATCACGCCACCTAACGAGTCGTCGTTCGCGCGATTGGCGAGGAAGATCCACATCTTCCACTGCGGCCGGTTGGCGAACGCGTCCCAGTGGAGCTGCATCGAATCGTGCAGCTCTACATAGCTCCACTTCCGATCCGTACCAGCCTCCCCGCTTTCGACAACGGTGCCGCTTCCCGGCGAGCGGGTGATGCGGATCCCAGCTCGCCCAAAGACACTCTCGAGCGTCATGTCCTCGCGCGAGACGTCGCCCGGGCGATCAGGGTGAGCGTGCGAGCTGCACGGCTCCACGTCGATCGAGTTTTTCTCCCGGTCCACCTCCACCTCCACCTCGCGGAAATGGGTGGACGCCTGCGCGGCGCCAAAGGGTCCGTACCGGCGGCGGCGCGACGTATCCACGAACGTCACCTCCGCGGTCGGCTTTACGAGGATCGAGCCGGCTAGCCTGATCTCGACACGATCGATTCGGCTCACGCTGCGCGGCCACAGGAAGCCAAATCCCTCGACCGCGAGCGTGCGTGTGTCGCCGGACGGCGCGTCCTCCATTACCCGGCCGATGAAGTGCGGCGCGGTTTTCCCCGAGATGATCTCCCCGCGCGCGACAGTTCCGCTGACGACGCCGAGCGCGTCGGGACCGTCCGTGTCGATGTGAAGAGTGAAGCGGATGGACCGTCCGTCGCGCGCCCCGGGCTCGCCACCGTTGTCGCCGTCTGCTCGCGCGGCCGACGCGTCCATCGAGTCGGACACCTCCTCCGCCTCCGGCGTCGCTTGGAGGTAGACAGGCTCCTTCAGCTCGTACAAGGGGTTGGCGAGCGCCGCGCGGCTCACGCCCGTCCCCGGGTCGATGAAGCCACGCCCTTCGCGCACGCTCGCGCCCCCGTTGTACGTGTAGCATCCGCTGTACTGGAACGGCAGCCGGCGGAGCCATTTCGCGAGCGCCTCGCTGCTCGCCGCCCCGGTGAGGAGGGTGGAGAAGAAGTCATCGGAAGCGGCGCGGGCCGTGGAGTTGGAAGGCGAGGAGGACGGGGATGAGGAGTTGGACGGGGAGGACGGCGCGGGAATCGCGTCAGGCGTGGCCGCCTGGCGCTTGCCGCGCGCGGCGCGCTGCGCGGGGGGGGGGCGGACTTCGAGCGGCGCTTGGCGGACATGAGACGCCTCGCGGGTTTGAGGACGTAACTATCAGCGAACATTCGGTGGTGGGATACGCTACCACACCGCGCCGCCGCGTCAATCCGCGAGCGATCTGGGGCGAGCACAGCCGTCCGAAAGTGTCCCTTCGCCCCCCCCCCCGGTCGCCAGTCGAGCAACGCGAGCGAGCGCGAACCGCAGTCATTAGAAGTTGCTCACACCGCCCGCGGCCCCTATTCTGTTCGCGCTCGGGCGACCTGACCGCCCGCGGTCCTGCCCGAGTCTGGCCGTTCACCAGCGAGGAGCTTTCATGCGCATCGCGCGCACCATGCGCAGGCTCGAGCTCACGCGCGCCGCCGCGCTCGTGGTCCTTGCGTCCGCCTGCGTCTCCATCCCGCGTGCCGCGCCCGAGCTGTCGGTGCAGCTCGCCGGCCGCCTCCAGGAGACACGCACCGCGCACCTCGCGCTCCTCCACTCTTACATGGACGCGAAGCGGGATGCCGTGGACCGGTTCATCGAACAGACATGGCTCCCGCGGCACGCGCAGAACGTCTTCGCCAACGACGTGATCAGGGCCGCGTGGGAAACGGCCGCCGCGAGCAATGACCCGAGCATCCGCCTGGAGTTCATCGTGGGCCTAGGCACGCGCGTGCAGAAGCAGATCAACGAGCAGCGGATCACCATGATCGCCCCGCTCGACGAGACCGAGCGAACGATCGCGCGTCGCCTGGACGACCACTACAACCAGATGCTGTCGATGAACGCGACGCTCACCGGCCTGCTTGCCGCGAACGCCAGCGCTACCGAAACGCAGAGCCGCATCGTGGCCGCGCTCGACCGGGAGGGGCAGCTACCAGGGCTCCTCGAGCAGGCCGATCAGATCACGACGTTCGTGCTCTCGAATGCGGACGCCCTCAAGGAGCGGGAGGCGGAGATCAAGGCGATGATCGACGCCCTCCGTTCCCCGCCACCGTGACCGTTCCGCCGCCCACTTGGAGGGACAATGCCCGACCGTTTTGACTGGGACGCGATCGACAAGGCGCTAGACGAGAGCAAGCGGAAGACGAACGAGCAGCTCGCCTCGCAGATCTCCGCGCTCACGCGCCTAACCGACGAGGAGGTCAGGAAGTTGTTCCCGACCGAGGCCGACGCGAAGAAGCTCGCCGAGCTGATGACCATCGTGCAGGGAAGCACGTCGAAGACGGAGGCTATCAATCGCCTCACCAACAACATCGAGCGGCTGGGCGGAACGGTGCTGACGCTGCTTGGCAAGTTCGTCTGAGTCGCGGCGTGCACGGCCGCCTCACGCGCTGTCTCGTCCCCCCGCGCCGTCCACCTCCCCCTTGAGCTCCGCTAGCAGCCTGAGCGCCTCCAACGGCGTCATGGTGTTCACGTCGATTCCGCGAAGCTTCTCGACTACCGGATCCGGCGCGATAGTGAACAGCGCGAGCTGACCCGCATGAGCCTCGCGCGACGTTGCGCGTCCCACGTTCCCTGTCCCCTGCGCATGCCCCTTCGCGCTCGGCGCCACGATGTGCCCCCCCTCGAGCAGCTTCAGCACCTCGCGCGCCCGCCGTAGCACGCCTCGTGGCAGCCCCGCCAGCCGCCCCACCTCGATGCCGTACGACCGGTCCGCGCCGCCCGGTTGCAGCCGGTGGAGGAACAGCACCTCATCCCCTACCTCCCGCACAGCGACATTGTAGTTGCGCACCGCGTCCAGCTCGTCCGAGAGCTGCGTCAGCTCGTGGTAGTGCGTCGCGAAGACCGTCTTGCAGCCGACGGCCTCGTGCAGGTGCTCGCTCACCGCCCAGGCAATCGATACGCCGTCGTACGTCGACGTGCCGCGGCCGATCTCGTCCAGCAACACGAGCGAGCGAGCGCTCGCGGTGTTGAGAATCGCGGCCGTCTCGGACATCTCCACCATGAAAGTTGACTGGCCGCGGACGAGGTTGTCGCTCGCGCCGACGCGCGTGAACACGCGGTCGCAGATCCCGATGCGCGCGCTGGCCGCAGGTACGAACGACCCCGTCTGCGCCATGAGCACTATCAGCCCGATCTGGCGCAGGACGGTGCTCTTCCCCGCCATGTTCGGTCCGGTTAGGATGATCATCCGCGCGTCCCCGGTGAGCGTCACATCGTTGGGGATGAACTTCTCGCGCGGCATCATCCTCTCCACCACAGGGTGCCGGCCGGCGGCGATCTCGAGCGCGAAGTCGTCGGTCAGCTCCGGCCGCGCGTACCCCTCCCGCGCCGCCACCTCGGCGAGCGTAGCCAGCACGTCTAGCTGCGCGACCGTGGCCGCGACGCACTGGAGCCGCGCGATCTGGGCGCCGAGTCGCGCCCGCAGCGCTTCGAAAAGCTCGCGCTCACGAGCCTCGATCCGCTCGGCCGCGGTCAGCACCCGCTCCTCGTACTCCTTGAGCTCCGGCGTTACGTACCGCTCCGCGCCGGCCAGCGTCTGGCGACGTTGGTAGCTATCTGGTACTAAATGCCGGTGTGTATTGGTAATCTCTATGTAGTATCCAAACACCTTGTTGAAGCCCACCTTGAGCGAAGGGATCCCTGTGCGCTCGCGCTCCTCCGCCTGGATCGCGGCGATGCGGTCCTTGCCGCCGTCGCGAAGCCCGCGCAGCTCATCCAGTTCCGGGTCCACGCCGGGGCGGACGCTCGCCTCGTCGCCGATCTGGGCCGGCGGCCGCTCGACGAGCGTGCGTGCCACGTCCTCCCCCAGCTCGGCACACGAGTCCCAGCGCGCGAGGAGCCCGGCGATCACCCCGGGGCTCCCCAGTCGCCGCGCCGCCTTCTCGACGGCCGGGAGCCGCGCCAGCGAAGCGCCCAGCGCGCCCAGGTCACGCGGGGAGGCGCGCCCGGCCGAAGCCTTGCTCGCGAGGCGCTCTATGTCGCGCACGCCATCGAGCGCGGTACGAAGCGCCTCGCGGGCGAGGCCGTCGCGGACGAGCGCATCCACCGCGTCCAGGCGGTCGTCGATCGCCGTCCGGGTGGTGAGTGGCATGAGGAGCCACTGGCGGAGGAGGCGCGCCCCCATCGGCGTCACCGTCCGGTCGAGCACTCCGAGGAGGGTGCCTGACGACGGGTCGGCGCCGCCGCGGAGCGATTCGGTCAGCTCGAGGTTCCGGCGCGTCATCTCGTCGAGTGGCATGACGTGGCCCGGCCGCTCGACCGCGGGTGGGGCGAGGTGCGGGATTCCGCCCGGCTGGAGCCCGCGCAGGTACCGGAGCAGCGCGCCCGCGGCGCCTACCGCCAAATCGTCGCTCGGCGCTATCCCGAATCCCTCGACGGATGCGACGGCGAACTGCCGAGTCAGCTCCTCGCGCCCGAGCGCGGGGTCGAACTCCCATCCTTCGCGCTCGGTCACGAGCGCGTTCTCGTCGCCGCGGGATGCGAAGGCCAGGCTCATTGGCGGCATCGCCGTGCTCACGAGCACTTCGTTCGGCGCGAATCGGGCGAGCACGGCGTCCAGGTCGGTGAGCGACGTGACGGCGAGACGAAGCTCGCCCGTGGAGAGGTCTGCGGCGGCGACACCCGCGGTCTCGCCGCCGACGGCGAGGGCGCAGAGCCAATTATTCCGGACGACGTCGAGCAGATCGTCCGCGAAAACGGCGCCGGGCGTGATAGTCTCCACGACCTCACGCCTGACGATCCCCTTCGCAAGCCGCGGATCCTCTACTTGCTCGCAGATCGCCACGCGATATCCCTGCCGCACGAGGCGACGCACGTACTCGCTCACCGCGCGAACCGGTACGCCGGCAAGCGGCACCTCCGCAGCGCCGCCGTTGTTGCGGCTGGTCAGCGCGATCCCGAGCACGCGCGAGGCGACTATCGCGTCGTCCTCGAACGTCTCGTAGAAGTCCCCCATCCTGAAGAACAGGATCGCGTCGCGGTGGCGCGCCTTGATGTCCCGGTACTGCTGCATGAGGGGGGTGGAGCTCTCACGGATCACGAGCTGTATCGAACCTCAGGAAATCGGACTCGGCCGGCCGATCGGGATGCCGGCCGCAATCCGGCGACGCGTCGAGACAATATACGCTGGCAGCGCGAGCCGAGCGTCGGCGGGCTCGGGGCAGATCGAGCGACCAGAGCGGTAGACGTGAGGTGTCGCCGGGCGGTGGGCGACGTCGCCGTGCTCGGCGCGACTCCGTGACTACCGCCGCTCGTCCTCGACTACGAAACCGGTCAACTCGCTCGTCTTCATCCGTTCCACCGCCGCGGTCGCGTCGGCACGCGTCGCATAGCGCCCGATTC
The DNA here is from genome assembly GCA_030860435.1 of Gemmatimonadota bacterium. GTDB lineage: Bacteria > Gemmatimonadota > Gemmatimonadetes > Gemmatimonadales > Gemmatimonadaceae. Next base: position 679 of record JALZIF010000051.1, on the reverse strand, counting down.
GCACCCGATAGAAGCCACCGCCGGCGAAGACGCGCGTCTGGAATCCGCGCGCCGCCAGGCGTGAGCGCTCCTGCTCAGCGTCCGCACGCGCCCGGAACGCCCCCACCTGCACGCTGTAGCCCCGCGCGCCCGCGACAGCCGTACCACCCGCCGCGGCCGGCGCCGGGCGCGGCGTCATGGTACGGGGCGCGGCGGAAGGATGCGGGGGATTCGCCGGTGGACGCATAGATTCCGATATCGGGGGGGGGCCCCCGGCCGGAGCGCGCGCACCAGGGACCGCGAGCCCGCCTTCAGCGACTGCCCCAATGGCACCCCCTCCCCCGATGCACCGCTGCCGCAGGTAGTCGATCTGGTTGCGGACCTCCGCTTCGGACTCGCTCACGGTGCGCGCCGCGTCTTCCAGCACTATACAGCCGCGCTGGAACGACTGCTCGTCGAAGAGCATCCGCGCCAGCATGTAGCTTCCCCGCCCGCGCGCCGCGCTAGCGGGGTGCTCGAGCGCCAGCCGTTGCAGATGCTGCTTAGCCCGGAGCCGGTCACCGCGCGCCTGCTCGAGCTGCGCGAGGCGCAAGAGTGCGTCCCCCGCCTGGCGCGATAGTGGAAACTCGATGACGATCCGCCGCAAGTCCCGCTCGGCGTCGGCCGCAGTCGCCGCGAGCGCCGCGCGCCAGTACAGCGC
>JALZIF010000046.1 GCA_030860435.1 Gemmatimonadota bacterium | reverse complement strand
CTGCTTGCACGCCCGCCATGGGCTGGTCGAGCGTCCAGCGGTCGAAGAACCACGTGCGCCAGAACCAGTCGAGTCGCGGCCAGTCACGTCCTCGAGCTATTCCAGAAGTCGTACGGCGTCGGGTGTTTGTTCACCCACCGCCACCCGTACTCCCGGTACGCGCGCAGAAACGTCTTCTCGCCGACCCGCGCGCGGAGGGCTACGAGCACGGTCGCTATCTTGTCGTAGCTCGCGAGCGCGCGGCGTTCTAATCGCGGCCGATAGGCGCCAGCAGTTGCCCCCCCGACCGCGACCTGAGCCAGCTCGATTCCTGTCGTAAGCGGCACCAGCTCGTTCCGCACCCCGTCGGGTGCGAAGCGATTCTGATGGAGCTGGAGGACGATGTTCCGGCGAATTGTTGATGTAGTCCACGCTCCCACGACCGGTGACGCGTCGCGTCGCTGGGTTCAACTCGGCCTCGAGCCGGTAGCGCGCGCGCTGTTGCCAATAGCGTGGCCCCGGGTGGCCGGTGCGGGTGCGGGTCCCGGCGGCGACGGCGCGGGCGAAGGCGGGGGTCTCGGGGACCGGATATGGACGAGGCCGCTGCTCGGCGGCCGATAGGCGCGCTGGAAGCATGTCCTGGCGCGGTACGCGCGACGGCGCCGTACATGCGCCAGCGCCAACGAGGGCGAGCAGCAGTGACAGGATTGTGAAGCGGGCGAGAACGCCATGGAACCTAGCGGACTGATCGGGGCGACGACGTCTCGAAACGGACGTTCGAAGATTGGATCTCGCACACATCGCACAAGATGTATGGTCCGTGCAAGGGCGCTCCTCTTCTCTATCGTGAGTCTTGCGTATCGCGGGCCGCACGCCATTATGCGGTCTTGCGCGGAAATCCCCTCACGGGCCCATTAATGTCGACTGCGGACAAAGTGCTTCGTGCGCTCGCGGATGTTGCGCAGACGGACGAGGTACGGCGGGATCCGGAGCTGCGTCTCTACGATCTGGGTGTGATCGACTCGTTGGGGACGGTAGAGCTCATCGTGAAGATGGCCGACGAGTTCGGCGTCGACATCTCCCCCGCTGAAGTTGACCGCTCGCAGTGGGCGACGCCGGCGAGGATCGTCGCCTACATGGAGCACCGCGTAGGGCTGTGATGGCCGCGTCACTGGCTGCCCCGCCGATCGAGCCTCCGGTCGCCGCCGCGCGGCCGGCTGCGGAGGAGGGGGTGCGCCACCGCGAGGCACCGTTGCTCAACCTGGGGGCCGCGGTGGCGGCGGTCATAATCTTCCTCCTTGGGCTAGGTGCGCTATCGGTGACGGCGGGGTGGGCATCGCGCCGTTATGTCCACACCCTCGCGCCGCGGCTGTTCGACCAGAAGACCCGTGGCCTCGTCCTGCAGCGCGAGGCGTTCCGACACCCGGATCTCCTTCCGGTCTACGGCAGCTCGGAGCTGGTCTGGTCGAGCAGTTATCACGCGCTCGATTTCTTCCGAACGTACCCCACCGGGTTCGGCGTCTTCGCAGTCGGCGCTCGCGGGACGCCGCTGCTCGTCACGTTGCAGTCGGTGGCGGCGACCGGTGAGTTGCTGCGTGGCAAGCGAGTGGTCATCTCGCTCTCGCCGGTGAACTTCGCCCGGCCGCTCGATCCCGAGTCGCGCGATGATGGCTCGTATGCGGGGAACTTTTCGCGGCTGCATGCCGGGGAGCTCGTCTTCGGCTCCTCGCTGAGCGTTCCGCTGCGGCGGCGCTTGGCGGCGCGGCTGCTCGACTACCCCGAGGCGCTCGAGCCGGACCCGCTGCTTCACCTCGGTGCACGAAGTCTCGCCGATAACTCTCTTGGCGGTCGCGCCCTCTTCGCCGCGCTTCGCCCGCTGGGCGCGTTGCAGACCCTCTTCTTGCACCGCGCTGACGAGTGGCGGACGCTCCAGTACATCGCGCGGATAGGACGTCACGCGCCGGCCGTGCGGCGCCGGCCGCGAGCGGTGAGCTGGGACTCACTCGTCGTGGCGGCGGAGCGGGAGCATCGCGAGAACTCCGACAACAATCCGTTCGGCGTCGAGAACGGCTGGTGGAGCCGGTTCGGCCCGAGTGTTCTTCGCGGGAGAAAAGAAACGCTGAGCGACGCGGAGCTCACCCGCCGAATCGACGGCGCGCCGGCGTGGAACGACTTGGTGCTGCTGCTGGCCGCGCTCCGCGAGCTCGGAGCCGAGCCACTGGTGATAAGCATGCCGTTCCACGGAGTGTTTTTCGACGCTGCCGGGATGACGCCGGGGGGACGCGCGACTTATTACGACACGCTGCGCCGCATGACGAGCGAGGCCGAGGTGCGCCTGGTGGCGTTCGAGGAGCACGACGGCGACCGGTGGTTCCTCAACGACCCCGGCTCGCACCTGAGTCCGAAGGGGTGGGTATTCTATGACCGGGCGTTTGACGAGTTCTATCGCGCGACTGCGCGCTGACCGCCGGGCGCGCGCGGCTGCGCTCGCGGTGTACTACCTCGCCATACAAGCGGGGCTCTTTCTCTTGTACGGCGCCAGCGGCTTCGAGGCGCCTCCCTTCATCTACCAGGCGTTCTGAGTGGAGCGGGTACGTCCCGCGGCGGATCCCATCACCGGTTCCGTCGCCGACCCGCTCGCCCGCATTGATAGTTGGGGGCGTGCCGCGCCGGAGCGAATCGCGCATGCGAGCGGTGGAGCGGGTGGGCGCACGCTCACGTGGGGCGAGCTCCTTCGGCGCGCCGACGCGCTCGCGGCCCACGTCGCGCGCACGCTCCCTGACGACGGCTTCCCTGTAGCGGTGCTCGGCCACAAGGAGCCGGAGATGCTCATCGCGTTCCTCGGCTGCGCGAAGGCGGCGCGGGCATACGTGCCGCTCGACACCTCCCTCCCGCGGCAGCGGGTGGAGCGGATTCTCGCGACCTCCGGCGCGCGACTCGTCCTCACTCCCGAAAGCATCGTCGAGCTGTCGTCAGGCTCCGCTGCGGCGCCGGCGATCGCCGCTACGCCCGACACACCGCATTACGTCATCTTCACTTCGGGGAGCACTGGTGAGCCGAAGGGTGTGGTCATCACCCGCGGCTGCCTCGCGCACTTTCTCGGCTGGCTACTCGGCGAGCAGGCATTCGGCGATGGGGAGGTGTTCCTCAACCAGGCGGCGTTTTCTTTCGATCTGTCGGTGATGGACCTCTACGCCAGCCTGACGACGGGCGGTACGCTCGTCAGCGTCACGCGTGAGGAAGCGGAGAACCCGATGCCGCTCTTCCGTGCGCTCGCCGCGTCCAGGGTGACGGTGTGGGTATCGACGCCGACGTTCGCGCAGATGTGTCTCGCCGAGCGACGCTTCGCGCGCGGGATGCTGCCGCACGTTCGGAAGTTCCTCTTCTGCGGCGAGACGCTACCCCCGGCGGTGGCGGCTCAACTCCTGGAGCGGTTTCCGGACGCGGAGGTGTGGAACACGTACGGTCCAACCGAGGCGACGGTCGCGACGACGTCCATCCGCATCACGCCACAGGTGCTCGCCGGCTTTCCGTCGCTTCCGGTCGGGCGCGCGATGCCGGGGACACGCGTCCTCGTACTCGACGATTCGCTCGCCCCGGTTCCAGACGGGGAGCGCGGCGAGATAGTGATCGCGGGACCCAACGTGAGCCCGGGTTACCTTCACCGCCCAGACCTCACGGCGCGAGCCTTTTTCGAGCTCGACGGAGTGCGCGCGTACCGCACCGGGGACTGGGGGACGCTGAACGATGGGCTGCTCTTCTTCGGCGGGCGGTTGGACGACCAGATCAAGCTCCACGGCTACCGGATCGAGCTCGGAGACGTGGAGGCGAACCTGCGCGCCCTCCCCGGCGTGCGAGATGCCGCGGTGATCCCGGCGATGCGCGATGGCGCGGTGACGGGGCTAACCGCGTTTATTGTGCTGGACGAACGGCCGCCAGGCTCCGACTTCGAGATCGGCGCGGCGATCCGGGCCCGGCTCGCGGAACGGCTCCCTGCCCACATGCTGCCGCGTCGTTTCCACTTCCTCGACCGGTTTCCCGCGACGCCGAACGGCAAGGTGGACCGTCGGGAGTTGGCTGAGTCGGTGGCGTGACCCCTTACGGCGGCGCCCTCTACTTCGGCGTCCTACTCTACCCAACGCTCATCGCGCTGGGGCTGGGTCTGGCCGAGCGGCTCTCGTGGCGGTGGATCCTCGCCATCACAGTGGGAATGGTGGTGGTGCAGTACTGGGGGGCGGGAGCTTGGGGCGTTGCTGATTTAGCACCGGCGGGCACCGTCCGCGAGGTATGGCTCATCGCCGGGTACGCGGTGGCGCAATGGGCGATCGCCCGCGCGTTCCTCGCGGTCCGCGTCCGCCGCGCGGACGCGGTGCAGAGCGGCGGCGCGTGGGCGGCGCGGCGGGACTTCGCGGTCGCCGTCGTCCTCAGTGTAGCGCCGCTGGCCGCGGCGAAGGCGCTCCCACTGCTCGCTCCCGGAACGACGGCCGGGTTTCTCGGAATCTCGTACGTCACCTTCCGATGCCTGGACGTGATCATCGGGATCCAGGACCGGCTGATCACGACGCTGCCGGCCGGCCGATACGTCACCTACCTGTTCTTCTTCCCGACCATCTCGTCAGGCCCAATCGACCGCTACCGCCGCTTCGTCACCGACCTCGAGCACCGCCGAACGCGCGCCGAGGTGCTGAGCGACCTGGGCGCGGGCCTACACCGGATCTTTACCGGGCTACTCTACAAGTTCATTCTCGCCGCTCTGGTGCACCGGTACTGGTTGCAGCCGGTCACGGGGGCGGACGGAGCTCTGGCGACGGTGTCGTACATGTACGCGTACAGCGCCTACCTCTTCCTGGATTTCGCCGGCTACAGCCACTTCGCGATCGGCGTGAGCTACTTCTTCGGCATCCGCACGCCAGAGAACTTCGACCGGCCGTGGCTGGCGGCGAACATCGCCGACTTCTGGAACCGGTGGCACATGTCGCTGTCGTTCTGGTTCCGCGACCACATCTACATGCGCTTCGTGATCGCGGCAACTAAAGGGCGTTGGTTCCCGAACAAGAACCTTGCCTCGTATACCGGCTTCTTCCTCACCTTTGGGCTGATGGGCCTCTGGCACGGTCCGGCGTGGCACTACATCGCATATGGCCTCTATCACGCGGCGCTGCTCAGCGGTCACGCCGCGCTCAACCGGCGCGGCCGCCAACGCGATTGGTGGGGGAGCGGCCCCGTGTGGCGCGCGGCGGGGATCGTGTTGACGATCAACCTGGTGTGCTTCGGGTTTCTGATCTTTTCGGGCAGGTTGCGGTGAGGCCCAGGGCCTGGGTCTGGGCCCGGGCCCGGACCCGTGCAGAGCATGAGCCCGGGCTGGGCCTGGGTCTGTGAATGGGGTCTGGCCTAGGT
>JALZIF010000176.1 GCA_030860435.1 Gemmatimonadota bacterium | reverse complement strand
CGCGGCGTACAACGTCCGCATCAACGTGGCGGCGATGGCGGACCCGGCGGTGGGAGCGGATCTCGTCGCCGCCGTGAACCGGCTGGCCGACGCCGCCGAGCGGGATGCGGCGGCGGCAGTGGAACGGGTGGAGAGTGCGCTGTGAAGCTGCGAGCGGGCGAGCGAGCGGCCGAGCGGGGCCGTGGTAACGGCCCTCAAGGGCGGCCGTTGAGGCAGGTCAGCACGCGGGGCCCTCGGTCGGTGATCGCGACCGTGTGCTCGAAGTGCGCGGAGCGGGAGCCATCCGCGGTGGCGATCGTCCAGCGGTCCGGGAGTGTCCGCGTCTTGTGACTGCCGACGTTCACCATCGGCTCGATCGCGATCGTCAGGCCTGGCACGAGCTTCGTGCCGCGCCTCGGTTTCCCGAAGTTGGGGACCTGCGGCTCCTCATGGAACGCCTCCCCGATGCCGTGACCCACGAGGTCGCGAACCACGCTGAAACCGGCCGGCTCTACGACCCGCTGAACCGCCGCGCCGATGTCCCCGATGTGGTTCCCGGCCCTCGCCGCGGCGATTCCCGCATCCAGCGATCGCTGGGTGACGTCGAGTAGTCGGCGCGAGGGGGCGTCGATCTCGCCGACCGCGACCGTCGCTGCGGAGTCGGTGTGCAATCCACCGTACTTCACGCCGACGTCGATCGACACCAGGTCGCCTTCGCGCAGTGTGCGCTTCCGCGACGGGATGCCGTGGACGATCTCGTCGTTGATCGACGTACAGAGCGTCCCGGGAAATCCATATAGCCCCTTGAACGACGGAACCGCCCCGGCATGGCTGCGGATGAACTCCTCGGCCAGCCGGTCCAGGTCCAGCGTCGACATTCCGGGCTGTACCTCGCGTGTAATCAGCTCGAGCGTGGCGGCGAGGATCCGGCCCCCCGCCGCCATCACCTCGATCTCGCGCGGGGACTTCAACTGGATCATGGTCTCAGGCTGCGCAGCACACGATCCGTCACTTCGTCCACCCCGCCGGTGGCGTTGACCGTAACGAGCGCCGCGCGCCCGTTCCCGGCATCGTCTCCGCCTCTATACCACTTGATGACCGGCGCCGTCTGCTCGCGATAGGCGTGCATTCTAGTCCGGATCGCCTCCGGCTCGTCATCCTTACGCCGCACGAGCGTCCCGCCGCACTTGGCGCAGGTGGCCCCCGGATCGCGCCCGGTGTATGGCGTCTGGCACTTCTCGCACACCGTGCGCCCGCCAAGGCGACGCACGAGCTCCTCCTCGGGCACGTCGAACATTAGCACCGCGTCCACCGTCCGCCCCAGCTCGCCAAGTATGCGTGCGAGCCCTTCGGCCTGCGGTACGGTGCGCACGACACCGTCGAGCACGACGCCCTTCTCCATCCCCGGCTCGGACAGCGCTTCCTTCATGATCCCGAGGATCACTGCGTCCGGCACGAGCTCGCCGCGCTCCATGTGCGCCTTGGCTGCGCGCCCCATCTCCGTCCCGTCGCGCACCGCCTGCCGCAGAACGTCGCCGGTCGCGAGCTTTTTAACTCCCAACCGCTCGGCGATCTTCTCTCCCTGCGTCCCTTTGCCAGCCCCAGGGGGGCCCAACAATACGATGTTCATGGCTCTATAGACCCCGACCCCGACCCTGACCCGACATTCCCTCGCCTTCCGGCCAACCAGATGAGTGGGTTCAGAACCCCGTCGTCGCCTGCCGCCCGCGGAAACGTACGCGCCCCTTCTTCATGAAGCCGTCGTACTTCCGGAGGAGAAGGTGCTGCTGGAGTTGCTGAATCGTGTCCAGACCGACACCGACGACGATCAGCAGCGACGTCCCCCCGAAGGCGAACGGCACGTTGATCAGGTCCGCGATGAAGATCGGGAGAAGCGCTATCAGCGTGAGGAAGGTCGCCCCCGGCAAGGTGATCCGCGTAACGACGAAGTCAATGTACTCCGCCGTCCTCGCCCCCGGCTTCACGCCGGGAATGAACCCTCCCTGCTTCTTCAGGTTCTCCGCGATGTCGATTGGGTTGAAGATGATCGACGTGTAGAAGTAGGTGAAGAACATGATGAGAACGGCCGACAGCAGATAGTACAGCCACGTGCCCGGCTGGAGCGCGTCGGCTATTGGCTGCAGCGCGTCGATTCCCGTGAATTGCACCAACGTGCCCGGCACGACGATCAGCGATTGCGCGAAGATGATCGGCATGACGTTCGCCGAGTTGAGGCGCAGCGGGATGAAGTTACGCGCTGCCTCGCGCATTCTTCCGCGGGCCATCGTTCGCTGGGGGATCTGGATCGGCACCTTCCGGGCGGCCACCGTCATCATTACCGTCGCCGCGACGACGACCACCATCAGGACGCCGAGTCCGAGCAGCGACAGCGGGCTTATTGCGCCGGTCGTGAGAAAGCTGAACGTCTGGAAGACGCTCGGCCACATCCGCTCGACGATCGAGAAGAAGATCAACAGGCTAGCGCCGTTTCCGATCCCCCGCTCCGTGATCTGCTCGCCAAGCCACATCACGAAGATCGCGCCGGTCGTGAGGAAAAGCGCCATCTCCAGCCGGAACCCGATGCCCGGATTTCGTACCGCGCCCTCGAGTGACTCGGTGAAGAGCGCGAAGCCCCATGCCTGCACGAGCGCGATGAGGACAGTGAGGTAGCGGGTCCATTGATTGACGCGCTTCCGCCCTTCCTCCTCCTTCTGCATCTTCTCGACCGTCGGGACAACCGCTCCCGCGAGCTGGAAGATGATGCTCGCCGAGATGTACGGCATGATCCCGAGCGCGAAGAGCGTCGCCCGGGACAGCCCACCGCCGACGAACAGGTCGTAAAGGCCGAGTAGCCCCTGCCCCGCGCCCTGCGTCTCGAAGAAAGCGGTGAGCGCGCGAACGTCGATCCCCGGCGCCGTGATGTGGGCGCCGATTCGGTACAGCAGCAGCGCGAGGAGCGTGAAGAGGATTTTCTGCTTCAGCTCCGGCGTCCGGAACAGATTCTGAACGGCCGCCGCCGGATTCACTTGCGCCATCGTTACTCCTCGACGCGGCCTCCCGCCGCCTCAATCTGCTGCCGGACCGACGCGCTCACCTTGACGCCGCGCACCGTCACCGGACGGGTGAGCTCGCCGCTGGCGAGCAGCTTCGCCGGGCCCTTACCGGTACGGATGAGCCCCGCCTGCGCGAGCGACTCGGGAGTCACCGCCTCCCCGTCTGGGAGGCGAGACAGATCAGCCAGTCGCACGATCTGGTTCTCGACGCGGAATATGTTGGTGAATCCCCGCTTCGGAAGCCGCCGCGTCAGCGGCATCTGCCCGCCCTCGAAGTGCGGCTTGCCGCCGCCAGGCCCGCCATGCCCCGCGCGCGCCATGCTTCCCTTGTGGCCCCTGCCGGACGTCTTCCCCGTTCCGGAGCCCGGGCCGCGCCCGACTCGTTTCCGGCCCCGGTGCGAGCCCGGCGCGGGCGTCAGGTTGTGAAGTCCGATCTTTTCAACTTTGTCAGCCACGTGATTACTCCTCTACCGGCGTCACTTTGACCAGGTGGCGCACTTGCTTGAGCTGCCCTCGGACGGACGGAGAATCCTCGCGGACCACGACGTCCTGATGATGCCGGAGACCGAGCGCCTTCAGCGTCAGGCGCAGGCGCCCCGGGTGGCCGATCTGGCTCCGGACCTGCTCGATACGCAACCTTCCCCCTCCCCCTTCGGCGGCGGGAGGCATCGCGCGCGTGGTCTTCGGACCCCGCGTGGGGTGCCAGACGAACGTCCGCGGCATTAGACCGCCTCCTTCGACTTCGCGCGCGAGCGGTATGGCAAGCTCGCCGGTTCGACGTCGCGCTCGCGCGCGATCTGTTCCACCGTCGTCAGGCTCTGCAGCCCATCCATCGCCGCTCGCACCATGTTATGTGGGTTCGTGGAACCGAGGCTCTTCGTCAAGATGTCGGAGATCCCGACGCACTCGAGCACCGCTCGCACCGCACCGCCGGCGATCACACCGGCCCCGGGCGCCGCCGGCTTCATGAGAACGCGGCCAGCGCCGTGCTCACCCACGATCTCGTGTGGGATCGTTCCGCCCGTGAGCGGGATCGTCACCATGTGCCGCCGCGCCGAGTCCACCGCCTTGCGCACCGCCTCCGATACCTCGTTCGCCTTTCCGGTCGCAACGCCGACTCTCCCGCGTGCGTCGCCGACAGCGACGAGCGCGTTGAAACTGAAGCGGCGACCGCCCTTCACGACCTTAGCAACGCGGTTGATCGCGATCACGTTCTCGACCAGCTCGCTCTCGCGGTCCCCGCCACGATCCGCGCCGCCGCGGCGGTCGCGCCCGTCGCGGCCGTCGCCGCGACCTCCGCGCCCGGCACCGGGACCACCAGGCCCCCCCGCACCCCCACCC
>JALZIF010000042.1 GCA_030860435.1 Gemmatimonadota bacterium | reverse complement strand
GAGGGCGGGGAGGCCGAGATCTCGATCTCTGCCTCGTTCGGCGTCGCGTGTCACCCTGAGACGACCGCGCTTGGGACCGGGTTCTTCGCGAGTGCCGACCGGGCACTGTATCAGGCGAAGGCCGACGGTAGAAACTGCGTGAGATCCACTTCCTTACCGCAAGTGTCGCAATGACTTGCGGAGTGACTATGTGGTGACGTTTCTGTACCCGGCGGTTGACTGGGCGCGGTCGCCCGGTTAAGTTGCAATCACCAAGGGGGCGACCGGTTTCGACGTGTGTCGTGACATTGGTGTTGCGTGCCCAGGTACTCGAGCACCTGGTAAAACACTCGGGAAAATCATTACCTGCCAACGACAACTTGGCGCTTGCTGCGTAACTTCTAGTTACGTCCAGCAGTGCCTAGCGAGAAGCTCTCCTGAGGCGGCTTGCTAGGTATCGCAAATTCGGGATAGTCCGGCGTCGCGTCTTCCGGCGACGGGCGAAGCATCAGAAGACTTGTCCGGACGACGGCCCGTCCATCGGCCAGCGTTTGGAGACACTCAACGATGGACTACGCACGTAGACGCGCTGGTGAAGCTATGCTCGGACGGGAGTTCGATTCTCCCCGCCTCCACTGTATGACGCCGGCCCGGCAGCCATGTCGGGCCGGTTTCTCTTTCATCCCACAACTCCGGCAGACCGCGGCGGTGTGAGTATCGCGGGACGGTTCGAAGAGCGTTGTGCTCGGCTCGCGCCCGCGGCTGGCACCCGGCCGGTAAGCGGCGGCCCGCACCTTGCTCGGTGACCGCTCATGTACCGGCGCCGAGGCCGCTATGCTCGAACGTGAAAGGAACCTCCCGCACCACGCGCGGATCGAGGACCTCACCAGCCAGGAGCAGCGGTCCGTCACGCACTCGGGATTCTGGATCCCGGAAGAGGAGCGCGAGGTCTACAAGCGCGCTCTTCGAGCGCTGAACGCCGCCGGGGTCCCGTACGTCGTCGCGGGCGCCTACGCCATCTACGAGCACACAGGGATCTACCGTCAGACGAAGGACCTGGACGTGTTCGTCGAACCGGCGCAGGTGGTGCGGGCCATGCAAGCGCTCAAGAAAGACGGCTTTCGCGCACGGTTGGAACAGCCGCACTGGCTCGCGAAGGCGCTCGACGGCGAGCACTTCGTGGACATCATCTACGGGATGGGGAACGGCGTCGCGCTCATCGACCGCGATTGGTACCGGCACAGCCGCCCGGCGATTCTCGCGGCAACGCCGGTGCGTGTGGCGCCGGCCGAAGAGCTGCTCTGGCACCGAGTCTTCATCAGCGAGCGCCATCGGCACGACATGGCGGACATCGCGCATCTCATCATCTCGGTCGGGGCACGGCTCAACTGGCAGCGCATCGTCGACAAGACAGGGCCGCACTGGCCCCTGCTCCTCGCGCAGCTTCAGACCTTCAACTACGTCTACCCGGAAGCGAAGCACGCCGTCCCGCCGCCTGTGATGGAGCAGCTGCTGCGACGAGCCCTGGAGGACGTGGAGCGCCCGCGGAGCGGCGAGCGCGTCACTCGCGGTGCGCTCATCTCCCGCTTCAGTTTCGCGATCGACGTGCACGAGTGGGGGTACCGGGACCTCCGTGCTGATCACATCGCCGGCGTGGAGGGGTCAACAGAGATCCGGGCTATTGCGCGCGCTGACGTTTGGGACGAGCGCTCCAACGCGACACACGAGTACGATGCCAGATTCGACTGACATGAACTCCAGCGGGAACGCGTCCGTACCTTCGTCGCCAGCGACCGGTCGCGAGGAGGCGGCGTACGGCGACAGGCGTAACGGATTGGTCGACCGCCGCCGCGGCGATGGCCCGGAGCACCCGGTGCGCATCGCGGCAGTCGGCGATTTCCACTGCGGCGAAGGGGACGTTGGCGTTTACCGCGAGCTGTTCGCGCAGGCCGACGAGCACGCCGACGTGCTGGTGCTCACCGGCGACCTGACGCGCCGCGGCCTGCCGGCGGAAATGCGCGTCGTCATCGGCGAGCTGGCGGACGTGAAGATTCCGATCGTCAGCGTGCTCGGAAACCACGACTATGAGGCGGACGAGATGGCGGAGTGTCTCGCTGTTCTTCGCGGGCGCGGAGTCCAGGTGCTGATGGGGGACACATATGAGTTCAATCACCAGGTGGGGTTCGCCGGCGTGAAGGGCTTCATGGGCGGTTTCGGCCGTGGGGCGCTGACGGCGTTCGGTGAGCCCGAGACCAAGGCGTTCGTCGGTGCCGCGCTCGATGAGGTGCAGAAGCTCGAGCTGGGTCTGCGCCGCCTCTCGACCCCAGTTCGGATCGCCGTGCTCCACTACGCCCCGATCGCCGGGACGCTCGCCGGGGAGCCCGAAGTCATCTTCCCGTTCCTCGGCTCCGACCGCCTGGCCGAGCCGCTAGACCGTTATGGGGCAACTGTCGCGTTCCACGGCCACGCCCACTCCGGCGTGTTCCGCGGCTCCACGCCGGGCGGCGTCCCGGTCTTTAACGTCTCCCTCCCGGTCCTTCGGCGGGAGGGAATCGCGGAGCTGTACTTCGTCTACGAAGTCGCGGTGGGGGCCGGCGTTCCGGGATAGAAAGCCAGTCTGTAACGCGACGAGACCTGCTGGTAGTTGGCTACCAGCCAATGGTCATACTGGGGCGAACCGCTATCCCGACGCCAACGCCGCCTGCCCGGCCGCCAGCCTCGCGATCGGCACGCGATACGGGGAGCAAGAGACGTAGTTCAGCCCCGTATCGTGGCAGAAGCGGATAGAGCGTGGCTCTCCCCCGTGCTCGCCGCAGATCCCGACCTTGAGATCTGGGCGGACGGCTCGGCCATCGGTCACCGCCATGCGCACCAGCTTGCCGACACCGTGCTGGTCCAGCACCTGGAAGGGGTCGTGCGGGAAGATACCGCGCTCCACGTATAGTGGAAGAAAGCGGCCGGCGTCGTCGCGGCTCAAGCCCAGCGTTGTCTGCGTGAGGTCGTTGGTGCCGAACGAGAAGAAGTGGGCACGGGTCGCGATCTCGTCGGCGGTCAGCGCGGCGCGCGGCAGCTCGATCATCGTCCCCACGAGATAGGGCACGTACTCCCCCATTCCACCGAGCACCTCGACGCGTACATCCTCGATGATGACCCTCTGGTGCTCGAACTCTTTGAGCGTCGCCACGAGTGGAATCATGATCTCCGGTTGCACGTCGATGCCGCGGCGCTTCACGCGTACCGCGGCCTCGAAGATCGCACGTGCCTGCATCTCGGTGATTTCCGGATAGGTGATCCCGAGACGGCAGCCGCGGTGGCCCAGCATCGGGTTCGTCTCGCGGAGCGACTCGACGATGCGCGTGAGCTCATTCCGCGTTAGGCCCAGGGAGCGGGCGAGGAGCTTGCTCTCCTCGCCGCCGTGCGGGAGAAATTCGTGCAACGGCGGGTCGAGCAGGCGGATGGTGACCGGGAAGCCGTTCATCTCCTCGAAGATTCTCTGGAAATCCGCCCGTTGCATCGGCAGGAGCTTAGCGAGCGCGCGCCGGCGTCCGCCCTCATCGCGGGCGACGATCATCTCGCGCATCGCGGTGATGCGATCACCTTCGAAGAACATGTGCTCGGTGCGACACAATCCGATTCCCTCGGCGCCGAAGCTGCGAGCGACACGCGCGTCCTGCGGCGTGTCGGCGTTCGCGCGCACTTTGAGTGTCCGGACCTCGTCCGCCCAGCCGAGCAGCCGCGCGAAGGACCCGTAGCTGCGCGAGTCGGAGGCGTGCATCGCACCGGAGATGACACGCAGGACCTCGCTCGGGATGGTGGGAAGGTCGCCCCCGAAGACGCGCCCTGTTCCACCGTCCAGCGTGAGCCAGTCACCCTCGTTCACGGTGACGTCCCCGACTGCGAACCGGCGGTTGGCGATATCTACAGCGATGTCCCGGCATCCGACGATGGCGCACTTCCCCATCCCGCGTGCGACGACCGCGGCGTGGCTGGTCATGCCGCCGCGTGCCGTGAGGACCGCGCGCGCGGCGACGATGCCGTGAAAGTCCTCGGGCGTGGTCTCGTCGCGAACGAGGATGACGCGCTCGCCCGCGGCCGCGCGTTGTTCGGCGACATCGGGGTCGAAGACGGCGACCCCGCTCGCCGCGCCGGGGCTCGCGGGGAGACCGACCGCGATCGGCGTCGCCCGGGCGCCAGGGTCGATCATCGGGTGCAAGAGCTGATCGAGCTGATCCGGCGCTATGCGCCTCACAGCTTCATTCCGGTCGATCAGCCCCTCCGCCACCATGTCCTCGGCGATGCGCAGCGCGGCCGCGGTCGTGCGCTTGCCGCCGCGCGTCTGCAGGAGATAGAGCCGTCCGCGCTCGACTGTGAACTCGATGTCCTGCATGTCTCGGTAGTGCCGCTCGAGCCGGTCCTGTACGGCCATCAGCTCCTCGTACGCGGCCGGCAGCCTGTGCTTCATCTCCTCGATCCGGAGCGGCGTGCGAATACCAGCGACGACGTCCTCACCCTGCGCGTTGACGAGAAACTCGCCGTAGAACGTCCGCTCGCCAGTGGAGGGATCGCGGGTGAAGGCTACGCCGGTCCCGGAATCGTTGCCCATGTTCCCGAATACCATCGCGACGATGCTCACCGCCGTCCCCATCTCCTCGGGAATCGAGTTGACCTTGCGATAATCGACCGCCTTTTTGAGCGTCCATGATCTCCACACGGCCTCGATCGCGCCCCAGAGCTGGACGTGCGGATCCATCGGGAATGGCGCGCCAGCGCGGTTTCGCACCACGGCCTTGTATTCCTCGACCAGGTTGCGGAGCGCGTCTTCGCCCAGCTCGGCGTCGTTGTCGACTCCGGCCGTGATCCGCTTCGCCTTCAGCAGATGCTCGAACTCGTCGGTCGGGACGCCCAGGACGACGTCAGCGTACATCTGGATGAAGCGGCGGTACGAATCGTACGCAAAGCGCGC
The DNA here is from genome assembly GCA_030860435.1 of Gemmatimonadota bacterium. Classification (GTDB taxonomy): domain Bacteria; phylum Gemmatimonadota; class Gemmatimonadetes; order Gemmatimonadales; family Gemmatimonadaceae. Next base: position 11,595 of record JALZIF010000042.1, on the reverse strand, counting down.
GCTGCCGCTGTGCTCCGCCAGTGATAGCACGGTGCGGTCGTTGAGCCCGAGGTTGAGAATCGTTTCCATCATTCCGGGCATGGAGACCGGCGCGCCCGAGCGGACCGACACCAGCAGCGGGTGCCGCGGGTCGCCGAGCCTGCGCCCGGTGGCCACCTCGAGCCGCGCGATGTTGCGCGCGACTTCGTCGCGCAGGGCGTCCAGGTATGTGCCGGTGCGCAGGTACTCGATGCAGACCTGGCACGCGATCGTGAAGCCCGGCGGGACGGGGACGCCGATGTTGGTCATCTCGGCGAGATTGGCCCCCTTGCCGCCGAGCACGGCCTTCATCTCGCGCCCGCCGTCGGCCTCGCCGTTTCCGAAGAAGTAGACGAGGCGGGGGGCGGAAGTCGTGGATAACGGATCAGGGATCGGCGGCTTGGACTCTTGGGCGATGGCGTCGGGCGTCGTCATTGCGAGTGGGTGCCTAACAGCCGCAGCCGAATCGCAGCTTGTTCGGATCGGTCGGCGGTGGGGTGGGGTAGTCGCCCGAGAAGCAGGCGTGGCAGAAGCCGTGCGGCCCGCCGGGGACGGACTCGAGCATTCCGTCGAGCGTCAGGTAACCTAACGAGTCCACGTCGATCATCTCGGCGATCTGATCGACCGTATAATTCGCCGCGATGAGGTCCTCGCGACTCGGCGTGTCGATTCCGTAGTAGCACGGGCCGGTGATCGGGTGCGAGCTGACGCGCATGTGCACCTCGCGCGCGCCGGCCGCGCGCACCATACTGACGAGGCCGCGCGTGGTCGTTCCGCGGACGATCGAGTCGTCCACCATCACGACGCTCTTCCCGTCCAGCACTTCACGGACGGCGTTGTACTTCACCCGGACCTTCGCGTCGCGGCCGGCCTGGGCGGGGTGAATGAAAGTGCGGCCGACATAATGGTTGCGGATGAGCGCCAGCTCCAGCGGAAGCTGGGATTCCTCGGCGAAGCCAAGCGCGGCGGAATTGGCGCTGTCCGGAACGCTGAAGACGAGCTCCGCGGTCGGGGCAGGCTGCTCGCGCGCCAGCCGGCGTCCCAGCTCCCGGCGCGCCCGGTCCACGGAGCCGCCCCAGATCCTACTGTCGGGCCGCGCGAAGTACACGTACTCGAAGACGCACTGCCGCCGCTCACGCGGGGGCAACGGGCGGGCGGAGCGAATCCCTGAGGTGTCGATCGCCACCACCTCTCCGGGATCTATGTCGCGCACGTAGGTCGCGCCGACGATGTCGAGCGCGCACGTCTCCGACGCCACGACCGTCGAGCCATCGAGCGCACCCAGGACGAGCGGGCGCCACCCGCGCGGGTCACGCGCCGCGACCAGCGTATTGGCGATGACGACCAGTACGCAATAGGCCCCCTCGACCCCCTGCAGCGCGTCGGCGAGCTTTTCCTCCGGCCGCTCCGCGAGGGAGCGTGCGATCCGGTGGACGAGAACCTCGGAATCCATCGTCGAGCTGAAGATCGAGCCTTGCTCTTCCAGCTCGCGACGTAGTTCGGTCGCGTTCGTCAGGTTCCCGTTGTGGGCGAGCGCGATATGCCCTCCACGGAAGCGCGCCATCACCGGCTGGGCGTTCTCGATCGTCGAGGAGCCCGCTGTGCTGTAGCGGGTGTGCCCGATGGCGATGTGGCCGGCAAGGCGCGCCAGCGCCGCCTCGTCCACGCCGTCAGAGACGAGCCCCATGGAGCGCTCCGCGTGCGCCGTCCCCACGTCGTCAACGGCAACGATTCCGGCGGATTCCTGACCTCGATGCTGAAGTGAGTAGAGACCGAGGTGCACCGCCGCGGCCGCGCCCTGGAGCCCGTGAACGCCGAAGATGCCACACATTCGGATCTACACCGTCGCTGGAGAAGGGTGCTGCTCGAGCACCGCAGTTTCCGCAGGGGAGCGGAGCATCACGTTCGGGATCGCGTCGTGGTACGCGGCCGCGAGGCGGTCGAGCGGAGCCACGATCCGGCGGGTCCCCACGACGATCCCCAGGTCGCGCGATCTGGCGCGCACCGACCCTACCACGGCCGCTGGGACGCCCAGGTTCCGCGCGATCTGGAGGACCTGCAGCGGCTGAGGAGTGCTCATGACGATCCGTGCCTGCGCCTCCCCGAAGAGTAGTGCGCGTAGCGGGAGCCCGTTCCATGCGCCGAGATCGACCACCGCGCCGAGCTGTCGCTCGCGCTCGCCAATACAGCACTCGGCTAACGCCACAGCCAGTCCGCCCTCAGAACAGTCGTGCGCGGAGCGGACAACACCGACATGGATCGCCTCCAGCAGCGCGTCTATGGTGGCGCGCTCGCGCTCGAGGTCGCAGCGGGGCGGGGTACCAGCGACGGTCCCGTGAATGACGGCGAGATACTCACTCCCTCCCAGCTCATCGGTCGGCTCGCCAAAGAGCACGATCGCGTCGGCATCCTCGGAGAAGCCGCTCCGCGTCGCGTGCGATACGGACTCCAGGAGGCCGACCATTCCGATCACCGGCGTAGGATAAACCGCTCCGCGCGGGTTCTCGTTGTAGAGCGAGACATTGCCACCGGTCACCGGCGTACCGAGCGCCCGGCACGCGTCACCCATCCCGAGCACCGCCTCGCGGAGCTGAAAGAAAACCTCCGGCCGCTTCGGGTTGCCGAAGTTGAGACAATTCGTGATCGCCATCGGGCGCCCACCCGCGCAGGCGACGTTACGCGCGGCCTCCGCGACCGCGATCTTCCCGCCGGCGCGTGGGTCGAGGTACACGTAGCGTCCGTTGCAGTCTGTCTTGAGGGCGATCGCCTTGTCGGTGCCGCGAATGCGAACGACCGCGGCGTCTGACGCTCCTGGACCGATCACCGTCCCCGTACGGACGGTGCTGTCGTACTGGCGGTAGACCCATTCCTTGCTTGCGATCGTGGGCGATGCGAGGAGCTGCTCCAGCGTCCACACCGGGTCGAGCTCCTCGGAGCGCTCGGGGATGTCGTGCGGATCGCGCTCTCGCAGCGCGCGGATCTCGTCCGACTCGCGCGCCTCGGGGTGATAGACGGGGCAGTCGGTCACGAGGCGCGAGCCGGGGAATTCCGCGACGACGCGCCCGCCCTCGACAACGCGGTACACCGGCTCGGCGATCACTTCGCCGATGACAGCCGCGGTGAGATCCCACTTCTCGAGAATCTTCGCGACCTGCACCTCGCGGCCCTTCTTGGCCACGACGAGCATCCGCTCCTGCGACTCGCTGAGCAGGACTTCGTACGGCGTCATCCCTTCCTCGCGGGCGGGGACTTTCGTCGTGTCTATCACGACGCCGACGTCACCGCGGGCGGCCATTTCCGCGGAGGACGACGTGAGCCCGGCGGCGCCCATGTCCTGGATGGCGACGATGTTACCGCTGCGGATGAGCTCCAGGCTGGCCTCGAGAAGAAGCTTCTCCGTGAACGGATCGCCAACCTGCACCTGCGGCCGTCTCGCCTCGCTCGCCTCGGACAGGTCCTCCGAGGCGAAAGAGGCGCCGTGGATCCCATCACGCCCCGTCCTCGCGCCGACGGCGATGATCGGGTTTCCGACACCCTCTGCCTTGGCGCGAATCAAGTCTTCCTCGCGCAACAGGCCGACGCACATCGCGTTCACCAGCGGGTTCCCCTCGTACGCGGCATCGAACACGACCTCACCTGCCACGGTCGGGATACCGACGCAATTCCCATAGTCGCCGATCCCCTTGACGACGCCCCCGAAGAGATAGCGTACCCGCGGCGTGTCGAGCGAGCCGAAGCGAAGCGAGTTGAGGAGGGCGATCGGGCGCGCTCCCATCGTGAAGACGTCACGCAGGATTCCGCCCACGCCGGTCGCGGCGCCCTGATACGGCTCGACGGCCGAGGGATGATTGTGTGACTCGATCTTGAAGGCAACCGCGAGTCCCCCGCCGATGGCGATGACACCCGCGTTCTCGCCCGGTCCTTGGAGGACATACGAGGCCTCCGTCGGGAGCGTCTTGAGAACGGGGCGCGAGTGCTTGTAAGAGCAGTGTTCGCTCCAGAGCGCGCTCACGATCCCGAGCTCCGTGAACGTCGGCGCGCGGCCGAGCATCTCGACCAGGCGTTGGTGCTCGTCGGGTGTGAGGCCGTGCTCGGCGATTAGCGCCGGCGTGATCTCCGGATCACCCCGACGCGGCCGCGCCGTCACCGGAAGCGCACACCCAGCAGATCGCCGATCACACGGCGGATGCCTCCTTCCTCCGACGTTTGGAGGAACATCTCCAGCTCTCCCTTGTCGAGCCACGTCCCACCGCACTCGGCACACCGGTCGATCTTGACGTTCTTCAAGTCGATCTCGTTCAGGTCCCCGCCGCACTTCGGACACTTCATGAAGTGCTGCGCGCGGTCGCGATCCTTGCGCTCCTGATCGAGCTTCGCCCGGCGAGCCTTGAGCAGCTCCGCGTCCATCTTCACGAAGTACTCGTCCTCGTTCCGGCTTGGCTTCTCTTCGATCGGCATCGGATCCTCAAGCTCCTTGGGTGCGTGCTCAGCCGGCGACGCGCGCCAGCATCGACTGAAATATAGCCAGCCCGTCGGTGGAGCCGAGGACCGGGTCTGAGGCGCGCTCGGGGTGCGGCATCATTCCGAGGACGTTGCCGGCGCCGCTGACGATTCCCGCGATGCCGTTCAGCGAGCCGTTCGGGTTCGCGCCTGGAGCCACGGCGCCGGCCGCGCTCACGTAGCGGAACACGACCTGCCCCTCGCCCTCCAGCTGCTCGATCGTCTCGGCGTCGGCGACGTAGCGTCCTTCGCCGTGCGCGATCGGAAGTCGCAGAACGTCTCCGGCGTGATAGCGCCCGGTGAACATCGTGTCCGCGTTCTCGACGCGTACGAATACGGGTGCGGAGACGAAGCGGAGCCCCTCGTTGCGCATCAGCGCGCCGGGCAGGAGTCCGGCCTCGCACGCGATCTGGAAGCCGTTGCACACCCCGATGACCGGCCCGCCACGCCGTGCATGCTCCGCTACTTCGCGCATAATCGGGCTGAAGCGCGCTATCGCCCCGGCCCGGAGGTAGTCACCGTAGCTGAAGCCCCCCGGGAGAAGGATGACGTCCGCGCCAGCGAGGTCGTGCGACTTGTGCCATAGGTACGTCGCCTCTTCACCGAGGGCGTCGACGACGGCGTGATAGGCGTCGTAGTCGCAGTTGGAGCCGGGAAAGGTGACGATGCCGAACTTCATATACGGCTCACCGCGGCGATCTCGAAGTCCTCGGTGACCGGATTCGCGAGCAGGCGCTCGCACATGTCGCGTACGGCGGCGCCAGCGTCCGACTCGTCAGGCGCGTGAACGTCAAGAACGATGTGCTTGCCCATGCGGGCGTCCACCACGCCGGCGAACCCGAGCGTGTGGAGCGCGTCGGTAATGGCCTTCCCTTGCGGGTCCAGGATACCCCGGCGGGGGACGACGTGAATGGCCACGCGATATTGATTCATTCGTCGGTGTCGATCGAAGGTCGCTCGGACGGCGCGCGTGTGTGGTCGGGCCGGCGGACGCGCTTGCGGCGCTTACGGCGCCATGAGTAGGGGGATTCGCCGACCGCGACCGGGCGCGTCATCAGCGATTCCTCATCCTCGTCGTCGCTGTCGTAAAGGGGGTCGCCGGTCGGCACGCGGTCGAGTAGGCCGAAGAAAACCGTGCGCGCCAGCCCCCACCCGATGTAGAGCACGAGCATGGGGAAGAGGAATTCCACCCGGCGAAAGATCAGCAGCGACACTGCGCCTAGCATGACAAAAATGCCGACTACCCCTTTGACGCTGCGCAGTCCGATTGTCGGCATCGCGGGGTAGAGCACGTGGCTGATCATGAGAAAGGAGAGGGTCAGCATGACCCAACGCATGCCCTCGTTCCAGGGCAAGTCGCCGATCAGCGTCTGGCTGTAAAGCGATGACTGGCTGAACCAGTAGTACGACGCGAGCGTCATTCCCGCGGCGGGGCTCGGGAGGCCGTGGAAGTGCGTCTTGGCACGGCCACCCTGCTCGATGTTGAAGCGGGCGAGCCGCATGACGGCGCAAGCGACGTATATGAACGAGAAGATCCACGCCGATCCTTCGCCCTGCAGCACGGCGAAGTACATGATGAACGCCGGCGCGACGCCGAAGCTCACCGCGTCCACGAGCGAGTCGAGCTCGACGCCGAACGCGCTCCCGGTCTTTGTCATGCGGGCCACGCGTCCGTCGAGCGCATCCATGATTCCGCCCCAGACTACGAGCCAGCCGGCCTGGCTGAAATCTCCGCGCGAAGCTTCAACGATCGCCCAGATCCCGAAGAAAAGATTCCCGAGCGTAAACCCGTTCGGCAGCAGGACGACCGCGCGCCGGAGATCGGGGCGTGGGATGACTCGGTTCACTTGGCCAACTCGCCGAGCACCGTTGTTCCGGCGGAAGAGAGCTCGCCGACGGTGACTCGGAGCGCGGACCCAGCCGGCAGAAAGACGTCGACGCGCGAGCCGAAGCGGATGATGCCCATCCGCTCTCCCTGGGTCACGACATCACCGACGGCGGAATAGGTGATGATTCTGCGCGCGATGAGCCCCGCGATCTGCCTGACGAGCACCCTGTGGGTCCCGGCCTCGATGCCAACTGACATCTGCTCATTCTCCAAGCTCGCCTGTTCGCCGACAGCGTTCAGGAACTTCCCCGGTGTGCGGTGGACGTACCGGACGGTCCCGCTGACGGGATACCGGTTCACGTGCACGCTGAAGACGTTCATGAAGATCGAGATGCGCGTCGCGCGCCCCTGTACGAACGCCGGTTCTTCGACGTCGGTGATCATGACGATCTTGCCGTCGGCTGGCGCCACGACGATCCGATCGCCGCGGTCCCCAGCCCGCTCAGGGTCGCGGAAAAAGTAGGCGACCCAGAGGGCGACGAGGAGGAGCGCGAAGGCTAGCAGCCAGAGGGGCCAGGAGCGGCGCGCGACCGCGAGTAGGAACGCCCCGCCGGCGATCGCGGCCGCGATTCCGATGAGCGCCAACCCTTCACGAGCGAAGTTCACGGCATCTCCAATACCAGGTCCTTTCCCGTCAGGCGCCGATACGCCTCCAGGTAACGCCGGCTCGTTGCCTCCACCACGTCGGGCGGGAGCGCAGGCGGAGGCGCCTCCCCGTTCCAGCGTCCGGCGAGCCGCTTCCCATCGAGATGGTCGCGTAGCGGCTGCTTGTCCAAGCTCGCCTGCGGCCGGCCCGGAGCGTACCCGTCCGCCGGCCAGAAGCGCGAGCTGTCCGGCGTCAGCAGCTCGTCAACGAGGAGGATGGGCCCGTCGACCGCGCGACCGAACTCGAACTTCGTGTCGGCAATGATGATTCCCCGTTCCTCCGCAATCTCGCGCCCTTTCTCATAGAGCGCCCGCGAGAGCCGCTCCAGCTCCGCTCCCTCTTTTCGGCCGACGATCTCGCGCATTCTCGCCACGGTGATGTTCTCGTCGTGTCCCGCCGCGGCTTTGGTGGCCGGACTGAAGACCGGCGGTTCGAGCCGCGCGCTCTCCTGAAGTCCCGCCGGGAGGCGCTCTCCGGCCAGGGTGCCGTTGGCGCGATACTCCTTCCACGCCGACCCGGAAAGATAGCCACGGACCACGCACTCTATCGGGAAGACGCGCGCGCGCCGGCAGAGCGTTGCTCGCCCCCAGAGCGCCGGCCGGTGCTCGGCGAGCTCGGGGAGCATCGCGAAGATCTCGTCCATATCGGCGCTCAGCATGTGGTTGGGAACGATCGACTCGAGCTGGCGAAACCACCACGCGCTCATCTGCGTGAGCACCAACCCCTTGTGCGGAATCGCCTCGCGCATAACGACGTCGAATGCGCTCACGCGGTCTGTCGCGACCAGAAGAAGCCGCTCGCCGTCCACCTCATAGACGTCCCGAACCTTCCCGCGGCCAATCTGCCTGAGCGGCAGCGCGCTCACCGACATCGGAGTCCGCCTTGCGCGAGCGCTCATACCCGAGGTGTCTCCACGTCGTCCCCCGAGCCGGCGGCACTGGCGAGAATCGGATCGATCACCTGAGCCAGGAACTCGTCCACTTGCTCCGGTGCCCGGCCGACGAAAAGCGATGGGTCTGTGATGCTGTGCATTTCGTGCGGCGCAAGCCCGAAGGCCGGATCCGCCGCCAGCCGCTCGAACAGGTCGTTTGGCGCGCCGCCGTCTTTGACGGCCCGGGCAGCGGCGACGCTGTGGCGCCGGATCACCTCATGTACCGTTTGCCGGTCACCCCCTGCCTCGACAGCGCGGATCAGCAGCACCTCTGTGGCCATGAAAGGGAGCTCGTCGGCGACACGGCGGCGGATGCGCCCGGGATGCACCTCGAGCCCTTGCGTAATGTTTGCCGCGAGCACCAGGATGGCGTCGGTGGCGAGGAAGCTCTCCGGGATCACCAGGCGCCGGTTCGCGCTGTCGTCGAGCGTGCGTTCGAAGAATTGCGCGCTGTGCGTGTGGTTCGCGTTTTCCTCGAGCGACACAACGAACCGCGCGAGAGCCGCGATCCGCTCCGAGCGCATCGGGTTGCGCTTGTAGGCCATCGCCGAGGATCCGATCTGCTCCTTCTCGAACGGCTCCTCGACCTCGCCAAACGCTTGGAGCATGCGGATGTCGGCGCTCAGCTTCGATGCGCTTGCGGCGATCCCAGCGACGACCGCGAGCACCTGCGCGTCCAACTTGCGCGTATAAGTCTGTCCGGTGACGGCGAGCGCGCGCTCGAACCCCATCCTTCGCGTCACCATTTCCTCGAGGCGCTGCACCTTCGCGTGGTCGCCCGCGAAGAGCTCGAGATAGCTCGCTTGTGTCCCCGTCGTTCCCTTGACGCCGCGCAAGGGCAGCGTCGCGACGCGGTGATCGATGTCCGCGAGGTCGAGGACGAGATCCTGCATCCACAGGGTGGCTCGCTTGCCGACGGTGGTGAGCTGCGCCGCCTGAAGATGGGTGTAGGCGAGGGTAGGCTCGTCGCGCCACTCGCGGGCGAACGCGGCAAGCGACCGCAGCACGGCGATCACTTTCGCGCGCAGGAGTCCCAGACCGCGGCGCATCAGTATGAGGTCCGCGTTGTCCGTGACATAGGCGCTGGTCGCGCCGAGGTGGATGAACGGGCGCGCCGCTGGTGCAACGTCGCCGAAGGCGTGGACGTGCGCCATCACATCGTGCCGGAAGCGCCGCTCGTACTCCCCTACCGCGGCAAAGTCGATGTCGTCGACGTGGGCGCGCATCTGCGCCAGCGCCTCGTCCGGAATCTCGGCACGCGCACCCAGCTCGCGCTGGGCCTCGGCGAGGGCGAGCCACAGCCGACGCCACAGAGAGTGGCGTGCCTGCGGCGACCACAGCTCGAGCATCTCGCTGGAGGCGTACCGCTCAGCGAGCGGCGAGGTATACCGGTCGGTTGCGTTCACGACGGGTGGCTCATCGGACTACGAAATCGGTAGTGTACACCCGCTGCCCGCGCTCGAAAAACAACCGGATCGGGCCGCGCCCCGCGTAATAGTCGATTGCCCGGCTGACGTCCTCCGCCCGCTCGATCGGCGTTCTATTCACCTGCAGGAGAACGTCCCCGGCCTCGATGCCGATCTCGTCCGACACCCGAGCGCTTATGCGGTAGATCAGGGCGCCGCGCTCGGCGCGCACTCCCCGGTCGGCTCGGATTACCGGGGTCAGCGTGACCAGCTCCAACTCGCGCAACACCTCGACCTTCGGAGCGCTGACCTCCGGGAGATCGGCAACCCGCACGCCAACTGACAGCTCGCGCGCCCCGCGGCGGACGAGTAGCGACACTTCTTCCCCCACGCGCAGCTCGAGGCGCATCGCCTCCCAGTCGTACGGGCTCCGAAGGACGCGCTCGCCCGCGCGCAGCACCACATCGCCGGGCACGATGCCGGCACGCGCCGCCGGCGAGCCCGGGACTACGGTGGCGACAACTACACCGGAGCGAAGGAGATCGCGTGGAGTCGTCGCTGCGGGAATGTCGGGCTTGATCCCGATCCATGGCTGGCGGATAGTGCCGCTCACGAGCAGATCCTCGGTCACACGCCTCACGCGGTTGATCGGGATCGCGAAACCGAGCCCTACCGAGGCGCCGGTGGGAGAATAGATCGAGCTGTTGACGCCGATCACTTCGCCGAGGACGGTGATGAGCGGGCCGCCGGAATTACCTGGATTGATCGCCGCGTCCGTCTGGATCATGTCGAGATACATCTGTCCATCCTGCGCCTGGCCGACGAGATTGCGTCCCGTGGCGCTGATCACTCCGGTCGTGACACTGGGCTCGGGGCTCCCGAGGACAAAGCCAAACGGGTTGCCTATAGCGATGACGGTCTCGCCTACGATGAGCGTTCGAGAGTCTCCGAGTGTCGCGACCGGAAGGTCGCGCGCCTCGACCTTGAGCACCGCGAGGTCGTTCGGCTCGTCGGCGCCGAGCAAGCGCGCCGGATACGTTGTCCCATCGCCGAGCGCGACGAAGATGCGCGCTGCCCCACTCACCACGTGGGCGTTGGTCACGATTACGCCGTCGCCGCGAACGATGAAGCCGCTGCCGATGCCGGGAGAGATTCGCTCGCCGGGAGCGCGACCGAACAACAGGTCGAACGGATCGACGGGTGCACGCTCGACGATCTCGGTCTGGACCGTGACCACGGTCGGCGCGACGCGCGCGACGGCCTCGGTAACGGAAGTCCGCCGGCGCGGGTCGACCGCGCCTCCGGGGTCCTCCGCGCGTCCGAGCGGCCCCTGCGCGCCGGAGGCGGCGAGCGCGGATTCGGCGCCCGCTCCCTCGTTCTCCTTCACGCAGCCCCCGATACCAATCAATAGCCAGCCGCCGGCGACGAGCACGCGGTGACCGTACCCACACGCGCCAGTCGCGGCGCCGGCGCGGTGCCGCACTCTCACACCCCCGCGCGCGCTCTTGCCGGACGCTTGCTCCAGTCGCTCAGATACTGGTCGAGCCCGCGGTCAGTCAGCGGGTGAAGAAGGAGCGCCCTCAGCACGTCGATCGGCACCGTCACGATGTCCGCGCCGGCCTTCGCGCACTCGATGAAGTGGCGTGTGTGGCGGACGGCTTCGACCAACACCTCGCAGTCCAGGTCGTAGTTGCGGAATACTTGACGAATGTCGCGCAGCGCCGCGATGCCGTCGTGTCCGATGTCGTCGAGGCGGCCGACGAAGGGGCTTACGTACGTTGCCCCGGCCTTGGCGGCGAGCAGCGCCTGTGCGGCGTTGAAGATGAGCGTGGTGTTCACCTTCACGCCATCGAGGACGAGACGGCGCACGGCTACGATCCCCTCCTCGATCATGGGAATCTTGACGACCACGTTGTCCGCGATCTTCGCGAGCTCGCGTCCTTCGCGGTACATCTCCGCAGCGTCAACCGCCGCGATCTCGATACTCACCGGGCCGTGAGTGAGGCGGCATAGCCCTGCGAGATGCGCCCGCACGTCGGCATTACTGGCGTCACCCTCGATGAGGGTGGGGCTCGTGGTGATACCGTCGATGAGGCCCGTGGCGATGGCCCACTCGATGTCGGAGATGCTCGCGGAATCCAGGTGGATCTTCATTCGTTCGTGATGTAGAGGTCGCGCGGGTACTGAACCCCATCCAGGAATAGCC
>JALZIF010000021.1 GCA_030860435.1 Gemmatimonadota bacterium | reverse complement strand
GTTCGAGGGCTTGAGATCGCGGTGCACGACGAGGTTGCGATGGGCGAACGCCACCGCGTCACACACTCCGCAGAAGAGGGCGAGGCGCTCGTCGATGTTGAGGGCGCGGTCGTCGCAGTACCGGTCGATTGGCGCTCCTTCGACGTACTCCATCGCGAACCAGGGGAGTCCGCCGTCGGTGACACCGCCGTCCAGGAGGCGGGCGATGTTGGGGTGGTCGAGGGAGGCGAGAATCTGCCGCTCCTCGACGAAGCGACGCACGAGGTGATCGTCGCCGCCAAGCCAGACGCCATCCCGCACGATCTTGATCGCCACGCGCTTTCGGTACTGCGCGTCATCGCGCTCGGCGAGGTACACCGCGCCCATGCCACCCCGCCCTACCTCGCGAACGAGGCGATAAGGGCCCATGAACGTGCCCTCACTCGGCCCGACGGTCTCCGCGTGGGCGGTCTCGAGCAGGAACGCCGCGAGCTGCGGCGCCGACCCTTCCAGCCAGCCGAGCGCCTCGTCGCACGAACGGAGGAAGCGCTCCACCTCCTCGCGGAGCAGGGCATCCCCGGCACAAGCGCGCGCTACGTAGTTCGTGCGCTCCTCCGACGGGAGCTCCAGCGCCGGGTCGATGATGTGCTGGAGCTCCGGCCACCGCTCGGGAGAGGGAGCGGCACCGCAGGGTGCACCTCGCCCCGCAGTGTCCGTCACGTGGCCAACTCCTGGTGCAGCCACCCCTTGGCCTTGGTCCAGTCCCGCCGCACCGTGCGCAGCGATACACCGAGCGCCGCCGCAGACTCCTCATCCGAGAGCCCGGCGAAGTAACGGCACTCGACAACGCGCGCGAGGCGCTCGTCTACCTCCGACAGCCGCTCGAGAGCCATGTCCACGGCGATCAGCGTGTCCGCTCGCTGATCGATCGCGATCGCGGCCTCATCGAGAGCCACGTGCGGCAGTCTTCCGCCGCGCTTGGCCGCGTTGTATCGTCGCGCGTAGTCGACGAGAACCCGGCGCATCACGCCGGCGGCGACGGCGAAGAAATGCGCGCGGTCGCGCCAGTCGATGCGCGTCAGGTCGACCAGCTCGAGGAACGCCTCATGGACCAGCGCCGTGGTTGTGAGCGTGTGTTCGTCACGCTCCCCGATCCGGTGGTTGTGCGCGATCCCCCTGAGCTCGTCGTAGACGAGCGTCATCAGCCGGTTCAGGCCAGCAGCATCGCCCTCCCGCCAGGCGATCAACAGGTCCGTGATCTCGTGTCGACTGCGCATCTCCCCCTGCCATGGCCACTTCTAGTGCTTCACGGACCCAAGATCGGAAGGGTGGCCGGAAAGTGCAACGGAGCTGTGCCAGGGGTGGATGGCATCGAGCGCGCCCCGTTCGCGCCTTTAGGGTAGACAGCCCGCTCTTCCACCGCTGGAGGTACCGATGTCTATGCGCACCGTCGCCGTCGGAGTTTGCGGCGTCATTCTCGCCGGCTGCAAGGGGGACTCGCCCTCGCAGGTCCACTTCGACCCGAGTCCGGAGCGCGCTGTCGCCGGCAACGGACAGGCCGAGGTCTGGCTCGTCGATCAGTCGAACACGGATGGGCTCACGTACGGAGGGGCCATCCACATCTTCGCCGTGCCCGATCTCATGGGCGCGGCCGCAGCCACCGCGACTCCGGTCGCACGCATCGACCTCTCCGGGAGCACCGCTGCGCTCTGCCTGGCGCAGACCGGGGTGAACCCGGTCCGGCCACACATGCTCTTCTTCAACTCTCAACACACGCACGGGGTGCTGGCGTTCGTTGCGAGCGGACACGTGGTGATCTTCGATGGCGCCACCCGCGAACCGGTGGCGTGCATCCGCATGTCGCCAGGGGCCGGCGGCGCGATCCAGGCGCACGCAGCCTTCCTCACACCCGATGACCGGCACATTGTCGTCGCGAACCAGAACGGGAAGTTACTGGAACGCATCGATACCGACTATTCCACCAACACGTTCGTGCACGCCACGGCCGCCACGCTCGACCTCGCTAACTGTACCACCCCTAACGGCGCTCCTTGCCAGGATCCCGTCCTGCGGCCCGATAACGCGCCGATCTGTCCGCGCGTCGGGAGCGGTAGCGTAACGTGGGTCACGCTGCGCGGTGGGGGGCTCCTCGTGGTGGATCCGGAGCCGACACCCATGGCTATCGTGGCGGAGTACGACCGGGCCACGATCCATCCCAACGGCTGCGGCGGCACCGAGACCGGTGGGCACATGTGGCTCAACTCCGGCGGCGGGACCCCAAACAACCTCCACGAGTTCGATGTCTACCGCTTTCCGCTCACGGGGTACGCCGCGTCCAACCCGCCGAACACTCCGGCGCCCATCCTGGCATTCTCGGATGACGTGGCGCCGCGCGACAGCCATGGAACTACTCTCGCACGGGGCCACGTCTGGGTGTTCGATCGCGGGGCGAACGTCGCGGAGGTCTTTGACGGTCGCTCTGGCCGGCATGTTGGCACGGTGAGCTTGCTGGGCGGCCCCAGCAGCGACCCGACCCCCGATCTCGCGGACACCGCGCCGTCTGGTAACCGCATTTTCGTGTCGCTGCGCGGGCCGAATCCGCTCAGCGGCGATCCGCACGTAGCGACGGGGAGCACTCCTGGCCTCGGGATCGTGCAGGTGCAGCAGGGCGGAAGGCGCGGGTTCCTTAAGGCCGTGGTTCCTATCAGCAACCGCGACGCGGGCGGGATAGAGCGGGCCGATCCGCACGGTATCCGAGTCCGGATTCCTCGCTGACCCCGTCTAGGTAACCCCGACAAGTGGGCGGCTGGACGGGGTGGCGGGACTACGCGTTCCCCGTCTTACCCGCCCCCCGCACACTCGCGCCTCGCGACATCGGCGAGCGGCGTGGGTGCAACTCCGAAGATTCGGCTTGTTTCGCTCATGTCGACGGGCGAGTCGAACATGTCGAGTCCGGCGACCATCCCCCAGAGGCTCTCCGGAACACCCGGCACGGGCTCGCCGGGGCGAACGGTTCGGATCGCAACGCCGCGTCCGAGAGCGCGCTCGTAGATCGACGCGACCTCCCGCAACGACAGCGGTTCGGGGCCGCCAAGGACCAGCCGTGCGTCGAGGGCCGCCGGGTTGCTGACGGCGGCGACGACGTATTCCGCAACGTCCGCGGCGGAGATGAACGAGTGCTTGCGGCGCCCCTCTCCGACGAGCGTCACCGGCTGCCCTGCTCGCGCTGGCGCTCCGACGAGCATCGACGTCCACACTTCCATGAACGCGTTAGGCGCTATGATCGTGTAGCGCATCCCGCTTGCGCCCAGGTACTCTTCCGTCTTGCCCTTGGCCGCTAGGAACGCGATCGGGCCGTTCGGGTCGGCGCCCATAGCCGAGACAAAGACAAAGTGACGGACGCCGGCCGCCTTCGCGGCGTCGATCAGGTTGCGGTTCCCTTCAACGTCTACGCTCTGCGGATTGTCTTCCCCGCCGCGGCGGGCGGAGTTCGCGGTCGTGATCACAGTCTCGACGCCGCGACAGGCAGCATCGAGCGACGCCCGGTCCTTCAAATCGCCGATCGCCACCTCCGCGCCAGCGTCCGCGAGTGACGCGTATGGTGAGGATGGGCGCACGAGAACGCGCAATTTCTCGCCGCGCGCCAATAGCATCCGAGTCACCGCCCCGCCGAGATCGCCGGTGCCGCCCGCCACGAGAATCATGCGTTCACCTCCGTCCACGTTCGCCATCGGCGTCGAATGCCGCGGTACCGGGTGACCGCGTGCCTGCCTGCGTGGGATGGCGGGCTAAGAATCCGCGACCCCGACCGGCACCGCAAGGGGGTTGACCCGCCGCCCGTGCGGGGGTTGCGCGACATGCGGGAACCGGCGCGATCTCCTCGGCCGTTATGATTCCCGCATCCTTCCCGCGGCGCAGCCGGGCGCGCCGACGCCCCGCCCAACACCGTCCGAGACAAGCCAACCCCATCATGACCGCGCCCATTGACGTCGAGACCGAACGATCGCTCGACCCCGAGAACTGGGACGACCTGCGCCATCTCGGCCACCGCATGGTGGACGACATGCTCGGCTATCTGGAGCAGGTGCGCGAACGACCGGCCTGGCAGCCGGTGCCCGATTCGGTCAAGGAGCGCCTCAGACAGCCTGTGCCGCGCGAGCCGGAGGGGGCGGAGCGCGCGTACGAGGACTTTCGCGAGCTCGTGCTCCCATACCCGCTCGGGAACATCCATCCGCGATTCTGGGCGTGGGTGATCGGCACCGGCACGCCGCTCGGCGCGTTGGCCGAGATGCTGGCGGCGACGATGAATCCGAACGTCGGCGGCGGCGATCACGGCGCCAACTACGTCGAGGCGCAGGTGCTCGACTGGTGCAAGGAGATACTCGGATTCCCGGCCGCGGCGAGCGGAATTCTCGTCAGTGGCGGGTCGATGGCGAACCTTGTCGGCCTGGCCGTCGCTCGCAACGTGGGCGCCGGATACGATGTGCGCCGGCAGGGAAGGCGCGCAGACGGCGGTCCAATGACGGTCTACGGCTCGCGCGAGACGCACAGCTCCGTGCAGAAGGCGGTCGAGCTGATGGGTCTCGGCAGCGAGAACCTTCGACTCTTACCAGTGAACGCCGAGTTCGAGCTCGAGGTCGCCGCGCTCGAGCGCGCGATCGCGGACGACCGGGGCGCCGGTTGCCGCCCCCTGTGCGTCGTCGGCAACGCCGGCACCGTGAACACGGGCGCGATCGACGACCTAACGAGGCTGGCGGAAATCTGCGCGCGCGAGGAACTGTGGCTGCACGTGGACGGCGCGTTCGGCGCGCTGGCCTGTCTGTCGCCGGAGGTGCGCCCGCGGCTCGCAGGGCTAGAGCGCGCGGACTCGGTCGCCTTCGACCTGCACAAGTGGATGTACATGCCGTTCGAGGTGGGATGTGTGCTCGTGCGCGACGCCGCGGCCCACCGGCGGACCTTCTCGCTCACGCCGGACTACCTCGCGCACGCCGAGCGTGGAGCGGCGGGCGGAGCGCTCTGGTTCAGCGAGTACGGGCTGCAGCTCTCCCGTGGCTTCCGCGCGCTCAAGGTGTGGATGTCGCTCAAGGAGCATGGACTCGACCGGTACGCCCGCCTCGTGCACCAGAACATCCAGCAGGCGCGCTACCTGGCCGAGCTGGTGACCGCGGCGCCCGACCTCGAGCTGCTGGCACCGGTGCCGATGAACATCGTCTGCTTTCGCTACGCCGGCAGCGGGGAAGGGCGTGACGAGCCGGCGCTCGACGCGCTCAACAAGGAGCTGCTCATGCGGCTGCACGAGGAGGGGATCGCGGTTCCGTCCAACGCGACGATCGGGGGGCGTTACGCCATCCGGGTGGCGATCACGAACCATCGCAGCCGTCGCGAGGACTTCCAGCTCCTCGTCCGCGAGGTTCGGCGGATCGGGAGCGCGCTGGTCGCGGACGTTGGTGTGTAGAGCGCTCGACGCTTACGGGCCTAACGCCGGCCGCTCGAGCGCGGCGCGGTCCCACCCGGCGAGCTTTGCCTCGGCCTCGTAGGTGCTCTGGAAGAAGTCCAGCAGCATCCCGTCCCGATCGCTCGCGGTGCGCACTGTGTCGTACGGGAGAATGAACCCCCGGGTCTCGGGGCTGTAGAACGCCTCACGAGGCCGTACCGGCGCGTCGGGGTATCCGTCGGGCTCCGGGTACGCGTAGGCGTAGAACGCCGCGTCCACGCCCCGTCCGCCCGGCCACCAGCCCGCGCTACTGCACTCGTGCGAGTATGCCTCGCGCGTTACCCAGTCCGCGAGGTGCGGAATCCCGCCCGGGTGCACGGGAGCACGGCGCCCGGAGAAGCGCGTCGCCGCCAGGTCGAAGCTACCCCAGAAGAAGTGCACCGGACTTGCCTTGCCGAGGAACCGGCCGCGGAACCGTTTGAGAACGCGGTCCGCCTGGAGCAACGCGCGCCAGAAGCGCTCCGCGTACGCTGCGTCGTAGGACGCGTGCACGGTGTCGGCGGCGAACGGTACCGGGTCCTCCACCTCGACCGGGACCGGCCAGATTGCCGCATCGATGCCGAGCGCGCGCAATGCCGCCGTGTACTCCGCGTAGAAGTCGGCCACGGAGCGAGCAGCAAGCGGCATCGCGCGCGTGCCGCCGTCGCTGACCCGCACGGTGAGCTCGTGGTCGAGAAAGTCGAACGTGGCTTCAAACGTCCGCGTCCTGCACGGAACCGCCGACGTCGTCAGGCCGCGGGGTGTGACGTAGAGCGGGACGTTCCACCAGTGGTTCTCCATGGGCGCCAGAGCGAGGCGTGTCTTGCCGACGATCTGCGTCCACATGTGCAGCGTGGCGCACGTGCCCTTCCATTCGTTGAGCGGCAGGCTGGGCCAGTCGCCGGGTCCGGGAGTAGGATGGATGACTGACTCCGTCATGTGACCGCTTGGTTGACGTGACACTGTTTCACTGCGGGCGGTTGCTGCTTACTGTTTGCCTACTGCATCCGATCCGACACAATGACTCACCCCCAACCCGCACCCGCAACCCGCAACCGCGATCCTGCTCGATGACACCGCAAACAGGGGACGGCCATGGTGAAGACGCACGGATTGACCCACATCTCGCTCGCGGTTCGCGATGCCGAGCGGTCGCTTCAGTTCTACCAGGAAGTGCTCGGGGTCGTGGTGGTCTATCGGGACAAAGGGTTCATTCAGGCACAGACACCGGGCAGCCGGGATGTACTCGTGTTCCTGGATGGCGCTGATCGAGCCGGCGAGGCCGGCGGGGTGTCGCACTTCGGCTTCCGTCTCGTCGATGCAGCGGACATCGACGCGGCGGCGGCGGCTGTAGCGCTCGCCGGCGGTAAAGTGCTGCGCCAGGGCGAGGTCGTTCCCGGAGAGCCGTACATTTTCTTCGCCGATCCCGACGGCTATGAGATTGAGATCTGGTACGAGCCGCCTACGCCGGGCGATCCGCCAGCCGCGGCTCCGGTCACCGCTCGCTAGGCTGAACGAGCAGTCCGGAGCGGTCGAGTGCACAGCACAGTGACGCATCGTCGTCACACGCATCGCACTCTCACCCGAACGCCTCTTCCACTGCTCGGCGGAAGCTCGGCGCGTGGATCGCCGGGAACCGGTACAGGTCGGGCTCTACGCGCGCAAAGTACTCAATCGCCCGCCCCCGGTCGATCAGGCCGCGGCCGATCATCTCCCGCACGTCGGCGAGGTCCTGCCGGTGCGCGCGCTCTACCTTGGCGAGCGCTTGCGCGTACAGGTCGAAATGGTAGAAGGCGACGCGCTGCACCTGCGCGATGAACGTGCCCCGATCTTCCCACCCGGGAGGTACGGGGATGAAGTCGGCGGGGGAGGCGATCTCGACGTTGACCTGGAGCAACTCCTTCAGTGCCGGGACGGAGCGGAGGATCGCATCGTCTTCCGGCCGCATTACGAAGTCCACATCGATTGTCGATTCGCGCCACCCGATCAGTACCGCGGTCGTGCCACCCACGAGATAGACTCGGACATCCCCACTCGCCGCGCGCCCGAACGCTTCCATGAGCCGCCGGATGCGCTCGCGGTCGGCTAGCGCACGCACTCGGCGGCCCGTTCGAAGCTCGTCAGGCGGCGAACCCACGCGTTGTAGCGCCCGTGTGCCGTGTCGGCATCGAGGCGTGCAAGGAGCGCATAGAGCCGGTGCTCCGGGTCCGCGATGGGGCGCGGCACGACGTAGCCGAGCCGGCGCAGCCGCGGCGCACCGATCGAGACGAGTAGCGCGGGCACTGTCTCTAACCCCTGCTCCAGGTCTTCGAGGCCGGAGACGATCAGATCTCCGCCTGGTAGGTCGGGTCTAGCGAGCCGCCTGACGTCCAGCCGCATCCTCGAGCTCCTCGTCGTCGAAGGTGTCGGCGGACATCGGCTCGGCCGCGCTGGCCGGCGCTCTCGTCCAGCGCCGTACCGAGAAGGCTATCACAGCGGCGCCCGCGACGAGCAGCAGGAAGGGGAGCGTGTACACGGCGATGTTTATCCCGCGCGGCTTGGGCTCGAGCAGGACCCACTCGCCGTATTTGCTGACGAAATAGGCTTTCACCTCGTCAGGGGTGCGACCGGACGCGAGCTGGTCGCGCACGACGTCCTTCATCTCCTGCGCCAGCCCCGACGGCGAGTCCTGCAACGATAGCCCCTGGCAGACGGGGCAGCGGAGCTGGGCGGAAACTTCCTTGATCGCGCGCTCGAGCGCGGGGTCGTTCGCGGCCTGACGAGAGGCGGCAGTTGGCGCGAGAGCGGTGTCCTGTGCCGGGGTCGCTGCGGCCGCGAGGGCGAGCAGGAACAGGACAAGGAATGCGCCGGCGCGCGGCGAAATGATGGGGCGATTCGGGCTCCAGGGCGCGATTCTAGAAGTCGGGGGGGGGACCCCGCGCTCGGCGCCCTTGAGAATCAGGTCGTCACGCGACTTCGCTCGTGCAATGGGAGGCGAGCTACGCATGGAAAGCCAGTCCGGAAAGGGAACTACCGTCTCGTTGGAGCTGCCGTCGGCGTGAGCACTTCGTCCTGCAAAGGCGTAGACTGCAACATGGGTTATGACGGATCGGCGTTAGGGGCACGTCTGTGACGTCGCTGAACGGTCAACGGCGTCGCCGGTGCCAGGTGGGCGACGGCGACCATTCGATGCGGGGCGGGGCAGAAGGAGTGCGCCTCGTATTCGCCGCGATGATATCACCGCACCCCGCCCGCGCCCTCCCCACCGCCCATGATCGACCCCCGCTCCACCAGCAGCCGCTCTACCTGCGCCACCAGCACTTCTATCGTCACCGGACCCACATGCTTGTACGCAACACGCCCGTCCGGCGCGATGAAGAACGTCTCCGGCACGCCGTACAGCCCGTAGTCGATCGCCGTGCGGGAGCCGGGGTCGCGGAGCGCTGGGTAGCTCTGCCCACCCATCTCGGTGATCCAGCGCAGCCCGTTGTCCACTAGGTCGTTGTACAGGACGCCGAAGAAATGGACGCCCCCCCCGCTGTCCGCGTACTGCCGCGCCCCCGCGTTCAGCACCGCGTGCTCGTCGCGACACGCCAAGCACCACGATGCGAAATAGTTCATGACCACCACATCCCCGCGCATGCGCGCGAGGCGAACGGTGTCGCCAACGGCTGGCGCTGCCTCGCTCAACGCATCGCCAGCGCGGATCACCTCGAGCGCGAACGGCGGCGCCTCCTGGCCCGGTAAGGGCGACGGGATCGCGCGCGGGTCGCGCGTGAGGCCGAAGCCGAGGAGACCTACCAGCGGTACCGCGACCGCCGCGCCGAGGGCAGACCGTTTCCAGTTCATTGGGCCAGCTCTCGCCGGAGCGCAACGGGCTCGGCGACAGGGGAATCGTCAGGCACGAACCCGGGTTCCGCACGCGGACCCAGGGGCGGCGATACGGCCCCGGTCTGGTG
>JALZIF010000263.1 GCA_030860435.1 Gemmatimonadota bacterium | reverse complement strand
GGCCCTTAACCGATCCCCCACCTCCCGCTCCAGGCCGGTGATCTACGATCCCGAGCCGGGGTGGGCGCGCCGGAGCTGGGACCCTCTGGCCCACGCTTCCGGGCGTCAGTATATCTGTGGCGGTCATAATGGCGTAGGCACCGGCGATGAAATGCTCCGGCATGCATTAGTCCGTGCTCGCGCGCGCCTCGACCGCGGCGCATCGTGGGCGACCGCAACCGAGAGGGCCCGTGAACTTTGTCGTGCAGGTGGAGCCTTCGGCCAAGACACCGGCCGAAGTGGAATACCGCTGGGACGCCGATACCGATATCCTGACCGCGAACTGCCGCCCGGCCGCAGTTGGCGAAGGGGTGTCGGGATCTGTGGAACTGACCGGGAGCGACGGTTCATGGGTTACTTTGGACATCGCGTCCGGGAGCATCAGCGGCGTAGCCGTGGCGGTCTGGCCGGACGTGCAGAAACGCAGCACGCTACAGCCGCCCGCGGCGGCGGAGGACGCGCGCGTGACCCTGGCGCCGCGGCGGCCCCCGGATGGGATCGCCGCCTTCGAGGTGGCTACCGCGCTGCTCGCCGAGTCGGACGAGGCGGAGCGCACCATCCATTTCAGGGTCGGAAAACGGAAGCCGCGCCGGACCGTGCGTATCGCGCGCGACATCCTGATCGATGTGGATGAGTCGGGCCGGATAGCCGGCGTCTGGCTCCTCAACGTTCCCCCGTTTCCGGCCGGCACATGATCACGACCATCGTCCTCATCCGGTGCCAGCCCAAGGCGACGCCGGAGGCAGCCAAAAAACTGGCCGGAATCGCCGGCGTCACGGAGGTTTATTCGGTCTCGGGCGAGTGGGACCTGGTCGCGATCGTCAAGGTCCCGCAGTACGAGGATATCGCCCGCGTCGTCACCGAGGAATTTCCGCGTGTCCCCGGACTCGAGCGGACGCAGACGCTCACCGCTTTCCGCGCCTACTCGAAGCAGGACCTCGAGCAGGCTTGGGACATCGGTCTCGAATAGCGTTCTCGGTGGACGACGCGCTCGGCGCTTACATCGGCGATCTCTTCGCGCGTGAGGACGACGTGCTCCTCGCGCTGCGCGAGGATGCTGATCGTTCGGGGCTGCCGCCGATCGCGGTTCCGCCCCAGACAGGTCGCCTGCTCCAGGTGCTGCTCGCCGCGGTCGGCGCGCGGCGCGTGCTGGAGGTGGGCACGCTCGGGGGCCTCTCGGCGATCTGGATGGCGCGCGCCCTACCAGCCGACGGCCGCATCTTGTCGCTCGAGATCGAGCTTCCCCACGCCGAGTTCGCGCGACGCCACATCGCGCGCGCGGGATTCGCCGAGCAGATCGAGGTGCGCGTCGGGCGAGCGCTCGATCTCCTCCCCGCGCTCGACGGCGAACGGTTCGATCTCACCTTCCTCGACGCGGACAAGGAGCCGCTACCCACGTACCTGGACTGGGCGCTGCGCCTGACGAGAGCAGGCGGGCTGATCGTCGCCGACAACGCGCTCCGCGGGGGGCGCGTCATCGATCAATCGGTGACGGACGCGGGCACCGCCGGCGTGCGCGAGTTCAACCGCCGGCTCGCGGCCGAGCCGCGGATCGCCGGGACGGTACTACCGGTGGGAGATGGCGTAGCGGTGGGGGTCGTGCGTTGGCCGGCTGGGCCTTAGCCCGCTCGTTCGCCGACGGCGTGGCCGCTCACCTGCTCGGCGCGCGCCGCAGGTTGCCGGCTGTGACGTGCGAGCGTCAGGGTGAACGCGGAGCCACGGCCCACCGAGCTCTCGACGGTGAGATCGCCGCCCATTCCGCGCGCGAGGTCGCGGCTGATCGCCAGACCGAGTCCCACGCCCTCGTTCGGCCGGTGCAGCGCCCGGTCTCCCTGCACGAAAGGGTCGAAGATGGAACGCAGCCGCTCGGTCGGGACCCCCACCCCCGTGTCTCGGACGTGGAGCCGAACAAGCTCCTCAACTGTCTCGCACTCGACCACGACCCGTCCGCTCTCCGGCGTGAACTTTATCGCGTTGGTGAGCAGGTTGAGAACAATCTGCTGGAGCTTGTCCCGGTCGGCGCGCACGGTGAGGAGGGGGTCACAGGGGCGATACGTCACGGCAAGTTGCTTGGCGCGCACCTGCAGGGCGACCAGTTCTTCCAACTCCGCCACGCGTGTTGAGCAATACGTCGGTAATCGCGTATTGCACCTGCCCCGCGTCGATGCGCGCGAAGTTCAACACGTCGTTAATGAGCCGCAGCAGGCCCTCTCGGCGTCCTTCCGTGCCTGCTCGGCGTCGACCATCGCCTCTTGCAACTGCTCGTTCGTGACCTCGAGCTCTTGCGCGGCCGACTGCGCCTGCTCGAACGGGCGCTCGAGCTCCCGTCGTGACGCGCTCACGTCGTCAGCCATACGATTGAAGCTGGCCGCGAGCCGGCCGATTTCATCACCACCGGCCTCGTCCACCCGCCGACCGTAATCGCCTCGCGCGATCGCCTCGGCGGCCGTGGTGAGCGAGGCGAGCGGGTCGGTGATCCGCCGGCTGATCGCCCAGGAGATCGCAGCTCCAGCGAGGGTGAGAATTACGCTGAGTAGAACGAGCGTCATCAACGTGGCGCGCGGACGTGCGTGGACCGAACTGAGCGGCGTTTCGAGCACCACTACCCAGGGGCCTCCCGGGACGGCGGCTTCGGCAGCGAGCGCCCGCCCGACGACTGGGCGAGAGTGGACGGGACCAGCGGCGGTGGAATCACGGCGCGCTGGTGCCGGTGCAGGGATGTTCGGTGGCATCGCCCAGAAGTCTCCGGACGCGTTGCGCAAAAACATCGCCACATCTTCGCCGGTGAGCGCTCGGAGCGACTGCAAGGCCTGTTGCGGACTGCCGAAGCGCCGCTGCTGCGCTACGTATCCGATCCGTCTGCCTTGCTCGTATACCGGCGCGGCGGCCCAGAAGACCACGCGCCCTCCCATTGCGTACATGGGCCCGAAGGCGACCGAGTCCAGATGTCGTGGGGCGGCTGGCTCCTCGTGCGTGACCTGACCTGACGAGAGCGCCGCCAGCGAGTCGGCGCGCGTGTCGGAGCCCAGGTCGCTGCCGATATAGGTTACCCGGCGCCCGTCCGTGGCCCACAGCTCGAACGGCAGCAAGGTGTCGCCGGGTGGGCGCAGGCGCGCCAGCGCGGCGCGGGCGGCGGTCAGCTCAGGGGTGCTGTCGCTGACGGTGTCCCTCCCCGCGCGGATGAGCGCTCGCCTGACAGCGATGTCACGAGCTGCCTCCCGGAGCCGTTCCGCGCGCTGCGCCGTTGCTGCCCCGGCGGTGTTCGCTACCTCCTGGGCCGCTCGCGTCAGGCGCTCTCTGGCGGCAGTTTCTCGCGACCGTGCCAGGGTGCCATACGTAAGTACAAGAGATGTCGCGAGGACGACGGCGGTGACCCCGGTCATCAGGAGGGGCAGCTTCCGCTCGAGAGACAGCCCGTTCGCAGCCTCGGGGCTCACGCGTGCTCGGCCGATGTTGCCGCGCTTACGACTGCGGTCTCGGCTCGCTCGCGAGTCAGTTCTGGTCTTCGCGAACGTCGAGGCACCAATCCGTCGGGCTTCGAAAGACTTCGCGCCAGCTCCCATCCTCGTAGGCAAGGATGGCGAGCCAGTTATCGCCGCCGAAGCGCCAACCCTCGACGATGATCTCGTCGACTCCGTCGCCGGTCAGGTCGAGATGATCGATGTAGCGGCGAAACTCGGCTGTCTCCAGCGCGCCGGCGACTCGATGGACGTGTGTCGCCGTATAGGCGCCCGTCGAGTCCTGGTCGGCGATCAGGAAGAGGTGCCGGGTTCGCGCAGCCGGCCTCCGCGCGTTCGAAGCGGCGGAGTCGAGCCACGAAACGACGAGTGTCGGGCCTGCGGTCGCCCCGGTCGGGATCGCGACGGCACGGGAGTCGAGCGAGTCGAGCGTCCGCCGGCCCATCGCTGCCGGACGACCGGCGGCGGCGGCAATATCCCGCACCGCAGCGAGCAACTGCGGCATCTCGAGCGGCTGGGCCGGGTGACGCCACCCCAGGGGCGCGGTGGAGGCGAGCAGCTCCACCGCGAAGCTCTGTGGGTGTCGCGTGTCCAGCTCCACGGCGGCGAGCGGCACCAATGACCGGCAACCCTCGAGCCGGTAGACCGGATTGCGCTCATCCTCCCACATCCCGCGAAGCACGCGCGCCGTTCCAGTTGCGCTCCCGTCCTGATACAGCGTGTATACCGCATCCTTGCGCAAATACATCGCGTCCAATCCGCGCCAGCCTTCGGCGTCGAGAACGATTGGCGTCAGCCGTCCGTTCGCGATCGCGGCGATGGGGGCCATGCGGAGCGAGTCGCGTGTCCCGAAGACCTGGAAGAGCAAGTGCGGCTTCGCCGCCAGGTCGAGGGTGTCCGCGTGTGTGGGTGGGGGGGGGCCGTTCGCGGCCGTGCGACCGGTCGGCTTGTTTCGTATCAGTGCGAGGATTAGGATGGTCGCCAGAAGCGCGAGCCCGGCGATCGCGAGTGGACGCACCGAGGGCAGCGCCGACCGCGAGTGTCGCGCGGACGAACGGTACGGCGGATTGCCGCGTCGCGAATGAGGAAGGCGCAGATTCACAGGGTCGAGATCTTCGGGGTCCACCACCGGTCGGCGCGGCGCGAGGCGCTGCAGGGGCCGGGGTTCCCCGATGGCGGCGCAGTTCCCCTCCCCCCTTCCCATGGATCGAGCCTCCCGGACGCGCCCCGGATGGTAGACGCGCGGATCGTCGAGGACGCAACCCTCGGCGCCCGCGCCCAGTTCTGGCGCTCCGATCCACATGCTTCGTGGGCTTCCGCGGCGCGCCTCGCTGGCGGGGCAAGCGATCAAGCCTTGGGGAGCTTCGGGGGCCGCTCGGTGTACGCTTTAGGGCCGCAACGATTTCGCTCACAAGTGCACCGACGGGAGGGATGATCTCTACGCGTTCTGACCGACTGAGAGCCTGCCGTTGCGCCGCCGGATCGTCCTGACCGTCAGCGGCATACTGAGCGCCGTCTCGCTCGGGGTCGCTCCCGTGTCGGCGCAAGGGGGGGAGGAGGCGCGTGGGGTCACCCTACGCATCCAGCCGCGCACGGGAGACACGATCCGGACGCGGCTCGAGCAGCGGGTCGAGATGACGGCGACTCGCTCGAGCAGCACGGCGCACCGCGATAGCGCGGTCGCGATGCGCAGCGCCACGGCCACGATCGCGCTTCTTCGGAACGTCGTCCAGCGGAGCGAGCGTGACGTTACAACGCTCCTTCTCCTCCTCGACTCGGTCGCGATCACTGGGACGGGCGCCCGGCTCCCGTCCGAGGAGGAGCGGCGCGCGATTCAAGGGCGACGGCTTCAGGTTCGCATCACGGCTCAGGGAGCGGTGACGCTGCTCGACCCTCCCGACGTCAGCGGGTCGATCGCTGGCCAGCCGTTCACGCGCATCCCGGCCATGCTCCCAGATGGGGCGGTCGCGGTAGGAGAGCAGTGGGCGCGCTCGCTGGCGATCCCGCTCGCGGGTGCGCAGGAAGGGAAGGAAGCACTTCGTGTGCGCGCCGTTTTCCGCCTCGACTCGCTCGTCCGCAACAGCGAACTGGCGTTCGTCAGCATCCGCGGAACCGTGCTGGGCGATACGACGCGCGATCAGGCCCCGGGGACGAAGCGCTTCGTCTCCGGGAGCATGCATGGAACGCTGGTCGTGGATCGCCGTCGCGGCTGGATCGCCGACTCCTTTACGACGATCTTCGTGCGATCTGACATGAGCGCGGCGGCGACCCCGGGCGGTCCGCCTCTGCGAGTCGATGTCCGCGTCACGCAGCGCATGCGGACGACCGGGGACCAGGGATCGGGGACCAGCCCCTAGGAGCGCCTAGTCCCTGGTCCCTGGTCGGCTGTTCCTCCAAGTTTCATTGTGCGTCTCGTCCACCTCGCCGACCTCCATCTCGGCTTCCGGCAATACCATCGGCTCACCCCCGCGGGCACTAACCAGCGCGAGGCGGACGTCGACGGAACGTTCGCGCGCGCGATCGACCGAGTCATCGCCATCGAGCCGGACGCGGTCCTGATCGCTGGGGACGTCTTTCACAGCGTCCGCCCCAGGAATCAGACGATCATTCACGCCTTCTCCCAACTCGCGAAGCTGCGGCAGACGCTTCCTGAGGCGTTCGTCGTAATGATCGCTGGGAATCACGACCAACCGCGTGCAATGGAGACCGGGTGCATCCTCGCGCTCTTCCGCGAGCTTGGCATCGACGTCGTCCAGCAGGAGGCCGAGCGAATGGCGCCGCGGCGCGGGCTCTCGATCCTAGCCGTACCGGACTCGCAGACCCCGCTCCCCGAACTCCTCCCGGATCCGAGATCGCGGCACAACGTGCTTCTCCTGCACGGCGAGGTCGAGGGGGTGCTTCCGCCGCACGTGCCCCGCGTCGAGCGCGCCTCGATCGAGATCCCGAAGCGAGACCTGCACGCGGAGCAATGGAGCTACATCGCGCTCGGGCACTATCACGTGCATCGGGCGATCGCTCCCAACACGTTCTATTCGGGCTCGCTGGACTACACCAGCACGAACCCCTGGGCCGAGTTGGTCGAGGAGCGCGCGCTCGGGCTCCCTGGAAAGGGGTTCATCGAATACGACCTCGACGCAGGAAGGCACACGTTTCATAGCGTGCCTCCGAGCCGGACCTTGCTCGATCTTCCGCCACTCCAGGCGCGGGGACTTTCTGCCGCGGAGGTGGACGCGGCGATACGCGACCGCGTCGACGGCATCGACGGCGGCATCGATGACAAGATCACGCGCCTCGTCATCCGCGACATTCCGCGCCACGTCGTCCGTGACCTGGACCACAAGGCGATACGGGAGTACAAGCGCCGTGCACTGAACTTCCAGCTCGATCCCCGCCGCCCGGAGGTACCGCGCATCTCGCTAGAGGGCGCTCCAGGACGGCGACCGACGCTGCCGGAGACGATTCGTGGCTACCTCGAGCGCCGACCGCTGGAGAGCGACATCGACCGTGAGGCGCTAATTCGCCTGGGGCTGCAGTACCTATACGAGGCCGACGCCCGCGAGAACGGTGGCGCCGGTACGGTGACGACCGGCGGATCGGGCGAGCCATGAGGCTCAACTCGCTTTCGCTCACGAACTTCCGCCAGCACGCGGAGACCCGGCTCGACTTCGGTGTCGGGCTCATCGGGATCATCGGCCCGAACGGGGCCGGAAAGTCTACACTGCTTGAGGCGATCGCGTGGGCCATCTACGGCAATGCCGCCGCCCGCGGCACCCGCGAGGGCATCCGCTTCCACCGCGCTCCCGCACGCGCCGCCGTTCGTGTGGAGGTCGACTTCCACCTGGGTGGGCACCGCTACCGCGTAGTGCGCGGCCTGACGAGCGCGGAGCTCTACCTCGACAGCTCGCCTGCGCCGATCGCTAGCGGGATCAACGCTGTCACGGACCTGCTGCGGAAGCACCTCGCCATGACGCGCGAGGAGTTCTTCAACACGTACTTCACAGGACAGAAGGAGCTGAGCGTGATGGCCGCGATGGGTGCGGCCGAGCGCGCGCAGTTCCTCTCCCGAGTCCTCGGCTATGAGCGGTTGCGTGCCGCCCAGGATATCGTGCGGCGGCGCCGGAGCGTGATCGTCGGGGAGATAGCCGGGCTCCGGCAGGGGATGCCCGACGCCGATCAAGTGCGGCGCGCGCTCGAGGACGCGGAGTCGCGCCTCGCCGAGGCGGGCCAGCACGCTCATCAGGCGGCGGGGCGCCGCCGCGATGCGGACGTGGCGCTGGCGGACGTGGCCCCCCGCTGGGAGCAGGCGCAACGCGATCGCGATCAGCTCCAAGCGCTCCTATCCGACCTACGCGTTGCCGAGGGAGAGGAGGCGGCACTACACCGCGACATGGAGCGACTTGACCGCGACCTCGCCGAAATTGGGGCGGCGCGCGAACAGCTAGAACTGCTGGGGGGCGAGCTTGCGCGGCTGCCGGGCCTCGTCGCCGACCTCCAGCGGCTGGACGTACTCGCGCGCGAGGAGGGTAGGCGCGCCGCCCTCCTCGACCAGCGGAGCTCCCTTGGCGCCGAGCTGGCGAAGCTGCGGGGGCGCCTCACGCGGCTGGCGGGCGCTCCCGCGCTCGAGCGGGAAACGACTACCCTGCTGGCAACGCGGCGCGACGACCTGACGGCTGCGGACAGCGCGCTCGAGGCGCGGCGGAGCGAGTGGGCGCGCGACCAGCAGGAGGCGGAGACGAAGCGAGACACGCTCCGCAAGCAGTACCAGGAGCTCAAGGTCCAGTACGACCAACTCGTCGCCGCTGGCCGCGACGGCGTGTGCCCAACCTGCACGCGCCCGCTCGGCGACAGCTACCAGGGCGTGATGGAGCTCCTCGCAGAGCAGATGGAGACGGTTCGCGTCGACGGACGATACTACAAGGACCGCCTCGAGCAACTCAAGCATCCCCCGGATGACATGGCCGCGCTCGACGATCGACGGCGAGCACTCTACGCCGATGTCACGGCGCAGGAGCGGCGCTTGGCGAGGGTGCAGGTTGCGCGCGCGGAGCGCGCCCAGCTCGGCACCGACGTGGAGGAGAAGTCGCGGCGCGACGCGGACCTCGAGAGGGAGCTCGCCGTTATCCCCCCGGGCTATGACGCCGGTCGCCACGAGTCGGTCCGTCGCGATGTCGACCGCCTGACGCGACTCGACCAAACGGCGCAGATGCTCCAGCTGCACGTCACACGCGAGGATCAGGTCACGAACGAGCGCGCGCGGATCGCCGAGACGCTCGCGGTGGTGGCGGGGCGGTTAGAAGAGATCCGGGAGCAGCGCGCCGCGGCCGCGTTCTCAGAGCAGCGGTTCACCGAGTTGCGCGAGGCGCATGTGCTCGCCGCCGACGAGCTTCGCCTCGCCGAGCTTGCGGGCGTGTCGGCGGAAGCAAATATGGCCGGCGCGCGTGACGCGCTCCTGCGAGCGCGGGGCGCGGCGAACGAGCTCGCGGAGCGGCAGCGGCTCCTCCGGGAGCTGGACGCGCGTCGCCGTCTGCACGACGAGCTGGATCGTTCGTACAACGACCTCCGGGGCGAGCTCAACGCCGACCTGCGCCCCGAGCTCTCGGAGCTGGCGAGCCGGCTGCTCGGCGGGCTCACCGACGGGCGCTATGCCGAGCTCGAGCTCGACGATCAGTACAACATCGTCGTACACGAGGACGGGCTCCCCAAACCGGTCATCTCCGGTGGGGAGGAGGACCTCGCGAACCTCGTACTGCGTCTGGCGATCTCGCAGATGATCGCCGACCGAGCGGGGCAGCCGCTGTCGCTGTTGATCCTGGACGAGATCTTCGGCTCGCTCGACGAGACGCACCGCGCCAACGTCGTTGGCCTTCTGCGCCGGTTGGGCGATCGGTTCGAGCAAGTGATCCTCATCACTCACATCGAGACGGTGCGCGAGGGTCTCGACCGCGTCATCACCGTCCGCTACGACGAGAGTAGCGGATCGTCAGTCGTGGAGAAGGAGGGGGAGGACCGCCTGGCGGCCGCGCACGGAGAGGACGAGGCGCCGCTTTTCACCCAGGCCGGGGCTGCGGACTGACGTGGCGATCACGCGGTCGTGGCGCGCCGCGCACCATGCGGATGGTCCGTACCCGGCCCGGGCTGAGGACATTCCGGCGCTCAACACGGTATTCAGCGACGCCTTCACGGATCGCTATCGCCGCGACGGGTTGGTCGGAGTGAGCGTCCCGTTTCTGAGTCCGGGCATCTGGCGTTATGCCATCGAGGACGCCGATGCAGGAGCGTTACTCTGGCGCGACGAGCGCGACGAGATCCTGGCGTTCAACATGGTCCATGCGTCCGGAGCGGAAGGGTGGATGGGGCCTCTCGCGGTACGTCCAGATCGCCAGGCGGGGGGGCTTGGCAAGACCGTCGTCCGTGCCGGCATCGACTGGCTGAAGCACAAGGGCGCGCGGACGATCGGACTCGAGACGATGCCCCGAACGATGGACAACATCGGCTTCTACTCCGCACTCGGCTTCGCTCCCGGTCGCCTGACGATAACCGTTACGCTCGACGCTACGATCGGCGACGGGGCGCCGTACCTCCTTGGCCGCCTCGGCGTCCGCGAGAAAGCCGCCGCACTACGAGCGTGCCGGGATCTCGCCGAGGGGCTTCTGCCCGGCTACGACTTCACCCGCGAAATCGCGATCACCGACCGTCTGGCAGTCGGCGACACCGTGCTCCTCTGGCACGGCGGCAAAATCACCGGCTTCGCGCTCTGCCACACTGTGCCGCTGGTCGAGGGGCGCGCGCGCGAGGAGATTCGGGTGCTGAAGCTCGTGCTCGCCCGGCGGGACGACCTCGGGCTGATGGCCCGCACCCTGACCGACTACGCGCGTCGCATGAGCGCGCAGCGGGTCGCGCTCCGCGTGCAAACCGAGTACGCCGATGCGTATGCGCGCCTCATCGCCCTTGGCGGGCGTGTGCGCTGGACCGACTTGCGCATGACGCTCGCCGGTTATGCCGAGCCGACCGCCGCCCACGGGCTCGTGCTATCGAACTGGGAGATCTAGGCGACGACCAGTCATCCTTCCCGTCGCTTGCTCGTTCCCTGCGACACGATTCCCCAAATCACGAGGAAGACGCCGAGCGTCAGTAGAAAGTGAATCCAGCCCGGGCCGGCGAAGGCGAAAGTGCCGACGGCCCACACGATGAGCATCACCAGCCCGCCGGGAAGGGCGAGCGGTTCGAGGGATGAGATTCGCCTTCGCGATGTGTCGCGTGCGTTCATTCTGATTGACTCGGCGCGAACGGTGCGGTAAGTTGAGATCCAGTTCGGGACGAAGAGCTCTAATTTTTGAGCCAACAAGTCTCTCGAGTGGGTTCGATACTCTATACTGACGTCATGCCCCAGTGCGGGGAAGGCGAAAGGTGTGGTGAGGACCTCAGACATTCGACGGGGCTTCAAAAATCCTCTTCGTTCCTCCCATTGGGAAGCCCCGCCGTGACCCGGCGGGGCTTTGCATTTTCGGCGCTACTGGTGTGGTTGGAAAGGTGGCGATGGGACGAAATTTCGGCCATCGTTCGGCCGGTTCCGATCCCGACGGCTTCAATTTCAACCGGACTCGAGTCATGCCCGACAGGACTCTGAATCGTAAGCTATCCCAGAAGAGCGGCGATCCGGCGGAGGCGGCCGACCTGGCGACGCCACCGGCGCTCGACCCGGAGCTCGAGGGGGTGGTGCATCGCTTGCTGACACTGATCGGGGAGGATCCCGAGCGCGCCGGTCTGGCCAAGACCCCGCAACGAGTTGCGAGCTCGCTCGCGTGGCTCACTCGCGGTTACGACCAGAGCGTGGCCGGCGTGATCGGCGACGCGCTGTTCGAGGAGACGCACGAGAATATGGTGATGGTGCGCGACATCGAGCTCTACTCGCTATGCGAACATCATCTGCTCCCGTTCTTTGGCCGCGCGCACGTCGCCTACCTGCCCGACAGGCATATCGTCGGGTTGTCAAAGATTCCGCGGGTGGTCGAAATGTTCGCGCGTCGATTGCAGGTGCAGGAGCGTCTCACCGACCAGGTCGCCGACGCGCTCGAGGAGGTGCTCCGCCCGCGCGGTGTCGGCGTGGTGATCGAGGCGTACCACCTGTGCATGATGATGCGCGGCGTCGAGAAGCAGAACAGCAAGACCATCACCTCGGCGATGCGCGGCACGTTTCGGAGCGATCCGCGCACCCGCGAGGAGTTCCTCTACCTCGCCCACGCTCACTTCCCGAACGGGCGGTGAGCGCGCCACTCGACGGCCGGACTGCGGTCGTCACCGGCGCCTCGCGCGGGATCGGGCTGGCCACGGCGCGCT
>JALZIF010000214.1 GCA_030860435.1 Gemmatimonadota bacterium | reverse complement strand
GGCTGCGCACTGCGGGGCGCGCGCTGCGAGCCGGAGCCGCTCGCGGCCGCCGTCGATTCCCGCGGCAGTAACAACTGGGCCGTCGCTCCCCATCGAACCGCCGCTGGGCACGCGCTCCTCGCCGGGGATCCGCACCTCGAGCTGACACTCCCGGCGATCTGGTACGAGGCCCACATCGTCGTGCCGGGGAAGCTCGACGTGTACGGGGTCACCATTCCCGGCCAGCCATTCATCATCATCGGCTTCAACCGCGACATCGCGTGGACGTTCACGAACACCGAGGCGGATGTGATCGACTACTACGCCGAGACGGTGGACGACGCTACGCAACCGACGCGATATCTCCTTGACGGCCGCTGGCGCGCACTCGAGACGCGCGTCGAGACGTATCGCGGAAGGCGCGGCGATGCCATCGCCACGGACACGCTCCGCTTCACGCATCGCGGACCGCTGTTCCGCGTCGGAGAGCCATGGCACCGTCCCCGCGGGCCAGGGGCGGCCGCCCCGCGCTGGGTCTCGATGCGCTGGACTATGCTCGACCCGGTCGATGCCGCGAGTCCCTTCGCCGCAATGGCGCGTGCGCGCTCCGTCGCCGAGTTCCAGCGCGGCACGGCTGCGTACCCCGGACCGGCGCAGAACATGCTCGTCGCCGACCGCGCGGGAAGTATTGCGATCCGCTCCACCGGATTCTTCCCTATTCGCCCGGGAGACGGGCGCGGTGACGTGCTGCGCGACGGCTCACGAAGCGAGAGCGACTGGCGCGGATACTGGAGCGTTTCGGATTACCCGCAGGCGGTGAATCCGGCGCAGGGGTTCCTGGCCTCCGCGAACCAGCAACCGGTAGACCCCGCGGTCCACCCACGTTACCTCGGCACGCACTGGTACCCGCCGTGGCGCGCGATGCGCATCAACCGCCTTCTGCGCTCCGATTCTGCCGTCACGCCTGACGCGATGCGGCTCTGGCAGACCGACCCCGGGAGTCCCCGTGCCGACATCTTCCGGCGCGCCTTCCTGGAGGCGGCACAGTCGCGGGCGGGTGATGAGACGCTCGCGCGCGCGGCGGCGCTCCTGGGCGAGTGGGACGGCCGCTACGTGCGGGATGACCGGCGCGCGGTCCTATTCGAGATGGCGATGAATGAGCTGCGACGGCGCCTCTGGGGCGAGCTGCGCTTGCCTGACGACGCCGCCGGCCAGATGCCCGAGCCGAGCGACGCCGTCGTCGCGGCGCTGCTCCGCGACACGGCCAGCGCGTGGTGGGACGACCGCGCCACCCGCACCGTTGAGCGCCGCGACGACATCCTGTCCGCGAGCCTCCGCACCTCGCTCGAGACCGCGGTCCATATGCACGGCGAAAGCGAAAGCGACGGCTGGCGCTGGGATCGCGTCAACAATGCGAACATCTACCATCTCTTGCACGTCCCGTCCTTCTCGGCACTCAAGATTCCGGTCCAGGGCGGCCCCTCGACGCTCAACCCAACCGCAGGCTCCGGGACGTTCGGCGCGAGCTGGCGCATGGTCGTCGAGCTGGCGCCCGAGATACGCGCCTGGGGCGTCTATCCCGGCGGGCAGTCCGGGAATCCAGTGAGCCGGCGGTACTCCGACCGCCTCCCGAAATGGGCGGCCGGGGAGCTCGATTCGCTCCGCGTTCCGCGCAGTCCAAGCGACCTTCCCGCCGCGCAGGTGCTCGCGACGCTGGTGCTGTCTCCCCGGCGACGCTGATGGGCGCGATCGCCGGCGTCACCCTCCTCGCCGCGGCCTATGCGCTGGCCACATGGGTGTTCGGCTGGTTGGGGGTGCCCTTGGTCGCGGCGGCATGGGGACTGGTGGCGCGCGCGAGCCCGGATGCTACTCGTCAGGCGGCGTTCGCGGCCGCGGCCGGGTGGGCGATCCTGCTCGCCTGGCAATCGACGCGGGGCCCGGTCGGCACGGTCGCGGCGACGCTCGGCCGGTCGATGGCGCTCCCAACGGCCGCGGTAGTCATCTTGACGCTCCTCTTCGCGGCGGCCCTCGCCTGGAGCGCCGCGACGGTGGCGCGCGGACTGGCGTGGGCCCTGCGTCCGGCGCGAGCACCCGGTCATCAAGCGCCGGTCGCCGGTCATCGGTCATCGGTCGCTGATGACTGACGGTAGCGCCACTCTCTATGCCGCTTCCGAAAGATCTTCTCGATCAGATTGCCGCGCGCCGAGCGAAGGAGCGCGTGTTCGCCGAGCGAGACAAGCGACGGGATTTCGTCCGAACGGCGCTCCTGTGCCTGGTATGGTCGGGACTCGGGATCGGCTGCATCCTCTGGAGCGCCCACACGACGAACTCCATCTACGGGCGTATCGCGTTCTTCGCTGGACTGGCGATCGGCAACGGTGGGGTGATCTTCACCCTCCTCGCGGCGTATCGGCGCGGGGAGGAGCGTGGTGACTGGTGATGGATCCTGCCGCCGACCCCCGCATACGCGCCGGAATTCTTGCCTGGAGCGCGACCTCCGGGCTTCTGCTCGGCCTCTTCGCGGGACTGGCGCTGCTGGGGATCCTTGCGATTATCGCGGCGCTTCTCCCGGCCGGCGCGGCACGCATGGTCGAGCGAGTACGCGCCCCGGCGCTCGTGCTGTGCCTCGTGATGATGCCGGCGGCCGGCGCGCTTCTGGGCTACCTCGAGGGGCGGCTCAAGCTTCGGTAGCCAGCGGCGGGTCTCCTGACCTGTCCGCTGCGATGCGGTGGTGACGAGCATTGTCGCACGCCTCAGCGCAGCGCTTTCCGCACCACGAGCTTCAAGCCGGACCAGACCTCGCTGACGGCGCACACCTTGATGTCCACGAAGCCGAGCGGCAACGCAACGTCTCGAATGGTGTCTTCCGTGATATCGGTTGGGACCCTGGCCGCGCGCTTCGGCCACGAGACCCAGACCACGGCGTCGCTCCGAAGCTTGGACCGCAGCGCCGTTAGCTGTCGCCGCAGATCCGCCTTGCGAACAACGAATAGATGCACGAGGTCGATCGTCGGACCGACACGCGCTGCGAACTTCGCACCGACCGGCAGCTGGCCAAGCAGTGAGGCGTAGTCGCGCGGGGCAGCGAGCGCGAGGATCACCCCACCCTCTTTGATGCCGAGCTTCTTCACGAGGGAGTTGGTGGAGTAGCCGGCCGTGGGGCGCGCATCCATGTGACCTCCGGTGCGAGTGCAGGCGAGCCGTCAGCGGCTGGTCGCGCGCGTGGCGCCCATGCCGGTGAGCAAAAGACCAGACGCCGCTTCGACGAGCGTGCCGATCGATCGGCCGGTGACTGCCGTCTGACCGTCGAGCGAGAGCATCACGAGTCCGTGTAGCGTCGCCCACGCGGTGATCGCCATCAGCATCGCATCGCCCGCGCCGATGAGTCCTCTCTCTTGGAGCCGAGCGATCCCATCGCTCAAGAGGGAGAAGACACCGCGGGCAGCCGCCTGTAGTTCGGGCATGTCGTGACGACCCGCGAGTTCCGCCCCGAACATGACGCGGTATTCCGCCGGGTGCTGGTGCGCGAAGCGGACGTACGCCGCGAGCCCCCGCTTCAGCGCGGGGAGTCCCGGCGGACCCTTCTGCACCGCGCGTTCGATCGCCGCTCCCATGCGCGCGAAGGCTTCCATCGCCACGCCCCCGACGAGCGCGCCTCGATCCGTGAAGTGTCGGTACGGGGCGGTCTGGCTCACCCCCGCCGCACGCGCCACCGCGCGCAGAGTGAGTGACTCGGCGCCACGTTCGGCGAGCAGATCGACCGCAGCGCTTAGAAGCGCCTGGCGCAGGTCACCGTGGTGGTAGCTGCGGCGTGTGGAGGCGGCCTTCTGGCCGGATCGGGCGGAGTGGGAGGAGGGACCCATGCCCGAATCTAAGTTGACAGCGTCAACTCTGCCAGCTAACCTACGGATGTTAACGCTGTCAACATACCCATATGCACGGAGTCCCCCTTGTGTCGATACACGCAATCCCCGCACCCATGTCTCCCGGCCTCTCGTCCGGGTCAGCGCGTGGACTGGCCTGGGGCGCCGCGGTCATCCTGATCCTCGGGAGTCTCCTCTTCCTCTCCGGGGGGCGTGCGCATCCGGCGATCAGCGTCGCGATCGGCGCCGGACCCGACGATTTCTTCCGTGCTTTCGCCGAGAAGGTGCAGCACACCGGTGGGTGGCACGCGATGCACATGCTGATCTTGATCGGTCCACTCTGCTGGGCGATAGCCGCCCCCGCACTCCTCGATGCGATCCATCCCGCCGCCCGCGGGCTCACCTCAGTCGCGCGCTCGGCGCTCCTGCTCTCCGGTGCGCTGTGGGCGGTCGCCTTCGTGCTCGACGGGTTCGGCGCGCCAGTCTACGCTAACGCGCTCACCGCCGCGGGCTCGTCCTCCATCGACGCCGGCGTGCTGGCGTCCTTTCAGGCGAACGCGATCATGATGTCGCGGCTCGGGCTCGTGAGCTGGGTCGCGGGAGGGCTGGGCATCGTCATCCTCGGGGGATCGCTTCTCGCGCCGATTGTACGCACGCCCTGGCGAGTCGCCGTCGGCGTGAGCGGTATCCTGATCGGGGCGTGGCCGCTGATCGCCGCAGTCGAAGGGGAATACGCGGGCGGGCCGTTCACGAGCCAGTACTGGATGGAGAATGCGCTGGCGGTCGGGGTCTGGTACTTCGCGCTTGCGAGCTGTGGCCTCAGGTCACGACTCCCGGACAGGGGAGCTTACCCTCGGTGACTCCCGTATCGTCAGCCGCGGCCACCCATCCCGGCCTGTCAGAGTTCCAGTGCAATAATTGGTCAGGTGGAATCGGCCGAACGACGGACGTGAAGCCATGGTCTCGTCTAATAGTCCGCCTGTCAGCAGGAAAAGCCACGTTAGGCACCAGTGGCGGCGAGAATGTCTTGGGTGCTTCGGACCGTCGCGAACTCACCATGAAGACTCGCCAACGCGACGCGATGCATGAGGTCCGCGCCGTAGTGGGTTCCATCTGGCCCGCGGCGCTCAAAGGTCGCGGTTGCATCCTCGACCACGGTCACGGTGAACCCGAGGTTTCCCGCCATCCGTGCCGTAGTCGACACGCAGTGGTCGGTAGTGATCCCGACCACTACGAGTGCCTCGATTCCACTGACGCGCAAATGCGCCTCGAGGTCGGTCCCGATGAAGGCACTGTTGACATGCTTGCGGAAGACAGGTTCGCCGGCCATCGGCAGAGCCTCGACCTTGAAGGCGTGACCCGGCGCGTCTTCGCGAAGTGGGGACTGAGGCTCAAGCGACAGATGCTGAACGTGAATGACAGGCCGGCCGGCGGCGCGCCAAGCCGCAAGCAGATCGGCAATCCGCTGTTCTGCATCGGGATTGTTCCGCGCTCCCCAGCGCGGATCGTCAAGTCCCTGCTGCACGTCGATGAGAAGTAAGGCCGCTTCGGATGACAGACTCACCGAAGACCTCAGTGTGGACCAGAAAGGGTGTACAACCCGGATAGATTGGTAACAACTCAAACCCGGAAGATAGAGCCGCGGCTATCAGAACTAACGTGCCGGCGCAGCCGGGCTGTCACCCAGGCTGGCTTTGCCGCGAGGTGTTCTGGACGCTCTGATGAACAGCACTGCGATCCCGATTATCACGGCGATGTCCCATAGACAGACGTCGCCGTACCGGTAGAATGGCAGGTGGTCGTCCAGTCCGTACCGATCAATCACGAACTCGGCAACGAGGATCCAAGTGTTGAGGAGCGTCAGGGCGGTGGCAAGCCGGGCCCAGAGCGGAAGCTGATAGAATGCGATGCGTTGCACGGCGGACCTCACGGTATGGCCACGGTTGCTCTGAGGACATGCGACGAAGCGAGCGTTCATTCACGCGAAGCCCTATGCGGCCGGCTGGCGTGGCCACGGCTCGACGAACGTGATGTCCATGTGGCGGCCGATCAGGGCAAAGTCCGCCGTGTTGAACGTGACGATCGTCGCACCAAGCTCGCGCGCCGAGGCCGCAATGAGAATATCCTGGCGAAGGCCGGCTCCCGGAAGATGCAACGCACGTTGATCCCGGGCGAGCGTTGCAACACGGCGCCCCCGCGCCAGCGTCGTTTCCGAGCGGCCCAAACGGACTCCTTGTGAACATCGAGGCCGAGATAGATAGTGGTAGGCATAGGGCCGATCTTCGTTCGTTAACGACCATGCTACGTTCTCTCGCCACCCTCCTCTGCCTCTCCTTTGTCACCGCCAGCGCCGCGGCGCAGGCACGGCTGCAGGCCCAGCTCGACTCTGCGTCCGTCGCATGGGATGTCGGCGACTACCCGCATGCGCTCGAACAACTCGGGCGTCTACTGACCGCGCCCGCTGGCGAGCAGTTCCTGAAGCCAGTCGCGCTCCTGACGGGCGAGTTGTACCGGGTGACGGAGGTCGCGCCTGACGGCGGGACCATCCGCTGGAGCCCCACCGGCACCATGGCCGCTTACGCAACCGGCGCCGGCGCGACGCGAGCGCTGCACATCGTCGCCATCGCTAATCGGATGCCGCGCAGCATCGCCACCTTTCCCGGTTTCGGTCTGGCCTGGGCGCCTGCCGGCGATCGCGTCGCCTACCTCGCCGTGCTCGAGACCCCCGAGCTCGCCGCGGTGCGCCGCGCGCTCGAAAGCGCTCTCGCCACGCGCGAGGCGCAGGCGATCGGCCGTGCGCGGCAGGAGGTGGCGCGTGTCGAAGGTGACGCGACGCGGATCCGCCTCCGCGACCTCCGGTCGAGCGCCGAGCGCGACGTCAGCGGACCCGCGGCCCCGAGGTCACTCGTCTTCGTCGGGGACACCCTTTATGCGATCGGTAGCGCACAGGGCGAGGCCGGTCACAGCGTCGACCTCTACGCGATCGATCCAGCGCCGCGGCCGCGCGCGGTGACGACCGGCATCCGTATCACGTCCGATCCCGTGGCGCTCCCCGCCGGTCGTATAGCGTACATGGCCGGACCGTCGCAGATCGTCGTGCGCGATTTTTCGTCAGGCGCCACTCGGACCTTCGAGGGCGCGTCCCCTGCTGTGTCCGCCGATGGCTCCGCGCTCGCCTTTATCGGGAGGGACGGCGAGGAAAGCACGGTGAGCGTCGTCTCCCTGCACGACGCCGGCGCACCTCCCGCAATCGTTACGCGCACCGCGCGCCCGGTCGCCAGCCCCGCGCTCGCCCCCGACGGAAAGCGCGTGGCGTTCCAGATGATGCCGCGGGACGACTGGGAGCTGTACGTGGCCGGCAGCGACGGCAAGGGCGAGTCGCGCCTGACGCGTCACATCCAGCACGATCTCCTCCCGCGCTGGCTGTCGCGCGACCGGATTCTTGCGGTGATGGGGGAGGCGCGCCACCGCCGGTCGTACCTCTACGATCCCGCGACCGGCGAGCGGACGCGGCTCTTCCACAACAACAGCGTCCGTACCGTCGCCCCCGAGTATGAGTGGGCGGCGAGCCCCGATGGCACGATGGTGCTGATCGTCGCGGAGCGCGACGGAGACACGATCTCGCCCGAGCGCGGAGTCTACCTCGCCGATCTGGCGCGCACGGTTACGCGGGAGGAGCTGCTCGCCCGCATCGACTCGAACGCCACCGTCGAGGGGGAGCTCCGGCGCCGCGGCGAGCGCATGTTCGCGCCTGTTGCCAGCGCTGTCGGCGCCGCGGTAGAGGACGTTTCCGTCGCGCGGATCTACGAGTACGAGGAGGCGCTCTACCGGTTCGACTCGAAATACATCACCACGCCCGGTAACGCGATGGCGATCGAATACCTCACCGAGCGGCTGCGCGCCTTCGGTTATGAGCCGGAGCTGCAGTGGTTCGAGCCGCGCCCCGGGGTCCGCACCGCCAACGTGATCGCGACGCTTCGGGGGACCGTCAACCCTGGGCTCGTCTACGTGGTGAGCAGCCATTTTGACTCGGTCGAGGAAAGCCCTGGTGCCGACGATAACACGTCGGGGACGGCGGCGCTGCTGGAGGCGGCGCGCGTCCTCTCCGGGCGTCCTCAGCCGGCGACGATCAAGCTCGCCTTCTTCACAGGCGAAGAGGCCGGCCTTCTGGGCAGCCGAGAGTTCGTCAGGCGGGCGGTCGCGGCCGGCGACAGCATAGTCGGCGCGCTCAACAACGACATGGTCGGTTGGACGGGCGACCATCGCCTCGACAACACCATCCGCTACTCCAACACCGGACTGCGCGACCTTCAACACGCGGCTGCCTTCAGCTTCACCAACCTCGTCACTTACGACGCGAAGTACTACAAGAACACCGACGCCCACGCTTACTACGACGCTTACGGCGATATCGTCGCCGGCATCGGCTCCTATCCGATCCTTGGCAACCCACACTACCACCGTCCGCACGACGTCCTGGAAACGGTCAACCATCAGCTCGTCGCGGAAGTGAGCAAGACAACCGTCGCCTCGATCATGCTGATGGCCTCGAGTCCCTCGCGCCTGACGGGGCTGCACGTTGCAAATGGCAGCGGAACACTGGAGGCCCGGTGGACGCCGTCTCCGGAGCGCGGAGTGCGCTCGTACACTGTGGCCTACGGCCCTCCGGACGATCCGATGCGGCGCACGGCGACGGTCACCACGCCACACGCGCCTCTCCCCGGCGCCTCGCCCGGGACCGTGGTCTCCGTCCGCGCCCGTGGTGACCGAGGGCTCGAGGGCTGGGATTGGGCACGGGTGGTGGTGCGGTAATAACCACGGCCAATGGCTGGCGACCGCCGACCCCCTCCTTGCGCCACCGGCTCCTATCCCCCACCGTAGCCGCACGCTCTGGAGGTCGTAATGGCGATCGCCATCAACCGCAGCATGCGGCTCCCGGCCAATCAGTATTTCCCGTCGACGAACGCTAAGACCGGGATCGCGCTACACCACACCGTTGGGGGGAGCGCCAAGTCGACCTTCGACTACTGGCGTGATAACGCGGAGCAGGTAGGGACCGCGTACCTCATCGACCGCGATGGAACCATCTTCGAGGTGTTCGAGCCGGAGGCGTGGGCCTGGCAGTTCGGACTACCGTGGCCGGCGGCGACGAAGATCAAGTTCGAGCGCCGCTTCATCGGGATCGAGCTGGCGAGCGAGGGCGGGCTCCGCGAAGGCCCGGACGGCAAGCTCTATTGCTTCGACCGCGTATCCCCGAAGACGGTCAAGCGGCGCGAGGAGGCGTTCGACTGCGGCCGCGTCTTCCGCGGCTACCGCTGGTTCGATCGGTACGAAAACGCGCAGATGGACTCACTCTGCTCCCTCGTCGATCACCTGTGCGGGACGTTCGACATCGAGCGCCAGGTGCCCGACCGCGTCTTGGACTTCTACGGCGATGCCGTCGCTGGATTCGAGGGGGTCATCGGCCACACGATGGTGCGCACCGACAAGAGCGACCCCGCCCCCGTCCAGGCGCTCTGGGACCGCCTGTTGAACGAGTGTAGGGTGAAGCCCGTCGCGGTCGGCGCGGCCGCACCGGCGCCGACGGCGCGCTCGATGGGGCAGGATGAGGTCGACGCGCTGTTCCAGCACAACGTGCAGCAGATCAACCGGATGAACGTCGCCGCCGGGAGCATGGTGAAGGGGCTGGTCATGGAGCTCGAGCGAAACGGCCGCGCGACGTACATCCGCCTGACGAATCCCGCCGGAGGCGGGCATACCGTCGATTACAGCGTCGTCCAAGGAGACAGGTCGCTCGTCGGTCGAATCGCCCGCGCGCTCGGCTTCAAGTCGGTGACGGACTCGCGGCTGGAGGTGCGCAGTGCTTAAGCGGCTGCTGGCCGGAGTGACGTTGTTCGCCGCCCTGCTCCTC
The DNA here is from genome assembly GCA_030860435.1 of Gemmatimonadota bacterium. Classification (GTDB taxonomy): domain Bacteria; phylum Gemmatimonadota; class Gemmatimonadetes; order Gemmatimonadales; family Gemmatimonadaceae. The sequence continues at coordinate 2,802 of JALZIF010000214.1, read as the reverse complement.
CTCGCCCTGGTCTATCTCACGGGGCGCTACCGGAACCGCGAGGAGATCCACCGTGCCCAGCTCGAGCTGCAGGGCATGCGCACGATGCGCGACTCGATTCTGATCGCCGTCCAATTGCGAGACTCGATCCAGCAGACGCTCCAGGTCGAGGTCGGCGAGCTCCGTCGTTCCGCTGACGCGATGCGCGAGGAGGTCCTAGCGATGGAGCGCCAGCGCCAGCGCAACCAGCTAGCCGTCCGCCAGCTTCGCACGAGCGATGCCGTCCAAGCGAAGTTTCTCGACAGCTACCCCGAGGTCGCCGGGGCCTTCCGCGTTTCGACGGTGCGTGACCCGGTGGAGGACGTCGAGCTCGAGTATCTCATGGTGCCGCTCTTTTTCTCGGAAACGTTCATCATCGAGCACGAGAATGCCCAGTCGTGGCTCGCGCAAAAGGACGGTCTGCTCAAGGTGGACTCGCTGCAGTTCCGCACGATCGGGCTGCAGGATTCGGTGATCAGCCTCGAGCGGCAGAACCGGACCGCGTTCCAGACCGGGTTCAACGAGGCGTTCGCGAAGTACGAGGACATCAACCGCCGCTACATCGGGGTCCTCGAGCGGCCGCCCCAGCTAACGCTAGGACTCCCGAAGTGGCAACTCCTTCTGGCGACGGCCGCGGGCGGGGTGGTGCTGGGTACGCAGATCAAGTAGCGGGCACCGTTTCGGGTACAGCGCTCTAGTTCGGCAGATATGCCCGCGGAATCGGACTCCCGGGCCGCTCGCTGTCCCAGAAGACCGTCACAACCCACCAGCGGCCACCGTCCTTCAAGAGCTGGATCGAGTTGATCCCGCGCGCGAAGGGCTCTGCATCATCCTCCGCGCGGCGTGAGTCGTAGGTGCTGAAGCGGTGGGCGATGTTGCCGAACGTCTCCGTCTTGTGCGAGAGCTCACGCTCGAAGAAACCGTCGCGCTCGAGACCGGGACCGGCGCGCTCGACGTAACGCTCCGGGTCCATTACGACCGCCTGCGCGCCGCCGGTCTCGAGCGGGCGGGCTACGATCAGCCGGGCGCCGGGGGCAAAGAGGGAGCGGAAACGGTCCCAGTCGCGCTTCTGTCCGGCGGGTCCCGAGATGACATCATATAGCGCTTCTATGATCGCGTCGATCGACGCGACATCCCCCGCGCGCGCTACGGGAGGCGGTATGGTGGGGGTCGCGGCGGCAGGGCTCTTCGTGGTATCGCGCCCCTGCGCTGCCGCGCCGGCAAGCGGGAGGGCGAGGACCAAGGCGGGGAGGGCGAGGCGTAACGCGAACGGGGCGTGCGGCATGAGACTTCTCCGGTGAGGTTTTCGCCGCCGGGCGTCAGGGGGGCCGGCGCGTCAATCTGCGTGCCGCACGCCGAAAACCGCAACCCGCAACCCGCAACCCGAACCCATACCAAACGCTTTCCCTGCGATCCGTGTCTATCTACCAGAACATGACACGAGCCGCGATCGCTCTCGAAGGTGACCGCCGGGTGGATGAGGCGCAGTTGATCGCCCGGGTTCTCGCCGGTGACCGGGTCGCCGGGCGCGCGCTCTATGACGCCCACGCGCACGCCGTTTACCGACTCGTTTATCGCATCGCGGGTGACGATGAGCTGGCGCGCGACCTCACCCAAGACACGTTCATTCGGGCATTTGCGCAGCTCGGGCAGTTCCGCGGCGAGGCCGCGCTATCGACGTGGCTGCACCGCATCGCCGTCTCGGTTGCGCTGAACGGCATGCGGCGGGTGAAGCGGTTCCGCACTCGCGAGACCGATCTCGACGAGGCGCATCCGATCGCCGCGGCGATGCACGAGGAGCAGCCGGACCTGCGGGCGCGGCTTGCCCGGGCGATCGATGACCTGCCGGACCTGTACCGCGTAACGCTCGTCATGCACGATGTCGAAGGTTATACCCACGGCGAGATCGCCGCGACGCTGGGCGTGCCGGAGGGAACCTGCAAGACGCGGCTCGCCACCGCCCGAGCCAAGCTGCGAGACGCGCTCGCCGATTTCAGGAAGGAGTGACGAACTAATGACAGACGAAGAGAGAGACCAGGAGTTGATGCGCGAGGCGGCGCGGACGTATCGCGTTCCGCCGGAGCCGCCGCTCGATGCGATGTGGCAGCGCATCGAGGCTATACACTTCGGTACGCAGTCGCGCGCGCACGCGGTCCGGATACCGATCTGGGCACGCAGCATCGCCGCACTCGCCGCCGCGGTGATGTTGGGCGTCGCCATCGGACGCTACGCGCTCCCCCCGCAACACGACGCCACGGCCGCCCAGGACACCGCCCGTGCGGCGTCGTCGGTCGCGGTTGGGGGTCTAGCATCCGAGGTCGCCGGTCCGGAGGCTATGGCCGGCGGCCCGCGGTCCTCCGACGCGCCTTACGAGGTCGCAACCAACCTCTACCTCGGACAGATGGCCGCGCTCCTGATCGCGCTACCGGCCGAGGTGCGCGATGGCCACGCCAACACGCGCTTCGTCGGCCAAGCCGGGGAGCTGCTCTCGACAACCCGGCTACTTCTCGATTCCCCGGCCGCAGCCGATCCGGAGTTGCGAATCCTGCTCGACGACCTCGAGTTGGTGCTCGCCCAGATCGCTCGGCTCCGCGCGGCGCAAGGGACCGATGAGCTCGACCTGATCACCGGGACGCTGGAGCAGCGGGACGTTCTCCCGCGCCTTCGCTCCGTCGTCGCCAACGCTTCGATGGACAACTAAGGAGGATAGCGTGCTACGCACCGCACTCGTCATGCTGCTCCTGGCCGCGCCGGCGCTCCCCGTCGCGGCGCAGGAGGTTCCAC
>JALZIF010000197.1 GCA_030860435.1 Gemmatimonadota bacterium | reverse complement strand
TCCTATCCTCTCTAAACGAGGTTCGACCGCTCTTTGCGTCGTGTCCCGGCAGCGTGACGCTGCCGCGTACGCTCCCGTCTTGCGATACCGACTGACCACTTTATCTAGGACGACCCTCCGGAGTGCTTGCGCGGGCGCCACGGAGCGTTGTGCGGAGGCGCGAGGCGCTACGTCAACGCGGCCAGGTGCGGTAATCGTGCTCGAGGCGCATCGCCTGGCGATACGGGTGCTCTTCCTTCCAGAAGCTCGCTGACACGTCGCGCGCGATCGGGAAAACCGCAACGCTGACGGCGCCGGCGGCGAGTAGCGCTCCCGCCGCACTGATCGCTTTCGCGCCGGTCACCCAGGTGTCCTCAAGGAGCACTATTCGTTCGCCGACGGCGGCCGGATCCGCGCGGAATGCGTCCGGCGTGTAGTCACGGCGGTCCACGGCGTGGCCCTGGCGGTGGTCGAGCGTCTTCACCAACCTCTGCTTCAGCCACTCAACCCGCGCGAGCGTACGGCGAAAGGGCTGGTCTTCGAATGGGAGCCCGCGGGTGGAAGGAACGATGGTCAGGTAGCTCATCGGGCCGCCGAGCAGTTCCTCGATCTCGCCCTCGTGCGCGCGCAGAAAGAGGCATGTGAGCGCGACGATCAGGTCACCAAGCTCCAGTTGTCCACGCTTGTACGTGGACAGTCGCGTGTACCACGGGCTCGGATTGAGCGCGCTCGACATGGGGACTATTCGCCACCGCAATGCAGCGGCGCCTCAGCATCATGGAACAGGACCTTGCACCCATAACAGTGCGTGTACCCTTCGTCCATCGGGCCGAGGCAGTAGTCGCACACGAAACCGCTGAGCGTCGGCGGCACGCTCGCAAGTAGCTTCCGGTGCTGCGCGTAGATGTAGTCGACACTCGACACGTGACTACGCCGTCAGCTGTAGCTCCTGGAGGGCGACATCGCCGCCTAAGGGGCGGATGATCTCACCGGCGGACGCAATCTCGATGGCTCGGGTACCGTAGGCGCCGTCCGTCACGTAGCGCCGCGCCCACTCGTGCTTTTCCACGAGCGATCGGAGCAGGAAGACTGTCCGCCCGTGTTGAAGAGCAACGCGTGCTTGGAGACGCGCCCCGGAGGTCTCGGCAGCCTCGATCACGACCGTCGCTAGAGTGAGCCCCGACATGACAATGTTCCGCATCGGAAACGTCCAACTCGTGGGAGGTTGCTCCGGGAAGAACTGCGACAGGATCCCACCACCCACGCCGATGATGTCTTTCGCAAGCGCAGCGTTCTCCTTCGGGAACTGGCGGAAGATCCCTGTCCCGATCACGGCGCCCGTGGGCCCGCTATTCTCAAGGGCCGTGGTGTGAGCAACGGTATCAATACCCTGCGCGAGTCCCGAGACGATAGAAAAGCCGGCCTCGACGAGTTCGCGGGTGATGAGCCTCGCCTGCTCTCGGCCGGCATCGGAGGCGCGGCGGGTCCCGACCACGGCAATAGACTGACCGAAGAGGTGATTGGTCCAGCGGCCCTGGATGAAGAGAAGTGGCGGCCGGTTGAAGATCGTCTGCAGGCTGGCCGGGTAGCTGGCGTCCAGGACGGTGCGAATGTCTAGCTTGGCCTCACGCCACCGCTTGACGTCAGCCAATGCCTTGCCGAGCTGCTCGGGCGTTACGGCACCAACGACCTCGCTTCTGGCGGTTGGGCTTTTCTCGAGCAGATCCTCCTCAGAGAGCTGTACGAGGCGCACGGCCGACCCAGAGAGGTCGACAAGTGATCCCAGATGTGCAACTGCAACAACTTACGCTCGGATCAGGGCCGCGATCGCCGCGATCTCGTGGTCGGGGTTGCCGAGTTCAAGCGTATGGGCGTCTACTTGTGGAGGTATCATGTGCAGTGAAAAAGTACGCCCCGGGTCGCTACGGGCAAGCTGTCGTCAGCGGCCGCATGGATTAGCGCAAGCCTGGCCCCTTCCTGGCCGCTCGTGGTCACAGATGTCTGGGAACAACTGATATCGCTTCCGAAGGCGTACCCGTAGCGTCCTGCTTCGTCCGTTGTGGCGTGCGGCGGTGCCTTTCGGAACCACCCCACCCAAGCGTCCTGCAGTCGCGTGCCGATTTCAGCGGCAGGGAGTACCTTGTTCGGGTATTCGTCGACGTGGATCGGAGGCCCGCCGAAGTTGTGACGGTCTATCGGACGAGCAGGATCGAGAAGTATTGGAGGCAAGGCTCATGAAAGTCACGTACGACCCCAGAAGCGACACGCTCACCGTGATTCTCAAGGAAGACGTCCGCGTCGCCGAGAGCGATGAGGACAAACCGGGAATCATCCTCGACTATGACGACGAGGGGAACCTTCTGTCGCTCGAGATCCTGGACGCTTCACGGCGCGTGACCGAGGCGGCGGAAGATCGAGTTCCAGACCACGGAATGAGGTGGGCGGCTTGGCAGGACGCCATGCTGCGGGCGGTGCCAAGATGAGGCTGAGCGATGCGCGATGAACGCGCCAATAATCCGCGCTCGAGCGTGAGCGACGACACCCTCGGCGAGGTAGTCAAGCGCATCCTCGCGGTGTGCCGCCCCGACCAGGTCATCCTCTTCGGTTCGGCCGCCACCGGGCAGATGACGCCCGACAGCGACATCGACCTGCTCGTGCTCGGTCGGGACGTGGTCGACGCTGAGGAGGCCCTGTGTATCCGCCAGGCGCTGGCAGGCCTCCCGTTCCCGTTCGACGTCGTTGTCATGAGCAGCGATCGGTTCGAGGAGACTCGGGGCGTCATCGGCGGGATCGCCTGGCCGGCGGCACGACATGGGAAGGTGATCTATGAAGCCGCCTGAAGAGGTCAAGCGCGAATTCGTGTTGACTCCCTATGGCGTCGCGATGCGTTACCCTGCCGACTATCGGAGCCAAGCCGCGAGCAGGCGCGCGCGGCGGTGGCGATTGCAGGTCGCGTCGAGCAGGCTGTGCTCCAACACCTGCCTGCCGAGTTCGGCTCACATGAGGGCACATCGTGACCATGGAGCCCTGGTACAAGATCGCGACGCCGCGCAAGGAAGTCCGCGAAGGCCGCTCGTTCAACCCGGACGAGTTCGCGATCGCCCTCGAGCAGGTAGTGGCCGGGACCGCGCCCGAAGACTATCGCATCCCGGCGCAGTTCTTCGCGCGCACCTGCCTCACGCGCGCATTGCGCGAGCACGCGGGCATGGTCCTGCGCCGGCTCTCGGGCAAGACGGAGAACAGCGCGCCGGTGCTCACCCTCATCACACAGTTTGGAGGGGGCAAGACGCATACGCTGGCCACGCTCTACCACCTGGCGACCAACGGTAAGTCGGCGGCCGGGTTCCCTGGCGTGCAAGATCTGATAAGTGAGGCAGGCGTCGCCTCTATCCCGAGAGCGCGCGTGGCAGTCTTCGTCGGCAATGCCTGGGACCCGCGCGAGGGACGCGAGAACCCGTGGATCGATGTCGCCCGCCAACTCGCCGGTGATAAAGGGGTCGAGGCGCTTGGCACCGCGGCGAAGACCACGCCGCCCGGCACCGAGGCCATCGCGCGCGTGTTCAGGGCAGCGGACGCCCCGGTGCTGCTGCTTCGACGAGGTCCTCAACTTCCTGAACCGCCACCGCGGGATGGCGGAGCCGTTTCACGCCTTTATCCAGAACCCTACGGTCGCCACGACCGGCACGACGCACGGCGCAGCGGTGATCAGTCTGCCGCGCAGCCAGGTCGAGATGACGGCGTGGGACCAGGAGTGGCAAGACAGGATCTCGAAAGTAGTCCGGCGCGTTGCAAAGGACCTGATCGCGAATGACGAGACGGAGATCAGCGAGGTCGTCAGGCGGCGTCTATTTCAGGACCTCGGGAGCGAGAAGATTCGCAGGAACGTCGCCAAGGCCTTCGGTGACTGGTGCTTCGAGCGGCGGGCACAGCTCCCACCCGAGTGGACCGCAGTTGACTCGGCGGCGACCGAAGCCAAAGCACGCGAGTTCCTTCAGCGCCGCTTCGAGGCCTGCTATCCGTTCCACCCCGCGACACTCTCGGTCTTCCAGCGCAAGTGGCAGGCGCTCCCACAGTACCAGCAGACGCGTGGGACGCTGGCGATGTTGGCTCAGTGGATCTCGATCGCGGCGCAGGACGCCTTCCGCAAGGCGCGCACGGAGCCGCTCATCACGCTCGGCTCGGCACCACTCGGCGAATCCGGGTTCCGGGGCGTCGTGCTCGGCCAGCTTGGCGAGTCACGGCTCGTCGCGGCGATCGACGCCGACATCGCGGGGGAGCAGGCACACGCGAAGGCGCTCGATGCCGATACCAAGGGGCCGCTGCGCGAGATCCACCGGCGCGTCGGCACCGCGATCCTCTTCGAGTCATCGGAGGCCAGACGGACAAGCTTGCACATCTCCCGGAGCTACGCTTCGCCCTCGGTGAACCGGAGGTCGACACCACGTCCATCGACATCGCGGCATCGGCCCTCGAGGACCGCTGCTACTTCGTCCGCAAATCGGGCTCGGACGGCTACCGGATCGGCTACCAACCAACGCTGAAAAAGGTGGTGAGCGATCGCCGCGCGTCTCTCGATGTGGAGACCGAGGTCAACCCGGCACTGCGGAAGCTCGTCGAGGAAGAGTTCCGGCGCGGGGCGAGCATTCCCGTCGTGCCGTTTCCGAGCGACGGGGCGGAGATACCGGACACACCGCGCCTAACGCTCATTGTGGCCGATCCCGATGTCGAATGGTCGGGCGCCGGCTCGCTGCGCGCCCAACTAGCAGAGTGGACACGCCAGCGCGGAAAGTCGCCGCGACTCTATCCGGGTGCGCTCGTCTGGTGCCTCAAGAAGCCCGGCCGCGACCTGCGCGAGAAGGTGGAGCTGATGCTCGCCTGGAGGCGCGTGGCGCGCGAGGTCGCCGACGGCACGCTCGGCGGTGAGTTCGAGAAGAACGACCGTGCCGAGCTTCAATCAAAGGTCAGGGAGTCCGAGGGGATCTCGAAGGACGAAGTCTGGGGAGGCTATCGCTTCGCGGTGGTTGCGGACGGGCAGGAGGCGGACGGCATGAAGGCGATCGACCTGGGCGCCGGACACTCCTCGAGCGGCGAAACCCTTTGCGGCCGCGTCATCGCCGCCCTCAAATCCGAGGCGCTGCTCAACGAGTCGGTAGGCTCCGGCTACATCGACCGCAACTGGCCGCCGGCGCTCAAGGACTCCGGCGCTTGGCCGTTGGCGAGCCTGCGTCAGAGCTTTCTCAACGGCTCTCTCACTCGCCTGGTCGATCCTGACGCGATTCTTAAGAGCAAAATTGTCGCGTTCGTGAGTCAGGGCGACTTCGGCCTCGCGTCGGGCAAGACGAGCGAGGGAAGCTACGATCGCGTGTGGTTCCAGGACCTCATCGCGCCCGACGAGGTCGCTTTCGAGGCGGGGGTGTTCCTGCTAAGGAAAGCGACAGCGGAAGCGCTTAAGAGCGGTTTGCCTGCCGTGCCTGCGGCAGTCCCAGAGCCGCAGCCGACCGCCGCGACTACCGTCCTTCCAGCGCCTGGTCCGACATTGACACCCGCGCCGGCGGGCGCCGCGACGACGAGAATGCTGCGTCTCGTCGGAACGGTTCCGCCAGAGGTGTGGAACCGCCTCGGGACGAAGATTCTGCCGAAGCTGCGGTCAGGCACCGAGCTTAAGATTGGCGTGGAGTTCGCCGTGACCGTGAACAGCGACTCTGCTGTAGGTCTCGCGATGGAGCTGCGGCAGATCCTTCAGGAACTTGGTCTGAGTGAAGCGGTGCTGGTTGAGGAGGGAGGCGTAGCAGGCCGAGAAACTACGTGAAGATTCATGGGAAGGATGGGCATTGGCACCATTCTCCCCGAACATGCGCGTTACAAGTAGAGGTTCGATCACCCACCCCTCATTCCGGAGCCCCATGCGCAGGTCCCGCTTCCTCATGGCGCCGCTGCTTGTCCTCGCGGCCTGCGCCGACAACCATCCGCTGCAACCGTCGACCCAACTGCCGGATGAATCCGGAAGGGCACTCGTCACTGCGGCGAGCATCGACACGGTGATGAGTGGCCTCAACAGCCCGCGCGGCCTCGCGTGGGGGCCCGGCGGGGCGTTGTACGTCGCCGAGGCCGGGACGACAGTCGCTCCCGGCCCCTGCGCCCCCGTCGCTCGGGGGACCAACTGCTATAGCGGCACCGGATCCATCTCGCGGCTATTGGGTTCCCACCAGGAGCGCATCTTGTCCGGACTTCCATCCGTGTTCAACCCCATCGCCGGCGACATCATCGGTCCGAACGACATCTCGTTCATGGGCCCGGGCAACGCCTTCGTCACGATCGGCTGGGGTGCGGCGCCGGCGGCGCGTGCGGCGCTCGGGGAGCTGGGCCACCTCTTCGGCTCGATCATCAAGATTAGGCGAAACGGCCAGTGGTCCGTATCGGCCGACGTGGCGGGCTTTGAGGCCGAGCACAACCCGGGGGGCGGCCACTTGGACTCCAACCCTTTCGGCCTCCTCGCTGTACCTAACCGCCAGTACGTGGCGGATGCCGGTGGCAACTCGCTCGTGGAAGTAACGACTTCGGGGAAAGTCTCACTCGTCGCGACCTTCCCGCCCACTCCCGTTCCACCCGGACCGTTCAATCCCCCGTTCGTGGAGTCGGAAGCGGTGCCGACCGAGGTCACTCGCGGCCCTGACGGCGCGCTCTATGTGAGCACGTTGTCGGGCGTGCCGTTTCTGCCGGGCGCGGCTAAGATCTACCGCGTTGTGCCGGGCGCGGCGCCGCAGGTGTATGCGGAAGGGTTCACGCAGATCACCGATTTCGACTGGGGACCGGACGGAAGTCTGTACGTGGTTCAGTATGCGAGCGCGCCATTTTTCGGTGGCCCGGGCGCACTCATTCACGTCGCGCCCAACGGTGATCGCACCACGGTCACCACAGCGCTCTTTCATGCGACGGGCGTGCTCGTCGGTCCGGATGGCGCGGTATACGTGTCGGACAACGGCAACCTGGAAAACGTCGGACAGGTATTGCGGATCGTACCGTAGGGCGCCGGGTAGGTCTGGTCTAGCGAGCAGGAGTGCGCGCGCCTCATCGAGCTCGGCGAAATGGTTGGGGCCATTCGGGGGCCGGGCGCGCGAACGCCCGGCCCCCGGTGTTCACCTGTAGGCCAATCAATCATGTGCCGCCGGCGGCGCGAACCGATACGGCGGCTGCGCGATGCAACGGTCGGTGGGCTGTGTGGGCCGCTGCGACGCTTTGATCATGACGCTACAACGCTGTGTTCGAGCTATGGCCACCCAGAAGCGAGTCCCAAAGCGGCCCACTGTGTATTTCGATCCCAGCCTCCACAAAGCGCTCAGGGTGAAGGCGGCGGAAACTGATCGCTCACTCTCCGACTTAGTGAATGCTGCTGTGCGGCACAGCTTCGCGGAGGACAGCGAGGACCTCGCCGCCTTTGAGGAGTGCGTGGCCGAGCCCAGTCTCGCGTTTGCTGGCGTCGTCAGGGACTTGAAGCGGCGTGGCAGGCTATAGTGAGGCGTGGGTCGGGGCGGGTCGGGTGCTACTCGAGTGGAACGAGCAGGCGCTGAGTCTGCGAGCGTTTGGCTGACCCGGGAACAGCCGGACAGGATGAACAGGATGAACAGGATGAACAGGATGTGAGAGCCCCCTGCGGGCGACTCGGCGCCGTGCGACGGCAGGGGCTCCTGCCGTTCATTTTCATCCTGTGCATCCTATTCATCATGTCCAGGCCGTTTCCCCACTTTCATGGTTGTGGGCTGGACGGTGGCGATAGCGCGCCCAGGTGAGCCCCAGTGTATTATGGAGAATGAGGCGCGCGGTCCACCCCGTGCGCGCCTTTCGGAAGATCGTTTGCAGTTGAGCGCGGCGTTATGCGGCACCGAGTCACCGATGTACACGACTTGCACGTTCTGCTTCAGCGCCCTCGGCCATAACGAGTCGATCGAGCACTTCCCCTTTGGCCGCCGTCTGGCATTCGACGCCGACCGTGGGCGCCTCTGGGTGGTCTGCCGGCGGTGCGAGCGCTGGAACTTGACGCCGCTCGAGGAGCGCTGGGAAGCCGTAGAAGAGTGCGAACGCCGCTTCCGAGCTACGAGACTGCGCGTGTCAACCGAGAACATCGGATTAGCGCGTCTTGCCGACGGCCTCGACCTGGTACGTGTTGGTAGGCCACAGCGTCCCGAACTGGCCGCGTGGCGCTATGGGCCGCGCCTTTACCGTCGGCGCTTGCGTGCTGCCGTCCTCGTAGGCGGCGCGGCCGCAACTGGCGCCGTTCTCCTCGCGGCTGGCGCGGCCGCGGGCGTGTTTGGCGGCGTTGCCTGGCTGGCGTTCACCCACGGCGGATCGCTGTGGAAGCATTTCGAGCAACGTCACGTGCTGCTCCGCCTCCCGCACCGTGGTCGGCCTTTCTACGATCTCACGTTGCACGACATGGCTCACACGCGGGTCACGCCGAGCCCCGACGGTGAGCCTTGGCGCCTGCTCGTCTCACATCAATCGGGCGAGCTCTCGCTGGGAGCCGAGGAGGCGCGCCGCACCCTCAGTCTCATCCTCGTTAGGCTCAACTGGGCTGGCGCATCTGCCGAGCGGGTACGGGACGCCGTGGCCTGGCTCGAGCGCTACGGAGGAGAGCAAGAACTGCTCTCCCGAGCGTCACGCGGAGACGCGCCCATCAGCGACCTCATGCCTGAAAGACGACTCGCTATTGAGATGGCGCTTCACGAGGAGGACGAACGTCGTGCCATCGAGGGCGAGCTTGGCGCGCTCGAGGCAGCGTGGCGCGACGCGGAGGAGGTCGCCGCCATCGCCGACAATCTCTTAGTTCCGGAGCGAATTGACCGTGCGTTGGCTTCACTTCGCGCGAGGAACGCGAAGCGGGTCGGTAGCCTCATGACGGATACTAGCGGACCGTAACTCAATTACCAGCGACACGAATGCGACGCGTGACGTCGGTGTAGGCTCCACGCGAAGTGGTGGCGGTGCCTACTGGTTCCTGAGCGCTTCCACGGGATCGACCCGCGCCGCGCGACGCGCCGGGAGATAGCATGCGACCGTCGCGACCGCGAGCACGAGCGCGCTCAAGCCGGCGAACGTGGGTACGTCGAACGGCGTCACACCGAAGAGCATGCCGCGGAGAAGGCCGGTCAGTCCCAGCGCTCCCAGCACGCCCACGATCACTCCGACGAGCGCGAGCGTCATCCCCTGCCGGAGAACCATGCGAAGGACGTCGTTCGTCCGCGCGCCCAACGCCATGCGCAGCCCGATCTCATGCGTACGCTCGCCCGTGGCGTGGCTGATCACGCCATAGATGCCGATCGCCGCGAGGATGAGCGCGGTAACCGAGAACGTTCCGAGCAGGAAGAGGTTGAAGCGACGTTCGCGGAGCGATTCGGCGAGAAGCTCGTCGAGAGTCGTGGCGGCATCGAAGGGAAGTAACTTGTTGAGCGACCAGACCGCCTCCTTCGCGGCTTGCAGGACGCTGAGCGGATCGCCGGTCGTCCTTAGCGCGAACGTTATCCCACCCCCTGGCGATTGTGCATGCGGAATGAACAGAGCCGGCCGCGGCTCCTGATCCAGGCCGGCGTGCCGAACGTCGCCGACAACGCCGATGATCTCACGCGTGATCGGCGAGCCTGCGAAGCTCACGGCCGCACGCTTTCCCAGCGGACTATCGTTAGGCCAGAAGCGTCGCGCCATGGATTCGTTAATCAGCATCACCGGGACACTCCCTGCATCGTCGGATGGCCCGAACAGTCGCCCGGCGCGCAGCGCGATTCCGAGTGACTCGAAATAGCCCGCCGTCGCAGCCGCCGCGTCGACTGTCGGCTCGTGTCCCTCTTCAGGGCGATCGTGGCCTTCGATCACGATCGATGCGTCGTTTGCGGAGATGGGGGCGGAGAGTGGGAGCGAGGAGGTCATCCCGGCGAAACGTACCCCAGGAATGGCGGCGAGCCGTTCCACCGCCTGGCGCACGAAGAGCGCACGCTTCTCGGGGGTGTCGTAGCCGTGATTCCCCCAGGCCTGAACCGTGAGCGCGAGAACGCGCTCGGTCCCGTAACCACGTTCAACCCGCACCAGCGACAGGAAGCTGCGCGCGAGCAGCCCGGCCCCGGTGAGCAGCACGATGGCGAGTGCTAACTGGCTCACCACGAGTGCGCTCCGCAGGCGGAACTGAGAGCGCCCGGTGCCCGCCGAGCGGCCGCTGCTCCGTAGGCCAGAATGCAACTCGGGCAACGACATTCGAAGCGCCGGTGCGAGGCCGAGCAGCAATGCGGTCCCGAGCGACACGGCGAGCGCGAAGCCGAGCAGGCGAATGTCGATCGCGAGCGTCTCGATCCGGGGAATCTCACTCGGGGCGAGCGCTCGGATCGCATCGATTCCCCAGTACACGATCACGACGCCAGCCATTCCACCGAGCAGCGCCAGCAGCGCGCTCTCGGCAAGAAGCTGGCGAATCACCCTGCCACGTCCCGCTCCGAGCGAGGCACGGATTGCAAATTCGCGCTCCCGCTTGACCGCACGGGCGAGGAGGAGATTGGCCACGTTGGCACAGGCGATCAGCAGAAGCAACGCTACCGCGCCGAGCAGCGTGAGAAGCGCTGGGCGTGCCTCGCCGAGGAGATGGTCAGCAAGAGGCACCATGGAAATGCCTACAGCCCCGTTCGCTCGCGGATGCTCGTGAGACAGACGTTCGGCGATCGTCGCGAGCTCGGCGCTCGCTCGCTCTGCTGTGGCGCCCGGCCGCAGCCGGGCAACAACACTGAGATACGTCGACGCGCGCCTCTGACGCTCGGCGTCGCCCATCACGAGCGGTGACCAGAGCTCGCCGCCGCCAGCCATCTCGAGATCGGCCGGCATGACCCCGACCACCGTGTACGGTTCGCCATCCAGGGGGATGGTGCGGCCAACGAGCTGCGGATCTCCTCCGAAGCGACGTTGCCAGGCGGCAAAGGCCAGCACCACGACCCGATCCCGCCCCTCGACGTGGTCCTCCGAACGGAGCGTGCGTCCGAGATGCGCAGGCGTTCCGAGAACGCGGAAGAATCCATCCGACACGAGCCATGTGTCGACCGACTCCGGACCTTCGCGCCCCGTGAAATCGAGGCCGTACCGCCGCATAGCAGCCATGTCTGTAAATGCGGTGGCGCGCTCACGCCAGTCGAGGAAGTTGGCGGGCGAGACGAGGTCACGATCGTTTCCGGCTGCCCGATTATTCTGCCAGAGCACCACGACGCGGTCCGCGTCGGTGTAGGGCAGCGGCTCGAGCAGTACGCCGTCGACCACACCGAAGATCGCGGTCGTCGCACCAATGCCAATCGCGAGCGTGAGGATGACTGCCGCCGTGAAGCCGGGATTCCCGCGCAGTTGGCGCACCGCGAACCGCGCGTCCTGGACCGCATCTCCAAGCAGCTCGGAGCGCCGCTCGCGCGTCTCGGCTCGACTGTCGGCGTCGCGGAGATATCGCCTCGTGTACTCGATGTCTCCGAACTCGCCTCGGGCCTCGTCGCGTGCTGCGTCGGGCGCCATTCCACCGGCGATGAGCTCGCGTGTGCGCATTTCCAGATGGAAGCGCAGCTCATCGTCCACGTCATTCTCTATCTGGTCGTGCGCGCGCCGCGGAAAGCGGAAGAGCGGGCGTATTCCCGGAATGCGCGGCATAGTGCAACGTCCTCGCTATGCGGTCTCGAGCACCTTGAAAACCGCCTCGGCGTAGCGGCGCCATGTGGTTGCCTTCGCATGGAGCTGCTTGCGACCCGCCGAGGTGAGCTGGTAGAACTTCGCCCGCCTGTTGTTCTCGGAGAGCCCCCACGCGCTCTCGATCCAGCCGCGCCGCTCGAGACGGTGCAGCGCCTGGTACATCGCGGCGTCGTCGATCCCCAGCGCGCCATCCGTGCGTTCGCGTATCCAGCGCGAGACCCCGTATCCGTGCATCGGCCTCCACGAGAGCGTCTTGAGGATAAGGACGTCCACGGTCCCCTGGATGAGATCGAGCTCGTCGGCCGGCATTGCACTCCACGTAGATGGTGAGGGGAAGAGTGTGATGGCC